>JAQGMZ010000084.1 GCA_028292045.1 Polaromonas sp. | reverse complement strand
CGCAGAACCTGGTCGCCGGGGTGGACAGCTTTCCGCTGCTGGCGGTGCCGTTTTTCATCCTGGCCGGCGAGCTGATGAACTCGGGCGGCATCAGCCAGCGCATCATCGCCATGGCGCAGGCCTGGGTCGGCCATATCCGCGGCGGGCTGGGCTTCGTGGCGATAGCCGCCGCCGTGATGATGGCCAGCATGAGCGGCTCGGCGCTGGCCGACACCGCCGCGCTGGCGACGATTTTGCTGCCGATGATGCGGTCGCAGGGCTACCCGATGCACACCTCGGCCGGGCTGATCGCCTCGGGCGGCATCATCGCGCCCATCATTCCGCCGTCCATGCCCTTCGTGATCTACGGCGTGACCACCAACACCTCGATTTCGGCGCTGTTCATCTCGGGCATCGTGCCCGGCATCATCATGGGCCTGGGCCTGATCGTGGCCTGGAAGCTGGTGCTGCGCAAGATGGACCTGCCGCAGGGCCAGCCGCTGCCGCTGAAGGAAAAGCTGCGCGCCACCGCCAAGGCCTTCTGGGCGATGCTGATGCCCCTGATCATCATCGGCGGCATGAAGACCGGCATTTTCACCCCGACCGAAGCCGCCGTGGTGGCCGCGTTCTATGCGCTGTTTGTCGCGCTGTTCGTACACCGCGAAATGAAAATCGCCGAAATCCACGGCGTGCTGGTGCGGGCGGGCAAGACCACCGCCATCGTCATGTTTTTGTGCGCCGGCGCCCAGGTGGCCAGCTACATGATCACGCTGGCCGACCTGCCGGGCACGCTGACGGGCTGGCTCGGCCCGCTGATCCAGAGCCCCAAGCTGCTGATGGCGGTCATGATGGTGGTGCTGGTCATCGTCGGCACCGCGCTCGACCTGACGCCGACCATCTTGATCTTTGCGCCGGTGATGCTGCCGATTGCGGTGAAGGCCGGCATCGACCCGGTGTATTTCGGCCTGATGTTCGTGCTCAACGGCGCCATCGGGCTGATCACGCCGCCCGTGGGCAAGGTGCTCAATGTGGAGGCCGGCGTCGGCCGGCTGCCGCTGCACAGGGTCATCCAGGGCGTCAATCCTTTTCTCATCACCTATGTGCTGATACTCGCGCTGTTCGTCGTCTTTCCCCAGATCGTCACCGCGCCCGTCGCGTGGATGCGCTGATTCCTTTTTTGCTTTTTCCCCTCAATCCAGGAGATTTTCCATGACTTTTCTTCGCAGAACCGCGATCGCCGCCGCCACGGCCGCTGTGCTCACCGCCTCGTTTTCCGCGCTGGCGCAAGACATCAAGCCGCGCCTGATCCGTTTCGGCTACGGCCTGAACGAAGCCAGCAACCAAGGCCGCGCCGCCAAGGTGTTTGCCGACGCGGTGGACAAAGCCTCGGGCGGCAAGATGAAGGTGCGCGCCATCGGCGCCGCCGCGCTCGGCCCCGACACCCAGATGCAGCAGGCCCTGATCGGCGGCGCGCAGGAAATGATGGTCGGTTCCACCGCCACGCTGGTTGGCATCACCAAGGAAATGGCGCTGTGGGACACGCCTTTCCTGATCAGCAACGCCAAGGAAGCCGACGCCTTGCTCGACGGCCCCATCGGCGAAAAAATCAAGGACAAGCTGCAGGAAAAAGGCCTGGTCGGCCTGGTGTACTGGGAAAACGGCTTTCGCAACCTGACCAACAGCAAGCGCCCGGTCACCAAGGTCGAGGACATGGACGGCATCAAGCTGCGGGTGATGCAGAACAACGTGTTTTTGAACAGCTTCAAGACCCTGGGCGCCAATGCGGTGCCGATGGCGTTTTCCGAGCTGTTCGGCGCGCTGGAAACCAAGACGGTCGACGGCCAGGAAAACCCGTTCAACACCATCTTGTCGAGCAAGTTCTACGAGGTGCAAAAGTACCTGACCGTGACCAACCATGTCTACAGCCCGTGGATCGTGCTGGTCAGCAAGAAATGGTGGGACCAGCTGTCCAAGGACGAGCAGAAGGTTTTGAGCGATGCCGCAAAAGCCAGCCGCGACTTCGAGCGCAAGGACACCCGCGAAGAAGCCTCCAGGGCCGTCGCTGAGCTCAAGGCCAAGGGCATGCTGGTCAATGAACTGTCTCCGGTCGAAGCCGACCGGATGCGCAACCAGCTGACCCGGGTGTATGCCCAGATCGGCGCCGAAGTCGGCATGGACAACTGGAACGCCACGCAGGCCGAACTGGCCCGGATTCGCGGGAAGAAGTAATTCCGGCAGCCTGGGCAGCGACAAGGCCCGGGCTGCCCGGCCTGTGGTTTTCCCCATCTGGTCATAACCGGGGCGCTGCGGGTAAAGTCTGGCGCATCCGGCCACCGCAGACGGCCGGCCAAAGCAGTGGCGCCAGCCCTTTCACCTTCAAGCGAGTCCCGATGAACCCATTCCCCCTGAACCGCCGCAACCTGATCAAGACCGGCGCCGCTGCCGCCGCCGGCCTGTGGCTGCCCCCATTGCACGCCCAGCCGGCGTGGCCCAGCAAGCCGCTGCGCCTGGTCGTGCCGTTTGCGCCGGGCGGCAGCTCCGAGATCGTCGCCCGCGCCGTGGCCAGCGAGATGGCCAAGACCATCGGCCAGAACGTTTTCGTGGACAACAAACCAGGCGCCGCCGGCAACATCGCCATGCAGGAAGTGGCCGCCAGCAGCGACGAGCACACGCTGATCCTGGGCCACATCGGCACCCTGGCGGTGAACCCCTACATCTTTCCCAAGCTGCCCTACGACGCCAACAAGGACTTCGTGCCGATCACGCTGGTATCCAAGGTGCCCAGCCTGTACGTGGTGCACCCCGACCTGCCGGTGAAAAACCTCAAGGAATTCATCGCCTACGCCAAGACCAAGCCGGGCCAGCTGAACTACGGCTCGGCCGGCAACGGCAGTGCCGGCCACCTGGCGTTCGAGTATTTGAAGATGGTGAGCGAAACCTTCATGGTGCATGTGCCCTACCGGGGAACCGGCCCGATGCTGACCGACCTGATGG
This sequence comes from Polaromonas sp., assembly GCA_028292045.1. GTDB lineage: Bacteria > Pseudomonadota > Gammaproteobacteria > Burkholderiales > Burkholderiaceae_C > Polaromonas. The sequence continues at coordinate 4,170 of JAQGMZ010000084.1, read as the reverse complement.
GCGGACGGCTGCAGGCCGCCTCGGTCGGCGCGCCGGCGCTGCTGGCCTTCATCAAGGCCGGCAAGCTGCGCTGCATCGCCACCGGCACCGCGCAGCGCCTGCCGCAGCTGCCCGACGTGCCCACCGTGGCCGAGCAGGGCTACAAAGGTTTCGAGATGACCCAGTGGTACGGCCTGATGGCGCCCAGCAAGTGGCCCAAGGCCCATATCGCCAAGCTCGAGGCCGAGGCCATCAAGGCGTCGCGCAGCGACCAGGTCAAGGAAAAACTGGGGCAGGAAACAGCCCTGGCCGTGGGCAGCACCGGCGCCGAATTCGATGCCTTCATCAAGTCCGAGCAGACGCGCTGGAAAGCGGTGATTGCGCGCGCGCAGATCAAGCCGGACGGCGCCTGACACACGTTGCATTCCGGGGCGGACCCAAGCGCCAGGCCGCTCCGAAATGCCATGAATCTCCCGCACATGCCTCAGACTACGCCGACGCCTGCAACGCGGCCGGGCCAGGCATGCCGGCCCAGACCCCATGGTCCTGGCCCTTGACCCTTGACCATTGACCTGCGAATTAACGCGGGCTTGCACGCCCGTTCCATCGGCGTAAACCTGAGGCCATGGGCACGCAACTGCCTCGTGCGGTCAATGACTTGCGGCTTCGGGCGTAAGCGAAAACCCCGTGCCGAATTTCCGTAGTCCTGATTGACCTCGAGCTTGGCCGACGCCACAATTGAATTGGCGACATGCGTCATGTCTGACGCCTTGGCCACCCCAAACTGGAGACATGATGATGTTGAAGAAGAAAAAAATTCTCGCCGGTCAAAACCAAGCACCAACCGCGCGGCTTGGAAGACTTGCCAGCTACATGCTATTGGCAGGCACTGGCATTCTGGCTGCTTGCTCTGCAGGGCCGCAAATGGTGCAGGGGCCGGTACAAGCGCCGAATCTAACCTCAACCACCGTGTTGTCGAAGTTGAGCAATCCGTGGGACATGGCTTTCCTGCCAGACGGAACGATGTTTTTCACCGAGAAATGCAAAGGCTTGTCGGCTCGGCTGCCGTCGGGCGCCGTCAATCGCCTGCTGGGAATGAAGGATGCGCAAGGCTACGCCACTGCGGCCAATGACCTGTTCTGCGAGGGCCAGGCGGGCATGGCCGGTGTCGCGGTCGACCCCAACTTCGCCTCGAACCGTTTCATTTACGTGTACTCCACTTCCAGCATGTCGTCGCCCGCCACCAACCGCGTCATGCGCTTCACGGTCAGTGCCGATGGCAAACAACTGGCAGACCGTAAAGACATCGTGACCGAAATCCCTTACAAGCTCGCGGCAAGCGATCTTCCGTTCGGCGGGCCGGGCGCCCACAACGGCGGGCGGCTGCGGTTTGGGCCCAGCGACGGATTTCTTTATGTGACCACGGGCGATACCCACAACGGCGAAGTGCCGCAAAGCCCGACGCGCATCGGCGGCAAGGTCTTGCGCATCGACCGCGAAGGCAAGGCTGCAGCGGGGAACAATCCGCCGCAGGGATTCGATTCGCGCATTTATACCTATGGGCACCGCAATCCCCAAGGCATCACCTTCCGTCCGGGAACCAACCAACCGTTCACAGCCGAAAACGGCCCTTGGCATTCGGATGAGGTAACGGCGCTGGTGCCGGGCGGAAACGGCGGATGGGATCCTCGGCCCAACACCAACGGCCGTGGTGACTGTCCCGCCAGTTACTGCGGCTACAGTCCCAACCAGATGGGTGCCATGGACAACAAGGAACGGTCCGCATTCATGTCCATGACCGACCTTCGCACCTATCCGGGTGCCATGAAACCCGCCTGGAACAACGATGGCTTGTCGCAAGGCATGTCATCAGGAACGTTCTTGAGCGGCAAACAATGGAAGGACTGGGACGGAAAGATGGTCGTGTCCTTCATGGGCATCGGTATCCATGGCACGCCGGTCGGCAACCGCCTCGACATTCTGGACATCAGCACTGATGGCTTATCGGCTAGGAGAAGCACCGTGTCGCTGCCGATGCCGGCGGGCCGTTTCCGCTCGGTGGTCCAGGGTCCGGACGGCAACCTGTACGTCGCCACGGACGAAGGGGAAATTTACCGAATGGCACCCACCTGATGTTTAGCTGGCCGAACTGTCGAACCCCGACCAAGTGCGGCCGGTTGGCAGGCTGCCCACCCCCACCACCGCCCATGCAACAGGAAAAACTGCTGGGCCATCAAGGCTTTCAGGAATCTCAAGATGAATATGACTATGAAATCGATGTCGATGCGCAAAGTTGTAGCAGCCGGTTTGGCCGCCGGCGCCTTGTTTTCCGCCGGATTGGCTTTCGCAAATGAAGAATTGTTCAAGAAATCCAACTGTATGGCTTGCCACGCCATTGACCAGAAACGGCTGGGGCCGTCGATGAAGGAAGTGGCTGCCAAATACGACGGCGACAGCACTGCCGCAGACAGGCTGGCCAGGAAGATCCGGGAAGGCGGTGTCGGTGTTTGGGGCCAGATGCCCATGCCCCCGCAAGCTCAAGTCTCCGAAGCCGATGCCAAGACCTTGGTCGAGTACATCCTGACCATCAAATAACCCGGCGGGTTTTTGACCCGGCGCGCTCCTGCCTCGGCAACACGCTTGACGCACTGCAGGAATCTTTGGCGCATGCTGGCGGGAACAAGCACTACAAGCGCCGGCCCGGCTTTGGCTTACATTGATTCCATCTCGCGCCGCCGGTACTGCCTTCAATGGGCCAGGCGCTGCTTGTTTTTATCAGGAGTTTTATGTTTCCCGAATACCGCGACCTCATCACGCAATTGAAAACCAGCGACAAACATTTCACCCGCCTGTTCGACGAGCACAACGCCGTGGACCAGCAAATCCTGAACATGGAGTCGCGCATCGAGCCGGCCACGCCGGACGAGATCGAAGTTCTGAAGAAGGAAAAACTGCAGCTCAAGGACCAGCTTTACGCCATCTTGAAAAAGGCTGAAACCGCCAGCTGACACGACCGCCTGCCAGCGGCTGCGCACCGACCGGGTTCAAGCCAGCAGGGCGGCCACTTCTGCCTGCGCCGGAATGCCGCTGATGGCGCCATGCCGCGTCACCGACAGCGCGGCGGCGGCATTGGCCCACCGCATTGCGTCCGGCAGCGCCAGGCCGCGCGCCAGGGCGGCGGCCAGTGAGCCGGTGAAGGTGTCTCCGGCGCCGATGGTGTCGGCCACCGGCATGGCACGGCCCGCCAGATCGATGGGTGCCTGGCCGCGCTGGAAAAGCCGGCAGCCGGCCGCGCCCAGCGTGACCAGCACGCTGCGCGTGCCGCGCGCCAACAGCCGCGCGGCGGCCGCATCGATCGACCCCGCGCAGCCGGGCCCGGCCAGGCCAAACAGTTCGTTTTCATTGGGCGTGAGCACATCGACCAGCGCCAGCACCTCATCCGGCAAGGGCCGGGCGGGCGCCGGATTGAGCACGGTGATGGCATTGGCCTGCCGCGCCAGGCGAAAGGCCTGCAGCGTGGCCTCGACCGGCACTTCGCAGGAGGCCATCACGACCCGGCAATGCGTCAGCAGTTCCGCAGCCGCCAGCGCATGCCCTGCGCCCAGGGCGCTGCCCGCGCCGGGGTACACGGCAATGCTGTTGTCACCGTCGTCATAGACCAGGATTTGCGCCACGCCGCTGCGCTCGCCCGCTGCCACTTCGACATGGCCGGTGGCAATGCCTTCGGCCTGCCACAGGTCCAGGCCCATGCGGCCGAAGTCGTCGTCGCCGATGCGCGCGATCAGCGCCACGCGGGCACCCTGGCGGGCTGCGGCCACGGCGGCATTGCTGCCCTTGCCGCCGGGGCTGATGCCGAAGGCGCCGGCCATCAGGGTCTCGCCGCGCGCGATGGGCCGGGCGACGCGGAACACCAGGTCGGCGTTCCAGCTGGCGACGCAGACCACGTCGGCCGTTTCACAGGCGGCGGTGCTGTAGTCAAGGCTCATTCATTTGCCCCCGTAGCCCATGGTCTGCGGCAGCCACAGCACGATCTGCGGAAACAGCGTCATGGCCAGCAACAGCAGCAAGAGCATGGCGAGGAAGGGCCAGCCTTCCTTCATCATCTCTCCGATAGGAATGCCGGACAGCGCCTTGGTGACGAACAGCAGCATGCCGAACGGCGGATGGATCAGGCCGATCATCATGTTGAGC
>JAQGMZ010000044.1 GCA_028292045.1 Polaromonas sp. | reverse complement strand
CAGATGTTCGACGGTGATGAACTCGTGGCGTTGCTGGCGTGCCTCGACAAAGGCCATGTGCAAGCTGACTTCTAATTCCTGGGCAATCATAGATTTTCCTTTCGGCTCGCTTGGATAAACTTGTTACTGAAGTCTTTGACTCTCAAGAAGATATTGTTCGGATTTTCAGTTATTCAATGGGCTCGCTGACACATTGCAGCGGATGACCATTTTTTCGGGCGGCTTCAGTGACCTGGTCCACCTTGGTCGCCGCCACATCCCGGGAGAAAACGCCGCAAATTCCTTTGCCGTCCAGGTGGATCTTGAGCATGATCTGGGTGGCGGTTTCCCGGTCCTTGTTGAAAAATTCCTGAATCACGACCACGACGAACTCCATCGGCGTGTAGTCGTCATTGAGCAGCACCACCTGGTACATCTGGGGCGGCTTGGTTTTTTGCGGGCGACGCTCCAGCACCACCGAGTCTCCGCCATTGACGTCGGCCGGCTTGGCGACGGGGTTAGGCGGCTGCGCCGGTGTCTTGGGGGGTTTTGTTGCCATGGATTTCATTCTAGCCATCGGTTTCGTTCATTGCATCCGGTAGTTCAATTGGTACTGTACGGACAAACTTCAAGCACAGCATTCAGTTTCACACAGGGAAAACGTAAATAAAGCGGTGAACCAAGAAAAAACCGCCACGGGGTTTCATCCGGGCGGTCTTGTCAGGCGGTAGGTTCAATATCTCGACTCACATGTGTTCGATCATCACGGCTCCGAAACCAGAACAGCTTACCTGCGTGGCCCCGTCCATCAGGCGGGCAAAGTCGTAGGTGACTTTCTTGGAAAGAATCGAGTTCTCCATCGAGCTGATGATGAGGTCAGCGGCTTCGACCCAGCCCATGTGGCGCAGCATCATTTCAGCCGACAGGATCAACGAACCCGGGTTGACATAATCCTTGCCAGCGTACTTGGGCGCGGTGCCATGGGTGGCCTCGAACATGGCGATCGTGTCACTCAGGTTGGCGCCTGGCGCTATGCCGATGCCGCCCACCTGGGCTGCCAGCGCGTCGGAAATATAGTCGCCGTTCAGGTTCAGTGTGGCGATGACACTGTATTCCGCCGGCCGCAGAAGGATTTGCTGCAGGAAAGCGTCGGCGATCACGTCCTTGACCACAATGTCCTTGCCGGTCTTTGGATTTTTGATCTGGCACCACGGACCGCCATCGATCAATTCGGCGCCAAATTCGTTTTGCGCCAAAGCATAGGCCCAGTCGCGAAAACCGCCTTCGGTGAATTTCATTATGTTGCCCTTGTGCACGATGGTCACGCTGGGCTTGTCATTGTCGATGGCGTACTGGATGGCCTTGCGCATCAGGCGCTCGGTGCCTTCGCTGGAAACAGGCTTTATGCCGATGCCTGAGGTTTCGGGAAAGCGGATTTTTTTGACGCCCATTTCGTCTTGCAAAAACTTGATGAGCTTTTTGGCTTTGTCGCTACCCGATTCGAACTCGATACCGGCATAAATGTCCTCCGAATTCTCACGAAAGATAACCATGTTGGTCTTTTGGGGCTCCTTGACCGGCGAAGGCACGCCTGCAAAATACTGGATCGGTCGCAGGCAGACGTACAGGTCAAGCTCCTGCCGAAGGGCCACATTCAAACTGCGGATGCCGCCTCCAACAGGTGTCGTCAGCGGGCCCTTGATCGACACAACATAGTCTTTAACGGCATCCAGCGTCTCTTCGGGCAGCCATACATCAGGACCATAGACCTTGGTGGCTTTTTCACCGGCAAACACTTCCATCCAGTGGATTTTTCTTTTACCGCCATAAGCCATGGCCACGGCGGCATCCACCACTTTCAGCATCACAGGAGAAATATCGACTCCGGTGCCATCGCCCTCGATGAACGGAATAATGGGCTCGTCGGGCACATTCACAGAATTGTCTGCATTGACGGTGATTTTCTGGCCCTGGCTGGGCACCTGGATGTGCTGGTACATGTGCTGAATTCTCTGGTAAGCCCGGGCATGCCCATAAAGACCGCCGTCGCAGGCAAGGGGGGTAAAAATCGTTTTCAAATTTTATCGCCAAAACTTTTTGCAAAGATTTTTGGCGAGCCTGTCAACGCATTGAAAACTGCATCGTTATGGTAGGGACTCCGAAAGATTCGGGGTGTTTACAAACGGCAAATTACCTTAACAATCGCTCAAGGAAATCTAAATGAACAAGCTCCTCGCCTCCCTGGTTGCCTGCCTTTTCGCCGCCGGCGCCTATGCCCAGGCGCCTGCCGCAAAGCCAGCAACGCCTGCGACTCCAGCCGTTGCAGCTGTTCCCGCCGTTGCAGCAACCCCAGCCGTGGCAGCAACTCCAGCCGCTTCCGCCCCGATGGCAAAAGCCAAGCCAGCAGCCATGACCACGGAAGAAAAAGCAGCAGCCAAAGCTGCTAAAAAGGAAAAAGCTGCAGCTGCCAAAAAAGCAAAAGCAGATGCGGCCATGGCCAAGAAAACAGAAACAGCCTCCAAGAACTGCTGATTACCGGGAAATTTTTCCCGAATCGGTCAAAATGCCCGCCTCAGTGCGGGCTTTTTTCATGCCGATGAATCAAGCTGTCCAATACGCTGCAACCGGGTCGATGTATGTGGTTCAACAACTGCGCTTTTAAAGTTAAAAAGGTGTCCAGCCTTGTTTTTGGCACGCTTGCAGCGGCCCTGCTGCTCGTGCCTGTCTGGACGTATGCGCAGGAAGCACCGCAATTGAACCTGCAGCGCGTCAAGCTGAGCGCCGGCATGCACGTGATTGATGCGCAAGTGGCGCTGACGCCCCAAGAGCGTCAAACAGGCTTGATGCTGCGCAAGGACATGCCTCAGCACGAAGGCATGCTCTTTATTTTTGAGCAGCCCAGTGAACAGTGTTTCTGGATGAAAAATACATTGTTGCCACTGACCGCTGCCTTCGTAGCGGACGACGGCACCATAGTAAACACCGTGGACATGAAGCCGGAAACCACCGACTCCCATTGCTCGGCAAAGCCGGTGCGCTTTGTGCTGGAAATGAACAAGGGGTGGTTTGCCAAAAAAGGGATCAAGCAGGGAAGCAGGCTGACAGGTCCCGTATTCAAAGAAGCGCGCTGAAACTTAAAATACCAGGCAAGCGAAAAAGCCGACTGTGAAGTCAGCTTTTTCAGCTGATCCAATTAAAAGATCAGGCGAAATTGCGTTCTGCAAATTCCCAGTTCACCAGATTGGACAGGAAAGTTTCAACAAACTTGGGGCGCTGGTTGCGGTAGTCGATGTAATAAGCATGCTCCCACACATCCACCGTCAAGAGGGCTTTGTCGCCGGTGGTCAGCGGCGTGCCTGCAGCGCCGGTGTTGACAATGTCCACCGTTCCGTCGGCTTTTTTCACCAGCCATGTCCAGCCTGATCCGAAGTTGCCCACTGCGGACTTGACAAAGGCTTCCTTGAACGCTGCATAAGAGCCGAATTTTGCTGTGATGGCCTGTGCAAGCGCGCCGGTGGGTTCTGCGCCGCCAGCGGGTTTCATGCAGTTCCAGAAAAAGGTGTGGTTCCAGATTTGCGCAGCGTTGTTGTACACGCCGCCGCTGGATTTTTTCACGATTTCCTCAAGCGTCATCGACTCGAACTCGGTGCCTTTTTGCAAGTTGTTGAGGTTGGTGACATACGCGTTATGGTGTTTTCCATAATGGTATTCAAGGGTTTCCTGGCTGTACTGTGGAGCCAGAGCGTCCATGGCATATGGGAGCGGAGGGAGCGTGTGTTCCATAAATTTCCTGGTTGGGTTGATGTGATGTCCATTGACATGCAAGGGACATTGTAAAAACTAAATCAGCCGGCGTGCTGAGACCGTCAAATCGACCTGCCCATCAGACAGGGTTGCACGCACGGGCTGGCCCGGATGGGTGGACTGGGCGGCAGTGTTGGGCTGCCCGTCCAGGTCGGCAAGCCAGGCATAGCCCCGCTGAAGCACCAGGTTCGGGTCCAGCATTTCAAGGCGCATACGGGCGCGTTCTAGCCGAAGCCGGCTGCGCTCCTGGCTGCCGGCAAATTCCCTGGGGAAATTACTGTGCAAATCCTGAAGTTTCTGGTTTTTCTGCTGCAAGGCCAGGTGCATCGCATGTTTCAGGCTTTGGCCTATATTTCCCAGCCTCGCTTGCTGCCGCGTCACCAGGTGCGAAGGGCGTGTGACCCGGGCAGACGCCCGGTCCAGTCGCTGATTCGACAACTCCATCCGGCGGTCTACGCCTTTTTGCAGCCGCACAAAGGTATCGTTGAGCAAAGCCAGCCAGGCAGATTGCGGCTGTGCGCACATCTCCGCCGCAGCGGTGGGCGTTGGCGCCCGCATGTCGGCACAAAAATCGGCAATGGTGAAATCTGTTTCATGGCCGACGCCGCATACCACGGGCATTGGTGCATTGATGATTGCGCGGGCCAGCCCTTCATCGTTGAAAGCCCATAAATCTTCCATCGCGCCTCCGCCGCGGACCAGCAACAGCACATCAACCTTGTCGATGCTGTGCCGCTCGCCCGCAAGGGCCAATGCTTTTCGCAATTCGGCGGGCGCCTGCACACCCTGTACGCTGGCAGGGTAAATCACGACCGGAATATGCGGAGCCCGGCGCTGCAGGGCGGCTGCCACGTCATGCAGCGCAGCGGCGCCCAAAGAAGTCACCACACCAATGGCGCGCGGCATGACCGGCAGCGGACGTTTTCGGGCATTGGCAAAAAGACCTTCGGATTCAAGCCTGGCCTTGAGTTGCAGAAACTGCTCAAACAAGGTGCCCTGGCCCGCTTGCTGCATGGATTCAACCACCAGTTGCAGTTCGCCACGCGGCTCGTACACGCCCAGCCGGCCGCGCAGTTCTACCATCTGGCCATCGCGCGGTGAAAAATCAAGCAAACTGGCCGCACGTCTGAACATGGCGCACCGGACCTGCCCCTGGTCGTCCTTGAGCGAAAAATAGCAATGCCCGCTTGAAGCCCGGGAAAATCCGGAAAGCTCGCCCTGCACCGCGACAGGGTTGAAGCGCGCTTCCAGGCTGTCGGCAATGGCGCGCAGCAATGAGCCCACAGGCCAGACCTTGCTGCCGACACCCGATAAAGAAGCAGTCAATCTTTTTTGCGAAAAATCCCCATCTACCAAATCAGCCCCCTCCAAGTCGGATAAAAACAGTATTCCACAGGCTCTGCAGACAGATGAAACACTGCTAGCGCGCCTTTCAAAGCCTCAGAAATTGGTGCAAGCTGTTGATTTTAAATGATAAATCACTGCTTATATTTTCATCAATTTGTTAAAACGTCCATTTGGCGCGGCTTTGCGCTGAATAGGTACCGACTTACCCACAAAGTTATCCACAGATTTTGTGTGCCAAATTGTCAGGCTTGTTCAGCTTCAGCAAAAAATTGAAGCGCCCGCGGCAGGGCGTTCAACAAGGCTGGTTACGCCATAATCCAGCACCAATATCTGACGGGAGATGCGCTTTGTTCTCAATCCTACAATCAGCAGGCTGGCCCATCTGGCCTCTGCTGGCGTGCTCCATTGTTGCCCTGGCATTGGTGATCGAACGGTTTTCAAGCCTGAAAATCATGAAGATCGCGCCTCCCAAGTTACTGGGGGAAGCCATGATTGTTTCGCGCTCTGCCCTGCCGCCACCTGATGTGGTGAAGAAACTGGAGCAAAACTCTTTGCTGGGCAAGGTACTGGCCAGTGGCTTGCACGCCCTGGGCACCAACCCGCGCATCAGCGAAGCGGACCTGCGTTCGACGCTGGAAGGCGCAGGCCGACAGGCGGCCCACACGCTGGAGCGCTATCTGGCCGCGCTGGCCACCATTGCCTCGGCAGCGCCGCTCCTGGGCCTGTTGGGTACCGTGATTGGGATGATTGAAATTTTTGGATCACAGCCCGGCAATGCCAACGGGAATCCTGCGCAATTGGCACAAGGCATTTCCATGGCTTTGTACAACACCGCTTTTGGTTTGATGGTGGCCATACCCGCCCTGATTTTCTGGCGCTATTTCCGTGCCAGGGTAGATGATTACTTGCTGACCCTGGAACTGGCGGCTGAGCAATTCATGCGTCACCTCAACCGGTTTCGCAAATGAATTTCCGACCTCATGCCAAGACCGAACCGGAAATCAATTTAATCCCTTTCATTGACGTGCTGCTGGTGGTGCTGATTTTTGTGATGCTGTCTTCCACCTACAGCAAATTCACCGAATTGCAGGTAAGGTTGCCGGCCGCCGATGCCGAGCAAGCGCGTGAGTATCCCAAGGAGGTGATCGTTGCGGTCAGCAGCCACGGCCAGTACATGGTGAACAAGATCGTGGTCAATGCGCGCGGCACAGACGCCCTGAGCGCTGCGCTGGCGCTGGCAACCCAGGCCGGGAAGGACAGTGTCATCATCATCAGCGCCGATGCCAGCGCTACGCACCAAGCCGTGATCACCGTCATGGAAGCCGCGCGCCGCCAGGGACTGACACAGATCACCTTTGCCACGCAAGGCTCTGCGCCTGCAGGTGCAAAGCCTGCTACAGAGCATTGATCCGTGCGCCCCTCTGCAGAAGGCTAGCGGCGTGAACCCTTATTTGACAAATGTTTGGCGAGGCCGAAATGCCATTGCATGGCTGCTCTGGCCTTTGGCCAAAATCCACGGCCTGCTGGTGTCCGTTCGCAGGGTGCTGTACCTGCGCGGCATGCTGCCCGCCATGCGCTTTGATGTTCCTGTCATTGTGGTTGGCAACGTGGTGGTGGGCGGTGCCGGAAAAACGCCGCTGGTCATGGCACTGGTCAGGCACCTGCAGGCGCAGGATTTGCAGGTGGGCGTGGTGTCGCGCGGTTATGGACGCGCTGGCCTTGACCCTCTGGAAGTCGGTCCCCATACGCCAGTAGGCGATTCCGGCGATGAGCCGGCGCTTATCCAGCGGACAACAGGCGCTCCTGTTTTTGTAGCCAAACGGCGAATTGACGCCCTGCGCAATTTGATGAAGTCGTATCCCGGCACATCGGCAGTCGTGTGTGACGACGGCTTGCAGCACTATGCGTTGGAGCGCGACATCGAAATTGCAGTATTTGATGACCGGGGCACAGGCAATGGCTGGCTTTTGCCGGCCGGGCCGCTGCGTGAACCCTGGCCGGCACGGCGCAGCCAGAGCATCGACCTGGTGCTGCACACCGGGCAGAAGCCCGCTTTTGAGGGTTATGTCTCGCATCGGCAACTTGCAGACCACGGGGTGGCAGCCGACGGCAGCAAAGCGCCGCTGACCTCCCTGACAGGCTCAGCAGTGACTGCGCTTGCGGGTATTGCCAATCCGGAAGCCTTTTTCTCCATGCTCAGGGCGCGCGGCTTGACACTGAAAAATTCCCTGGCTTATCCGGATCACCATGATTTTAAGATCGGCGACCTGGTGGATTTAGTGGGGCAAACCGTGGTGTGCACGGAAAAAGACGCGGTCAAGCTGTTTGCCCTGCCAACCCCGCCCGGCTGCAGGCTGCTGGCAATCCCGCTTGAGTTTTTGCCCGAACCGGCATTTTTCCAAGCCCTGGATGCGCTCATGGCGCCTCTTCTTTCTCATTTACCATCACGACATGGACACCAAACTCATTGAACTGCTGGTCTGCCCCGTGACCAAGGGCCGGCTCGAATACGACCGCGATAAACAGGAATTTGTCTCCCGCAGCGCCCGGCTCGCCTATCCGGTGCGTGACGGCATTCCGGTCATGCTCGAAACCGAAGCCCGCCCCCTGACGGACGAAGAACTAGGCCTGTAGCCGAAAGATGCGCTTTACCGTCCTGATTCCGGCGCGCCTGGCCTCCAGCCGCCTGCCCAATAAGCCGCTGGCCGACATCAACGGCGTGCCCATGGTGGTGCGCGTGGCCCAGCGCGCCTTGCAAAGCAGTGCGCTGCGCACAGTGGTGGCCGCAGACAGCGCGTCCATCATTGATCAATGCACGGCTTTCGGCATCGAGTCTGTGTTCACCCGGGTTGACCACCCAAGCGGCAGCGACCGGCTGGCAGAAGCCTGCAATTTGCTCGGCTTGGCGGACGACGACATCGTGGTCAACGTGCAAGGCGACGAACCGCTGATCGACCCGGCCCTCATTGATGCGGTGGCCGGCGTGCTTCACATACGACCTGATTGCGCCATGAGCACGGCCGCCCATTTTATCGACAAGCATGCGGACTGGCTCAACCCCAACGTTGTCAAGGTGGTGCTGGATGTGCACCAGACTGCCCTGTATTTCAGCCGTGCGCCGATACCTGCCGCGCGTGACTATCCCGGAAGGCCGTGGTGGATAGACGGCAGCCTTCCCCGCCCGCTCCGCCACGTTGGTATTTACGCCTACCGGGTGGGTTTCTTGCGCCAATACCCCCTGCTGTCCCAGGCTCCCATGGAACGGCTCGAATCGCTCGAGCAACTGCGCGCCCTGTGGCATGGGCACCGCATAGCGGTGCACGTCACCCAGCACGCGCCCGGCCCTGGCGTTGACACGCCTGAAGACCTCGAGCAGGTTCGCCGTTTGACGTCAGTCGACCGGCTTTTGACCCCGTCTGTGTAAGCTGGTGTCAAGGATGTGCATGCTATCCTTGACAGGAAAACCAGCCTGTTGCGGACAGCGCTAGCGGTCAATCAAGACATAACGCGAACATGGGCCGATCTGTGCTTGTGAACCCCAGTTTGCCTTCCAGAACCACAATAATCCGAGGACATTCATGAGACTTATCCTGTTAGGCGCACCTGGCGCAGGCAAAGGCACACAAGCCACATTCATCTGCCAGAAATACAGCATTCCCCAAATTTCTACCGGCGACATGCTTCGTGCTGCGGTCAAGGCAGGAACACAGCTGGGCATTGAAGCCAAAAAAGTCATGGATGCCGGTGGACTGGTGGGAGACGACCTGATCATCAACCTGGTAAAAGAACGCATTGCCCAGCCGGATTGCGCGCAGGGTTTTCTGTTCGACGGTTTTCCCCGCACCATTCCGCAAGCCGATGCCATGAAGGCAGCAGGCGTGAAACTTGATTACGTATTGGAAATCGACGTTCCTTTTGAGGCCATCATCGAGCGCATGAGCGGGCGGCGTTCGCACAGCACATCAGGCCGCACCTACCATGTCAAGTACAACCCGCCCAAGGTTGAAGGTCTGGACGACGTGACCGGCGAGCCGCTGATCCAGCGGGAAGACGACAAGGAAGCCACGGTGGCCAGGCGCCTTGAGGTTTACAGCGCCCAGACGCGCCCGCTGGTGGACTATTACTTCAGCTGGGCGCAGGAAGCGCCCCATGAAGCACCGAAATACCGCGCGATCAGCGGAACGGGAAGTGTTGAAGAGATCACTGAAAGGGCTTTCCAGGCGCTTTCAAACTGAAATCCGCCGCCGGGTCCTTGATCAAGCCATCTTGCAGATGGCTTTTTTTATGCCACTTTCGCTCTCAAGGCAAGTTCGTCGTCGGCCATCAGTTCGAGCATCATCATGATCCTGGCCTTGACCGGGCTGAGCCCTTTTGAATCCGCAATAGAGTCGCCGGGTATCGGCATGACCCTGCCATCAAGGCAGCGCGTGGAACGAGTCACCCGGATACCTGCGGCTTGGGCCTCCAGCAAACTCGCCAGAAGTGCATGGTGAACCGTACCATTGCCGGTGCCTGCCACCACCAATCCCCGTATGCCTTGTTTAACGAGCGACTGGACCCAAAGTGCGCTTGCACCAGCGTGACTCAAGATAATTTCAACACGCGGCCAGACCACTTCACTGTGGATGGCAACAGGTTCATGCAGGTTTTGTGAACCGGGCCAATTCCTCAACAACCTAAGGCGCCCTTCCTCGACATAGCCAATGGGGCCAGAGTCGCCCGAATTAAATGCATCCACCTTGTAGGTATGGACTTTTTGGACGTCAAAGGCGCTGTGCACGGTTCCGGCACAGACCACCACGACTCCGCTGGCGCCAGGGCAGCGGGCCACGGTGACTGAATCCAGCACATTTTGCGGTCCGTCAGGCGTCAGGGCTGTTGCTGGCCGCATGGCGCAGGTCAGCACCACCGGCTTGGCGGGACGGCATGCGATTTGTAAAAAGTAGGCCGTTTCTTCTAGGGTGTCAGTGCCATGGGTAATGACGATGCCTTGAACCTCCTCATCGGCAAGAAAATGGTTTACGCGGCTTGCCAGCTTGTCCCAGATGTCGAAGTCCATGTCTTTGCTATCAATCTGGCAAACCTGCTCGCTGGTGAAATCCACGTCAGTGCCCAGGCCGGAAATGCCGGCCAGCAATTGCTCAATGCCCACCTGCGCGGCCGTGTAGCCGATGTTGATCGAAGCATGGTCTGCCGTGCCGGCAATGGTTCCGCCCGTTCCCAAAATAACCAGTTTGCGATGCGTCATAAGTTGTTCTTGCATTTAAGTACAAACTGTATGAAAATACAGTTACTGCTGATTCATACAGCTAAATTAACTCAAAACGCTGGATACAGATTTTCCCAACGTTTTTTCAAGGGTCAAGCTTATGCGCACTTTCAATGATCTTTCAAATTCGCCTGTTGGCAAATCCAAGCTGACCGCACGTCAGGCCGAAATCCTCGCACTTATCCAGAAAGCCATTGTTCTCACCGGAGCGCCGCCTACTCGTGCGGAAATTGCCGCTGAACTTGGCTTTCGCTCGCCCAATGCAGCCGAAGAGCATTTGAAAGCCCTCGCCAAAAAGGGCGTGATTGAACTGGTCAGCGGCACTTCACGCGGCATTCGCCTGCGAACCGATGCGTTGCAGTCATTGAACGACTCAAGGGCAGATTCGTATTTGCTACCGCTTCAGCGGGCGGGCCAGGTGTCCTTGCCGCTTGTTGGGCGGGTAGCTGCGGGCAGTCCAATTCTTGCCCAGGAGCATATTGAGCAGACCTTTCATTTTGAGAGTTCGCTTTTTGATCAAAAACCCGATTACCTGCTCAAAGTGCGTGGAATGAGCATGCGGGGCGTGGGCATCATGGACGGGGACCTGCTGGCCGTCAAGCAAGCCAGGGAAGCCAAAAACGGGCAGATCGTGGTGGCGCGCCTTGGCGACGAGGTCACGGTCAAACGCTTTCACCGCAGTTCAAGCCATATTGAACTCTTGTCGGAAAACCCGGACTTCCAGCCCATCGTGGTCCAGCCCGGCGAACCTTTCGAGCTAGAGGGTCTGGCAGTTGGGCTGATCCGCGGCAAGCTGTCGATGTAAGCAGCTTCATATCCGCCTGGTTTGCAATATCACTGCGGCAAACCTCAACTCTTGTTTTTGACGATTCAATTGCCGCCGAGGCGGACTTGAGCGTGCCTGTTTTTATTTTTTAACCGGAGTTTTTCATGAGAATCATCAGTTTTTCACATGTCCCTACGCAACCTTTCTGGGCTGTACCGGTGCAGGCGCTTGCTCCCTGGATCAACCGCATCAAAAATTCACTTGGGCACATCCACAATTCAACTTCCTATGTCTCGCAGCCGCAGTCGTTGCCGGTGTCATCCGTACCAGCGTTTGTTCACGCCAGCAGCAAGGCAAGCAACGATTCATATTTCGAACCATCGCCAGAAAAAATTTCGATGCCCCCACACAGCCAGGACATGCGTGAATCGAGTCGCGGCACCTTGCGGGTAGTGCGTGAATCAGATGCCGGCATCAAGCCTGACTGCGCAGGCCGCATGGTCATTTCAGGAAGAATGGCTGATGTCTGCGCTGAACTCGACCGCATGGCTTTGCTTGCCTCCGCCTACTCGGCCGAAGCATGATTTTCGGCGCCATGGATGGCGGACTGGCGCCATGTTCAAACCCGTATCGACAATTGGCCACTTGCGGGTATGTAGAAGTAATTCATTAACGACGTGAACGGCCTATCTGGCTAATGCTGAAGTCTTGAAGGCACAATATCTGCATGAATATTGTGATTCTTGACGATTACCAGGATGCAGTGCGAAAGCTGGCTTGCGCTGTCAAGCTCGAAGCCTACACCGCGAAGGTTTACACCAACACGGTCAAGGGAACCGGCCAGTTGTCAGTCCGGCTGAAGGATGCCGACGTCATCGTGCTGATCCGCGAGCGCACTTACCTGACAAGGCAGCTGATTGAAAAACTGCCCAAGCTCAAGCTGGTGGTTCAGACCGGGCGGGTCGGCAGTCATCTGGATGTGGCAGCCTGCACCGAACGCGGGGTGGCGGTAGCCGAAGGCGTCGGTTCTCCGATTGCGCCTGCAGAACTGACCTGGGCGCTGGTGATGGCCGCAACCCGGCGGATTCCCCAATATGTGTCGCATCTCAAGCATGGCGCCTGGCAACAATCCGGATTGAAGTCGGCGTCCATGCCTCCCAACTTTGGCTTGGGTACGGTTCTCAAGGGCAAAACACTGGGCATCTGGAGTTATGGCAAGACCGGCCAGCTGGTGGCAGGCTATGGCCGCGCTTTTGGCATGCGGGTCATTATCTGGGGCAGCGCGGCCTCCCGCGAACGCGCTTCTGCCGACGGATTTGAACTGGCCGCCAGCAAGGCAGAGCTGTTCAACCAGTGCGATGTGCTCAGCCTGCACCTGCGCCTGGCTGAAGAAACCACCGGGATTGTGACGCTGGAAGACATGGCTCGCATGAAACCCACGGCCCTGCTCGTCAATACCTCCCGCGCCGAACTGATTGAACCTGAAGCCTTGATTGCGGCGCTCAACCGCGGTCGACCTGGCATGGCGGCTATCGACGTTTTTGAATCTGAACCCATACTTCAGGGGCATGCCCTGTTGCGTCTGGAAAACTGCATCTGCACGCCGCACATCGGCTATGTTGAGCAGGACAGCTACGAATCCTACTTTGGCGCCGCCTTTGACAATGTGATCAATTTCATCAAGGGAACACCCACCAACATTGTCAACCCACAAGCGCTTTTAATCAGGCGCTGAATGCTGGTTTAGCCCCTCTTCACTTCATCCACCCACCAGCCACTGACTCAACATGCAAGCATCCATCTATAAAACCGTCGGCATCGTGGGAACAGGCGCAATGGGGCGCGGAATCGCCCAGATTGCCGCTCAGGCAGGGAGCACCGTCAAACTCATGGACGCACAGGCGGGCGCGGCTGCCAAAGCGCAGGTTGCGCTTTCCAGCCAATGGGACAAGCTGGTTGAAAAAGGGCGCATCAACACGGAACTGGCAAAACGCTATAAATCCAGCGTACAGGTAGCCGATTCGCTGGCGGATTTGTCCGTTTGCGATTTGGTCATCGAAGCCATAGTTGAACGGCTGGACGCCAAGAAAGAACTGTTTGCCGAGCTCGAGTCCATCGTGCCGGTGCAAACCGTGCTGGCGACCAACACCTCATCGTTGTCCGTTACCGCCATCGCGGCGGGCTTGCAGCACCCCGGGCGATTTGCGGGCTACCATTTTTTCAACCCAGTGCCATTGATGAAAGTAGTGGAAGTCATTGCCGGCCTGAAAACAAATGCCGGTACTTGCGAGGGCCTGGGCCTGTATGCGGCCCAGATGGGCCACACGCCAGTGCAGGCGCAGGACACGCCCGGTTTCATTGTCAACCATGCCGGGCGCGGCTATGGTACCGAGGCGCTGCGAATTGTCAGTGAAGGCATCACCGATTTCGCCACGGTTGACCGGATACTGCGTGACCACGCCGGTTTCAAACTGGGACCTTTCGAGTTGATGGACCTGACCTCCCTTGATGTTTCCCATCCGGTCATGGAATCGATTTATCACCAGTATTACCAGGAAGACCGCTACCGCCCCAGCGTGATAACCGCGCAGCGCTTGGCAGGCGGCCTGCTGGGCAAAAAGACAGGCGAAGGGTTTTACCGCTATGAAGGCGGGGTTGCCCAGATTCAGGCTGAAGTGCCCGTTCCCGAAGTCATTGAAATGCCGCCGGTCTGGGTCTCACCCCGCGCCGCGCGGCGATCTGAATTGCTGCAGCTGCTGAAAACTCTTGGCGCCACCATTGAAACCGGACCATCCCCGTCACTGCAGGCCCTGACGCTGGTGGCCCCCCTGGGTTTTGACATCACCACCGTGGCGGTGGTCGAACGGCTTGACCCGGCCCGCACGATGGGCATTGACATGCTGATTGACGACGCGGCAACCCGGCGCCGCGTGCTGGCGACTAACCCCGCCACTCGAAGGGACATGCAAAATGCGGCCCACGCCCTGTTTGCTCGCGATGGCAAAGCTGTAAGCGTCATTCGCGACAGTGGCGGCTTTGTCACCCAGCGTGTCATTGCCACCATTGTCAACATTGCCAGCGACCTCTGCCAGCAGGGCATCTGCAGCCCGAAGGACCTGGAAACCGCAGTCACGCTGGGGCTGGGCTATCCGCTAGGGCCGCTGGCCATGGGCAACCTCTTCGGACCAACCAATATTCTGGAAGTGCTGTTCAACATGCAGACGGTCTATGGCGACCAGCGCTACCGGCCTTCCCCCTGGCTGCGTCGCCGTGGCGCGATCGGCCTGAGCCTGATGCACGAGGAGAGCTGATATGCCCGGATCGCTAAAAAGCACCAGCGAAAGCGGTACGCTCATTTTGACGCTGAGCAACCCTGAACACAAAAACGCACTCGGTCCAGAGATGTATGCCGCTGGTATCGAAGCTTTGAATGCGGCTGAAAACAATCCTGAAATCCGAACTGTTGTGATTACTGGCGAAGGCAGCCTGTTTTGTGCCGGTGGCAGCCTGCAGCGCCTGCAAGCCAACCGGCGCCTGTCGCCTGAAGTGCAGGCGCAGAGTATTGAAGCGCTGCACAACTGGATCGAAGCCATACGCACTTACCCCAAACCAATTATTGCCGCCGTCAATGGCGCAGCCGCCGGAGCAGGGTTTTCGCTGGCGCTGGCATGCGACTTTATAGTTGCCGCCGACGATGCCGTGTTTGTCATGTCCTACGGCACGGTAGGGCTGTCACCGGATGGAGGCGCCAGCTGGAGCCTGGTGCGCGCCCTGCCCCGCGCACTTGCCTGCGAGCTGCTGATGGGCGCTGAGCGCATCAATGCCGGGAGACTGCACGCACTGGGCATGGTGAATCGTCTCACAGCCGCGGGCGAGGCCCTTGGCGGTGCGCTGGTCTTGGCGGCAAGGCTCAACTCCCTGGCACCGAATGTGCTGGCCAGCATCAAGGACCTCGTCCATGATGCGCCTTCCAATACCTTGAGCCAACAGCTCGCCAGCGAGCGCGACTACTTCGTCCGCAATTTGCACCATGCCAATGGCGGCGAAGGCATTGATGCTTTTTTGCAAAAACGCCCGCCCCAATACCGCTAGCGTGTCGGACAGGCGGCAGCAACCGGACAACCGCAGTCCTGCAATCCTCAAGCCAGACTATTCACAACCTACACGCCACAACCTCAAAGCGGGCTCAGCGACGCCCAGGCGACATCCGTTGCTCCGTCAGCCGGTCGCCCTAGCGACAATGCAAAGCTTGTTAGTCACCCAAAAGACAGCCCATGGACGATCCTATTCTTACGATAGATGAAAGGGCGGCCATCAACAGCGGCCGCTGGTTCTCATCCCTGTCACCTTCACTGAGACACGACATCCTCCGATGCGCCTATGTCAAACGCTTCAAAGACGGCGACCTGATTGCTGCGCGCGGCGACCCGCCCGAAGAATGGATTGCCTGCGCCATGGGCGCCGTGCGCGTGAGCTCAACCTCGATCTCGGGCAAGCAGGTCACGCTCACTTATGTAGAGCCGGGCATCTGGTTTGGCGATGTGGCGATTTTCGATGGCGATCGGCGCACCCACGATGCATATGCCCATGGCAGCACCACTCTTTTGTGCGTGGCGCGTGCCGACCTGCGCAAGATCCTGACCCAGCATGTCGAACTTTACGAAGCACTGCTGCGCCTGCACGCCCGACGCATTCGCCAGTTGTTTGGCCTGGTCGAAGACCTCAATACCCTGCCGCTCAGGGCGCGGCTGGCCAAGCAGTTGCTGCACCTGGTCCGCAGCTACGGGGTACCCAGCCTGGCCAATGGAAGCGATACCCGGATCAGCCTCCAATTGGCGCAGGAAGAGCTGGCGCAGTTACTGGGCGCATCGCGCCAACGGGTCAACCAGGAACTCAAAGCCATGGAGCGCGAAGACGCCATCCGCATAGAACCGGGTGGACTGGTGGTAAGAAACCAGCAAATTCTGCTGCGCATTTCCGAGGCGGATGCCGACAAATAAAATGACAAGCCCCAAGGAGACATGCAGCCATGACAGATTTTGACCACTTTGTCGGCACCCGGGCCATCCAGGCCAGCCAGGCGTTTGACACCGGCGCACTGGAGACTTACCTGCGCTCGCACCTGAAAGGCTTTGAAGGGCCGATGAATGTAGAGATATTCAAGGGCGGCCAGTCCAACCCGACCTACAAACTCGTCACTCCCGCACGGTCTTATGTGATGCGGGCCAAGCCCGGCCCGGTCGCCAAGCTGCTGCCTTCAGCCCATGCCGTCGAGCGCGAATACAAGGTGATGCAGGGCTTGCAGGATTCGGCGGTGCAGGTGCCCAAAATGTTTTGCCTCTGCGAAGATGAAGCCGTCATTGGCCGTGCTTTCTACATCATGGAATTCGTTGAAGGGCGCGTCCTTTGGGACCAGTCCCTGCCCGGCATGACCCAACAACAGCGAGGCGGCATCTACGACGAGATGAACCGGGTCATCGCCGCGCTGCACACGACAGATTTTGCCAAGCGCGGCCTGGCCGACTACGGCAAGCCCGGCAATTATTTCGAGAGGCAGATTGGCCGCTGGAGCAAGCAGTACCAGGCTTCGGTGACCCAGCCCATCAGCGAAATGGTCAGCCTGATGCAATGGCTGCCGTCACATATTCCGGCCAGCGCCCGGGATGCGGGCATGGTATCCATCGTGCATGGCGACTTCCGTCTGGACAACCTGCTTTTTCACCCCACCGAGCCGCGCGTGCTGGCGGTGCTGGATTGGGAGCTGTCCACCCTGGGCCATCCACTGGCCGATTTCAGCTACCACTGCATGGCCTGGCATATTCCACCCGGCACGTTTCGCGGCATTGGCGGCCTTGACCTCGACAGCCTCGGCATTCCGGACGAAAACGAATACATTGCCCTGTACTGCAAGCGCACTGGGCTCACCACGCCTGAAGCGCTAAAGGCCGACTGGAACTTTTACCTGGCCTATAACCTGTTTCGCATTGCCGCCATCCTGCAGGGAATAGCCAAGCGGGTAGAAACCGGAACCGCATCCAGTGCGCAGGCCGTCAACTCCGCCGCCGGTGCTCCGCTGCTTGCCAAAATGGCCTGGGATTTTGCGCTGAAAGCGCAGGCTTGAGTTTCCGGCCTGCCGACGCATCGGTTTCACACGTTTTTTTTCAGGTTCACTTTCGCGTCAACATAACATCCACAGGAGACTTTTCATGGATTTCGACTACACCCCAAAAGTTAAAAAACTGCAGGCAAGCCTGCTTGAGTTCATGGATTTGCATGTTTATCCGAATGAAGCGCGTTTTTTTCGGGAAATCGCTGAAAACCGGGCACGTGGCAATGTCTGGACTCCCACCGCCTTGATTGAAGAACTCAAGCCCAAGGCGCGTGCTGCGGGCTTGTGGAATCTGTTTTTGCCGCATTCCCCGCGCGCGCCGGAAGGACTTTCGAATCTTGAGTACGCACCTTTGTGCGAAATCATGGGGCGCGTGCCATTTGCCGCCGAAGTCTTCAACTGCTCGGCGCCTGACACAGGCAACATGGAGACAATTGCCCGCTATGGCTCCGAGGAGAACAAGGACGCATGGCTGGACCCGTTGCTCAAGGGCGAGATCCGCTCGGCTTTCCTGATGACCGAGCCTGAAGTGGCGTCATCCGACGCCACGAACGTGCAGTGCCGCATCGAACGCGATGGAGACGACTATGTCATCAACGGCCTCAAGTGGTGGTCGTCCGGCGCGGGCGATCCGCGCTGCGCCGTGTACATCGTCATGGGAAAGACCGACCCTGAAGCAGGACGCCATGAGCAGCAATCCATGATCCTGGTGCCGGCCAATTCACCGGGCGTCAGCATCATTCGCCCGTTGAGTGTGTTTGGCTACGACGATGCGCCGCACGGTCACATGGAGGTCCGGCTGACCAACGTCCGGGTGCCTGCCAGTAACTTGCTGCTAGGCGAAGGTCGCGGTTTCGAAATTGCCCAGGGCCGCCTCGGCCCCGGACGGATTCACCATTGCATGCGCAGCATCGGCATTGCCGAGCGTGCACTGGAACTCATGTGCAAGCGGCTCAACAGCCGCGTAGCCTTTGGCAAGCCCATCGCCAGCCAGTCGGTGTGGAAGGAACGCATCGCCGATGCCCGCTGCATGATCGAACAGGCCCGGCTGCTGACGCTAAATGCGGCCTATATGATGGACACTGTGGGCAACAAGGTAGCCAAGGCGCAAATTGCGATGATCAAGGTGGTTGCGCCCACGATGGCCTGCCAGGTCATCGACTGGGCCATACAAGCCCACGGCGGCGGCGGCGTGTCGGACGATTTTCCGCTGGCCTATGCCTATGCAAACCAACGCACATTGCGCCTGGCCGATGGCCCTGATGAGGTTCATCGGGATTCGATAGCCAAGCTTGAACTGGCAAAACACCTGAATATTCCAGGATAAGCCACGAGCCCATCAACCCGCGCTTTCCACAAAAAAACCCGCTGTCTCAATAAGACAAGCGGGTTGGTTCATGTGGAGAGACCGCACGGGTTGTACAGACTGTGCAGCTTGTCGAATACTGGTTGGCCCTGGTCTGCCCGGAGGGGATCGAACCCCCGACCCTCAGCTTAGAAGGCTGATGCTCTATCCGACTGAGCTACGGGCAGATGTGAAAAAAGCCCACTAGGTGGGCTTTTTTATTTAATTTATTGGTCGGAGTACAAGGATTCGAACCTTGGACCCCCTGGTCCCAAACCAGGTGCGCTACCAGGCTGCGCCACACTCCGCCAAGATGTCAATTATAGTACGAAAAATTCTGCCGCTGACTGGTTTGCAATATTTTTCCACAACTCCAGGGCAAATTCGGTGACCGGCTTTCCAGCGCTTTTTGTTCTTTCCACCCAGCTTTTGACTATTCCCGGTGAATGGGCATCTTTACGGGAACGACCGTGGACTTGACCCTTGCAACCGTTTGCCTGCGAAATTCATTGACTCAGCAACTGCCAGCAGCTTTAAGCCTGCCTGCCAGGTCTGATCCGTTATGCAGCCCCGTCACTTGAATATTTCAAACGCAACCTGTGCATATCAGGATTAATTATTTAAGATTAAACAATTTATCCTTAAAGCACGGGTTTTACACTAGATTCCCTATTGGTCGAGAGCCTTATATTCGACCCGTCCGTATCCACTTCACATAGGAATATCAATGTCCACACGCCGACTGGTCCTTACCCGCAGCGCTGCCCTGATGGGCGCGGCTTCTGCTGGCCTGCTGCTGCCTGAAATCGTTCGCGCCCAGTCAGGCAAGCTCAAGGTGGGCTTCATGCTGCCCTACACCGGCACGTTCAGCCAACTCGGCATGGCCATTGAGAACGGCTTTCGGCTGGCCATCAACGAGCAAGGCGGCAAGCTGGGCGGGCGCGAGATTGAATACTTCAAAGTCGATGACGAGTCGGACCCGTCCAAAGGCATTGAAAATGCCAGCAAGCTGGTGCAGCGCGACAAGGTCGATGTGCTGGTTGGCACGGTGCATTCCGGCGTGCAGATGGGCATCCAGAAGGTTGCCCGCGACAGCGGCGTGCTGAGCCTGATCCCGAACGCGGGCGTGCATGCCGCAACCCGCGGCCTGTGCGCGCCCAATGTGTTTCGCACTTCCTTCAGCAATTCCCAGCCGACGCGTGCGCTGGGCAAGGTGATGATGGACAAGGGCCACAAGAAAACCGTCTGGATCACCTGGAAATACGCTGCGGGCGACGAGGCGTTTGAGGGCTTCAAGGAAAGCTACACCGCAGCGGGCGGAACCATCATCAAGGAGTTGGGACTGCCCTTCCCCAATGTCGAATTCCAGGCGCTGCTGACTGAAATTGCCGCACTCAAGCCCGATGCAGTGGCCTGCTTTTTTGCCGGGGGCGGCGCGGCCAAATTCATCCGCGACTATGCGGCGGCGGGCCTGAAGGGAAAAATCCCGCTCTACGGCTCGGGCTTCCTGACCGAGGGCGTGCTGGAAGCGGCCGGCCCGGCGGCCGATGGCATCATCACCACCATGCATTACAGCGATTCGCTCGACACGCCGCGCAACAAGCAGTTCCGGCTTGAGTACGTGAAGGCCTACCGCAGCCAGCCCGACGTGTATGCGGTGCAGGGCTACGACACCGGGCTGCTGCTCATCCAGGGCGCCAACGCCGTCAAGGGCGACCTGAACGCCAAACCGGCGCTGTACAAGGCCATGGAAGGCGCCACCATCGACAGTCCGCGTGGCAAGTGGACCATGAGCAAGGCGCATAACCCGGTGCAGGACATTTACCTGCGGGTTGTAGAAAACAAGGAAAACAAGGTGATCGGCATTGCCGCCAAGGCCCTGGCCGACTCGGGCGTTGGCTGCAAGATGGCCTGAACCCATGACCTCCACGGTCGTTCATTGCGTGTAACTCGCCGCCCTAAAAGGGGGCGCTGCGCCTGCGTCCCCTGCTTGCAGGGAAACGCCATTGCCCAACGCTGCCCGGGTCATTCGCCAACCACTTCTTGATTTAAGCCAGCCGATGGATATCGCCAATTTCTTTATTCAACTCCTGAACAGCGTGCAGTATGGCCTGCTGCTGTTCATGCTGGCCGCCGGGCTGACGCTGATTTTCGGCATCATGGGCGTGGTGAATCTGGCGCATGGCAGCTTCTACATGCTGGGCGCCTACCTGGCCTGGTCGCTGAGCGCGCAGTTTGGCAGCCTGACGCTTGCGATTCTGGGCGGCGCGGCGCTGTCTGTGGTGTTTGGCCTTGCGCTGGAATGGCTGCTGTTTCGCCATTTCTACCACCGCGACCACCTCGACCAGGTGCTGCTGACCTTCGGGCTGATCTATATTTTTGAGGAATTGCGCTCGATTGTGTGGGGCGACGATGTGCACGGCGTGCCGATTCCCAACCTGCTGGGCGCCTCGATCCCACTGACCGACACCCTGTCTTACCCGGTGTACCGGTTATTCATGTCGGGCGTCTGCCTGGCGTTGGCGGCCGGCTTGTATGTTTTGATATCCAAGACCCGGCTGGGCATGAAAATTCGCGCCGGCGCCTTCAACCGCGACATGGCCGAAGCGCTGGGCGTGAACATCAAACTGATTCATTCGGTGGTGTTTGCGCTGGGCGTCGGGCTGGCGGCGGTGGCGGGCATGATCGCCGCGCCGGTGGCCAGCGTCTATCCGAACATGGGCTCGCAGGTACTGATCATGTGCTTCGTCGTGGTCGTCATTGGCGGCATCGGGTCGGTGCGCGGCGCGCTGGTTGCCGCGCTGCTGGTCGGCCTGGTCGATACCTTTGGCAAGGTGCTGCTGCCGCAGATGTCGGGCATGCTGGTTTACCTACTGATGGCGGTCGTGCTGCTGTACAAACCTGAAGGGCTGTTCAAGCAATGACTCGATCCAACCTGGAAATCCTGCCGCGCGGCGTGCAGGTCGCGCTGGCGCTGTGCCTGCTGGCGCTGCTGGCGTTTCCCCTGGCGGGAACCGACTTCTATACCGAAATGCTCACGCGCATGATGATCATGGCAATTTTCGCCATGAGCCTGGACCTGCTGCTGGGCGTCACGGGCCTGGTGTCGCTCGGCCATGCGGCTTATTTCGGCCTGGCCGGCTACGCGCTGGCTTTCCTGACGCCGCCAGGCGAGCCGGTCAGCCTGTGGTGGACCCTGCCCGTGGCCGTTCTGGCGTCTGGACTGGCGGCGCTGGTCATCGGCTTTTTCGTGGTGCGCACGCATGGCATCTACTTCATCATGGTCACCATGGCATTTGCGCAAATGGTATTTTTCCTGTTTTTCGACAACAAGATGTTGGGCGGCTCCGACGGGCTGTACATCAACTTCAGGCCGAAGACTGAGGTTTTCGGCTGGACGCCGTTTGACCTGGACAGCAAGCGCACGCTTTACTATTTCACCCTGATTTGCATGCTGGGGGTGTACATGTTCTTGCGGCGCCTGCTCTGGAGCCCGTTCGGCCGGGCACTGGCGGGCATACGCGTCAACGAGCACCGGATGCGGGCCCTGGGCTTTGCCACTTTTGGCTACAAGCTGGCGGCCTTCACGCTGGCCGGCAGCCTGGCCGGGCTGGCAGGCTACCTGTGGGGCGCGCAGACCGGCTACATCAACCACGAACTGATGGGTTTCCAGATGAGCGCGCACACCATCATGATGGTGGTGCTGGGCGGCATGGGCAACATTGCCGGCGCCATCGTCGGCGCCTTCACCTTTGAATACCTGCTCCATGTTTTTAAGGATTTGCCGCAGGTCGGTAATGTCAACCTGGGCAAGCACTGGCAGTTGTGGATGGGCCTGTTCATCGTGCTGCTGGTCACATTTGCCCCGCGCGGCGTGCTGGGCCTGGCAGAGCGGTTTGGCCGCGGCAAGAAAGCCTCCAATGCATGAAGTGCTGCTCAGCGCCAAACACCTGACCAAGCGCTTTGGCGGTCTGGCGGCGGTCAATGAGGTGTCGGTCGACCTGTGGCGCGGGCGCATCCATGCGGTGATCGGCCCCAACGGCGCCGGCAAGTCCACACTGACCAATTTGCTGTCGGGTGATTTGCCGCCCACCTCGGGCACCATCGCGCTGGGCGGGCAAGACGTCACCGGCTGGAGTCCCGAAAAGATTTCCGCCCAGGGCCTGGGGCGCAGCTACCAGAAAACAAACATCTTTTTGCCTTTCACGGTCTGGGAAAACGTGCGGCTGGCCTCGCAGTCGCGCCAGCCCAACGCCGCGCACTGGCTCCGGAAAGCTGTTGATTTTGTCGCTATAAATGACCGCGCAGCAAGCGCCATCGAGCTTTCCGGCTTAAAAAACAGGCTCAACCACATCGCCGGCACCATCAGCCACGGCGAGCAGCGCCAGCTTGAAATTGCCATGACGCTGGCCACCAGCCCGCAGGTGCTGCTGCTCGACGAGCCGCTGGCCGGCATGGGCGCGGTCGAGGCCGAACGCATGATTGAACTGCTGCAGACCCTGAAAAAAGAACATGGCATCTTGCTGGTCGAGCACGACATGGACGCGGTGTTCAGCCTGGCCGACCAGTTGACGGTGATGGTCAACGGCAAGGTGATTGCCACCGGCACGCCCGCAGAAATCCGGCTGGACGCCGGCGTGCAGGCTGCCTACCTGGGCGAAGACGCCGGAGAGCACAGCACATGACTGCACTGCCAGCCCCAGTACCCGACCTGCTGGTCAACGCCCGGCAAATCAACACCTACTACGGCGCCAGCCACATCCTGCGGAAACTGAATTTCACGGTCGGGCGCGGCGAAACCATTGGCCTGATGGGCCGCAACGGCATGGGCAAGAGCACGCTGCTCAAAAGCATCATGGGGCTGGTCAAGCCGCGCTCGGGCACGGTGGAAATTGCCGGCCAGCCGATGACCGGGCGCACGCCCTATGAAATCGCCCGGCTCGGCATGGCCTATGTGCCCGAGGGCCGGGGCATTTTCGGCAACCTGAGCGTGGTCGAAAACCTGAAGATGGCCGCCCGCGCCGGCACCCGCGGCCAGCGCGACTGGACTTACGATCGGGTGCTGGAGACTTTTCCGCGGTTGAAGGAACGGCTGGGCCACGGCGGCCAGCAGCTCAGCGGCGGCGAGCAGCAGATGCTGACCATTGGCCGGGCCCTGATGACCAACCCGGACGTGCTGATTCTGGACGAGGCCACCGAAGGCCTGGCGCCGCTGATTGCCCGGGACATCTGGCGCATCTGCCAGCTGGTGCGCGCGTCCGGCATCAGCAGCGTGATTGTCGACAAAAACTGGAAGCATGTCAGCCAGATCACCGACCGCAACGTGATCCTGGTCAAGGGCGAGGTGGTGTTTGAAGGCAGCTCGGCCAGCCTGCACGCGCAGCCGGAGCTGCTGCAGCAGTACCTGGGCGTCTGATTCCGTTCAGGCCGGCGTCACCAAGCCCGCCGCGCTGCGCCGCTGCTGTACAAACGCCGGCAGCCCCTGCAGCAAGCGCCGGCCGTAGGCCGTGTTGACCAGTCGCCGGTCGTAGCAATACACAAAGGCCTTGTCGGTTTCGAGCCGGATGGCGCGTCCGGCCCACTGCGCCAGCCTGATCGCCGTGGCCGGCACCACCAGTTCGCTGAACGGGTCGCGGCCCACGGCCCGCAGCCATTCGGCGCGCGCCTCGCCCACCGGGTCGTCGGGCGAGGCGAACGGCAGCTTGGCAATGAACACCGACTCGCACAGCGGGCCCGGCAAGTCCAGCCCTTCGCCGAAGGACTGCATGCCAAATATGATGGAGGCCGCACCGGACTCGACCCGGGCGCGGTGCCGGCTGAGCAGCAGCGCGCGCGGCAGTTCGCCCTGCACCAGCACCGCTGCGCGCAGGCTCCCTTCCAGCGCCGCTACCGCCAGGCCCATCTGCCGGCGCGAGGTGAACAGGCACAGCGCACCGTGCGCGACCTGCGCCAGGTCGCCCAGCAGCGACTGCACCATTTCCCCGGTGAAGGCATCGGCCTGCCGGGGGTCGGCCAATGTTTCGACCGTGACAAACCACCCCTGGCGGGCATAGTCGAACGGGCTGGCGACTTCCAGCGCGCTGGCCGCCGGGTCTTTGTCCAGCCCGGACTCGCGCAGGTAAAAGTCAAATTCCCCGCAGCTGGTCAATGTGGCAGAGGTGACGACGGCCGCTCGCACCCGCGTCCAGAAATGCTGGCGCAGCATGCTGCCGGGCAGGATCGGGCTGGCATGCGCCTTGATGACCAGCTGGCCGCCGTCCATTGCGCCTTCGCTGGTTTCGAAGGTGAACCACTTGGCCACAGGAACAGTGTCCTGTTCGCTTTCGGCGGCCTTGAGCAGCAGCTCGGTGGTCGCCTGCACTTTTTCGAGCCGGGGCGACAGCATGCCCAGCTGGGCATACAGCACGGACAGCCGCCGCGCCTCGTCGGGCTGGTCGCGCATAGCCGTGCGCAGGGCCTTGGCAATGGTGTTGAGCACCGCCAGAAAACTTTCTGCCAGCAGCTGCAGCAGGCGCAGCGGCTCGTCCAGCACCTCGGGCAGCAAGCCGCGCGGCAGGCGAAAGCGCAACGGCCCCTTGTCGCCGCGCGCGTCCCTGAAGGCCTGGCCGTGCAGGTCCACCAGCAGGCGGCTCAGGTCCGCCATGCTTTGCCGCAGCTGCGCGGCCATGCGCGGCACGTCGGCCGACTCGGTCACGCCCATCAGCCCGCCCACGCGCCGGGCGCGATTGCCCAGCGTTTCCAGCCAGAGGGTACGGCTCAGGTCCATCGACGCGGCAAAATGGTCCAGCGCCACGGCCGGCAGGTGGTGGCCTTCGTCCAGCACCAGCAGGCAATTGTCCAGTTCGGGCAGCATGCGCGAGCCGAGCGAGGACATCAGCAGGTCATGGTTCACCACGATCACGTGGGCGCCCACCAGCTCCTTGCGTTTTTCGTAATACGCGCACTGGTTATAGACCGGGCAATGCTTGCCCGTGCATGAACTGGATTCGGCCGCCACCGGCGACCACATGTCGGTCTCTGGCGGCTGGGCCAGGTTGTCGCGGTCGCCGTCCCAGGCACCACTGAGCAGGTCACGCGCCAGCACGGCATAGAACACAGCGCGCGCTTCCATCACATGCAGGGGTGCGCTGGCGGCAAGTTCATCGGCAAACAAATCGTCTTCGGCCTGCGCCGCACCACCCGCTTCGCCCGCCAGCCGCGACAGCTTGAGCTTGCAGACATAGCGCCCGCGCCCCTTGGCCAGTCCAAACCTGAATTCCTGCGGCAGCAGCGCGGCCAGCGCCGGCAGGTCCTTGTGGACCAGCTGCTCCTGCAAGGCCACGGTTGCGGTCGAGATCATCACCCGTGTGTTGCGCGCCAGGGCGGCCGCAATGGCCGGCGCGCAGTAGGCCAGCGACTTCCCGACACCCGTGCCGGCCTGCACCACGGCAATGGCGCGCACGGGCTCGCCTGCGCCCTCTTCCACCCGGCCCAGCGTGGCGGCACTGAAAGTCTGCGCCACTTTTTCAGCCATGAGCCGCTGGCCGGGACGGTCGCGGAAAGCGCCCGAAGCCTGCACCGCCTGGTCGAAGGCTTCAAGCGCCAGCCGGGCTATTTCGTCAGGGGACATGGAGGCGTTCCGTTGGCAGGTCAATCTGAGGGGCGGCGCGTAGCCTGGCGCATTGCTGCGCCCAGGCAGACTCCGCATGGCCGCCAAGTTTACCGTACTGTGTTTTTTTACAGCAGCGGCCGCAATTCGCGCACTGCGTCCAGCAGCAGGGGCAGCAGGTCATGGCGCAGGGCTTCGCCGGTCATTCGGCGGGGCGAGGTCACTACATTAAGCGCTGCGACGGTGCGGCCCTGCATGTCCCGCAGCGGAACGGCCAGGGCTTGCACATCGAGCTCATGCTCTTCGCTGACGATGCAGCAGTCGTCCATCCGCGCTTGGGCCACCAATGCCTTGAGCCGCTGCGGGTCGGTCACGGTGTGCACCGTCAGTCGGGGCAGGGAGGCGCCGTCGATGCGGTTGTGCAGCCATGCATCCAGGCTGCCGGGCGATTTGGCGGCCAGCAGGATGCGGCCGGTGGAGGTGGCATGGGCCGGCAGGCGGGCGCCCAGGTGCAGGCCGTAGGCCAGCAGCCGGGCCGGGGCGGTGGCTTCGTCTGGCGAACGCCGCCACTCGAAGCCGCTCCGCGCCACGATGACTACCTCGTCGTCGTCCAGCACCACCACCGAAAAAGATTCCCTGGTCTGCACCGCCAGCCGATTGAGCGTGGGCTGCACGGCGCGCGGCAGCCGGGCACTGGCCAGGTAGCTGCCCGAAAACCGCAGCACCTTGGCCGCCAGCCAGAAATAACTGCCATCGGTTTCCAGGTAGCCCAGGTGCGCCAGCGTCAGCAAGTGGCGGCGGGCAGCGGCGCGGGTCAGGCCCGCCCGCTCTGCCGCCAGCGTGGCATTAAGCCGCTGGCGCTGGGTGTCGAATGCTTCGAGCACCGCCATGCCCTTCGCCATGCCTTCAATCTTGTCGGCCTTAGCAATCGTGAAAGTGCTGGGCGCTCCACCGTGAAGCGGATGTGTTGGATGAACCATTGCGCGATCATCGCACATACATTCCAATCACCGCGCAACACCCCATGGCGCCACTGGCGGCGTCCCGGGCAGGCGCCTAAGCTCCTGAAACGGAAACATCCAGCGGCGCCTTTCTTTTGGGACGCGCCTGAATTTTTGCTTTTAAAGGAACCCGACATGAAAACCCAGGTTGCCATCATCGGTGCTGGCCCCTCCGGCCTGCTGCTGGGCCAATTGCTGCACAAATCCGGCATCGACGCCATCATTCTGGAACGCCAGACGGGCGAACATGTGCTGGGCCGCATCCGGGCCGGCGTGCTGGAACAGGTCACCACCGACCTGCTGGACGAGGTCGGCGTGAACCAGCGCATGCACCAGGAAGGCCTGGTGCATGGCGGTTTCGACATGCTGTTCAAGGGCGAGCGCCACCGCATTGACCTGCGCCGGCTGACCGGCGGCAAGAATGTCATGGTCTACGGCCAGACCGATGTCACCCGCGACCTGATGGACGCACGGCGCGCCGCCGGCTTGACCACCATTTACCAGGCTGGCCATGTCACGGTGCACGACTTCGACAGCGCACGCCCCCGGGTACGCTATCAACAAGATGGGCTGACGCATGAAATTGAATGCGACTTCATTGCCGGGTGCGATGGTTTTCATGGCGTGTGCAGGGCCAGCGTGCCGCGCGGCGCGATTCGGGAATTTGAAAAAATCTACCCCTTCGGCTGGCTGGGCATATTGTCCGACACGCCGCCTGTGCACCATGAACTGGTCTACGCCAACAGCCAGCGCGGCTTTGCCCTGTGCTCCCAGCGCAGTTCCACGCGCAGCCGCTACTACCTGCAGGTGCCGCTGACCGACCGGGCCGAAGACTGGTCGGACGAAGCCTTCTGGCAGGAACTGCGCCTGCGGCTGGACCCGCAGGCCAGCGCCAGCCTGGTCACCGGCCCGTCGATCGAGAAAAGCGTGGCCCCGCTGCGCAGCTTTGTCACCGAGCCGATGCGGTTTGGGCGCATGTTCCTGGCGGGCGACGCTGCGCACATCGTGCCGCCCACCGGCGCCAAGGGCCTGAACTTGGCAGCCAGCGACGTGAAATTCCTGTCCAGTGCGCTGATCGAGTTTTACCAGGACAAAACCGAAGCGGGCATTGACGCCTATTCCGGGCGCTGCCTGCGCCGCGTCTGGCGAGCCGAGCGTTTTTCATGGTGGTTCACCGGCCTGATGCACCGTTTTCCCGAAAATGGCGACATTGGCCAAAAATTCCAGGAAGCCGAACTCGACTACCTGGTGAATTCCGAAGCCGGCTCCCTTTCAGTGGCCGAGAATTACGTCGGTTTGCCGCTTAACTTTGGTGAATGATGCTGGCGGGCTGGTGAAGGCATCCACATCCGCCGTGCAGAGAAATTCGAGCTTTTCAGCCCTTTACCGCATATGCTTGCTGCTTCACCAGCTACATCATGCATAGCATATGACCACAGCCCCCGCCTTTGCGCCGCTGAAAGGCGTGCGCATCCTGAGCCTGGCGCTCAATCTGCCTGGCCCGGCTGCGCTGATGCGTTGCCGCGAGATGGGCGCCGACTGCCAAAAACTCGAGCCTCCCGGCGGCGACCCGATGCGGCAATACAACACGGCCGCCTACCGCCAGTTGCATGAACACATCGCCCTCCTGCCGGCTGACCTCAAGACCCAAGCCGGCCAGGAGTTGCTGCACCGGGAACTGGCGCAAGCCGACATGCTGCTGACCTCGTTCAGGCCGTCTGCATTGCCCAAGCTGGGGTTGACCTGGCCGGCCCTGCACCGGCAATACCCCCGGTTGAGCCACATCGCCATCGTCGGCGCGCCGGGCGAAGCGGGTGAAACCCCCGGCCATGACCTGACCTACCTGGCAGAAAACGACCTCGTCACCGGCCTGGACCTGCCCGCCACCCTGTACGCCGACATGGGCGGTTCGCTCATGGCCAGCGAAGCGGTGTTGCACGCCGTGCTGCACCAGCGCAGCCGGGGCGAAGGCATTTACCGGGAAGTGGCCCTGTCCAGCGCGGCTGGCTACCTCGCCCTGCCCCGGGCCTGGGGCCTCACCCGGCCCGGGGCGGCCGTCGGAGGCGGCCATGCCGGCTACCGGATCTATCCGTGCCTGGACGGCCGCGTGGCGCTGGCTGCGCTGGAGCCTCATTTCGCGGGCAGGCTGTGCGCGGCGGCGGGCCTTGAAGCGGCGGCGAACCTGCAGACCATGTTCGCGCCTGCCACGCACGCGGCGGTGGCTGCCTTCTTGGGGACGCGCACGCGCCAGGAACTCGACGCGCTGGCGGTGGAGCAGGACATTCCGCTGCACACGCTGTGAGCCAAAATGGAGCCGCCGGCTGAATCAAGGACCAGCGCGCCTGGCTGACCGACTCAACTTACGCGACCAACGGCCAACCATTGCAGGAACATGAAACAACAAGGAAAAGTCGTGCGCTGGGACAGTGCACGCGCCTTCGGATTTATCCGAAGTCCTGACACGCCAGCCGATATTTTTTTCCATGTCAGGGACTTTCGGGGGACGGGGATTCCCCGCGAAGGCATGTCCGTGACGTTCGAAGCCATTCACGTAGGCGGCAAGGGCCCCCGCGCGATGGCCGTACAAGCGGCGATGGGCTTGCCTGCCCCGGCCAGCCACGCAGCCAAGCGCGCCGGTGCGCCTGCGCCAGCACACGGGCGCAGCCGTGCCGGTTTCCAAATCCCCCAGCACCGGGCAGTACGGTTGTGGCCGTCCGTACCCGCGCTGCTGTTGATGCTCGTCTGGGCCGTGCTGCTGGGCTGGGAAAGCCGGGCGGGCCGTTTGCCAGCCATGGCTTTGCCAATTGCCTTGCTGCTGAACCTGGCAACTTTTTTCATGTACTGGACAGACAAGCATGCGGCGCAAACCGGTCGCTGGCGCACGCCTGAAAACACGCTGCACCTGCTCGCCTTGCTGGGCGGGTGGCCCGGCGCAGGATGGGCGCAGGCACTGCTGCGCCACAAGTCGAGCAAATCTTCGTTTCTGCTGGCTTATTGGGTGACCGTGGCGCTTCACTGCACCGTGCTGGCAGGCTTGGCGTTCAGCCCGCAGCTGCAAAAATTAATCACATCCTGATAGCTGCTTGCGCATAGAGCGCATGCCAAGAAGCTTTTTTGGTTACCAGCAAAGCAGTGCCGCATCGCCGCAGACGCGCAGTGCCTTTTGAAGGGCCAAGGGCTTCAGCGCGGCTTGCGCACCAGCTTGCCCGCGCCGTTGTCCCGTGGCGGCAGGCCGGTGTGCTGGGTCAGCATCCGGCCCTTGACCACCGGCGCAGCCCTGGTGAGCACGGGGGTTGAATTCTTGCGCCGCGCGCTCGTGTACGTGCCGTCCGTCATCGGCTGATAGGTGGGAATCAGATGGTGCTTGCCGTTGCCGATCAGATCGGCGCGGCCCATGGTTTTCAGCGCCTCGCGCAGCAGCGGCCAGTTATTGGCATCGTGGTAGCGCAAGAACGCCTTGTGCAGCCGGCGGCGCTTGTCGCCGCGCACGATGTCGACCGTTTCGCTGTCGCGGGTGATCTTGCGCAGCGGGTTCTTGTTGCTGTGGTACATGGCCGTGGCGGTGGCCATCGGGCTGGGGTAAAAGGTTTGCACCTGGTCGGCGCGAAAGCCGTTCTTTTTCAGCCAGATCGCCAGATTCATCATGTCTTCGTCGCTGGTGCCCGGGTGGGCGGCGATGAAGTAGGGAATCAAAAA
>JAQGMZ010000041.1 GCA_028292045.1 Polaromonas sp. | reverse complement strand
TCAGGGCGCGTCAGCCTGGGCCCGGGCGTGCGCATCGGCGCGAACTGCGTGATTGCCAATGCGGTGATTGAAGCCGGCGCGGTGATCCACCCGTTCACCCACATCGACGGCGAAGCGCTGGGCGTGCAGGTGGGCGAGAGCGCGCTGGTCGGCCCGTTTGCCCGGCTGCGGCCTGGTGCCAACCTGGGCGCCGAGGTGCACATCGGCAACTTTGTCGAGGTCAAGAATTCCACGCTGGCCCAGGGCGCCAAGGCCAACCACCTGGCCTACCTGGGCGATTGCACGGTGGGCGAGCGCGTGAACTACGGCGCCGGCAGCATCACCGCCAACTATGACGGCGCCAACAAGCACCGCACGGTCATCGAGGCCGATGCGCACATCGGCAGCAACTGCGTGCTGGTGGCCCCCGTGACGGTAGGCGCAGGCAGCACCGTGGGCGGCGGCTCGACCATCACCAGGGACGTGCCGGCAGGCAGCCTGGGCGTGGCGCGGGGCAAGCAGGTGAGCATTGCCGGTTGGGCGCGGCCGGTGAAGCTGCCCAAGGGTTGAGGGTTAAGGGTTAAGGGTGTTTTAGGGTGTTTGCGCAATACGCGCAAGCTGGACAAGCTGTCGGACAAAGAGCGGGTTCATGCACCGGCAACGCTGTCACGCGCTTGGCGCCCCTGCAGCTAGCACCGCCTGGGTGTGCCGGGCAATCATCAATTCCTCATCCGTCGGAATAACCCACACCGCCACCCGGCTGCCGGCCGCGCTGATGCAGCGGGCGCCAGAGCCCGCAGCCTGGTTGGCGGCAGCGTCCAGCTCGACGCCGAGCCAGGCGGCCCCGTGGCAGACGCGCTGCCGCACCAGCGCGCTGTTCTCGCCGATGCCGGCGGTGAACACCAGCGCGTCCAGCCCGCCCAGCGACGCGGCCAGGCTGCCGAGCTGCTGGTTGAAGCGGTAGACATACAGGTCGATGGCCTGCCGTGCCTCGGACGCAGGGCTAGCCTCGAGGGTGCGCATGTCGCCCGAGATGCCTGACACGCCCAGCAGGCCAGACTGCTCGTACAGCAGATCTTCAACTTCCGGCGCCGTCATGCCCAGGCTGCGCATCAGGTACAGCACGGCACCCGGGTCCAGGTTGCCGCAGCGCGTGCCCATCATCAGGCCGTCGAGCGCGGAAAAACCCATGGTCGAGGCAACGCTGCGCCGGTCCCGCATCGCGCACAGGCTGGCGCCGTTGCCCAGGTGCGCCACCACGACCCGGCCTTCGCCCGGTTCGCCCAGGTGGTCCGGCAGCACGCTGGCGATGTATTCGTACGACAGGCCGTGAAAGCCGTAGCGCTTCACGCCCGCCTCGGTGATGCGGCGCGGCAGCGCGTAGGCTTGCGCGACCCAGGGCTGGGCGGCGTGGAACTCGGTGTCGAAGCAGGCGACTTGCGCCAAGCCGGGCAGCAGTTCGGTGATGGCGTGGATGGACGACAGGTTGTGCGGCTGGTGCAGCGGCGCCAGCGGGCTCAGGCCTTCCAGCTGCCCCAGCGTGCCGGGCGTGACCCGCACAGGCTGTGAAAAAACCTCGCCGCCATGCACCACCCGGTGGCCGGCGGCCAGTAGCGTGCGGCCGCCGGCATGCTGCCTGAGCCAGTCGAACAACTGCCGGAAGGCATCCCCGGGGCCCAGCGCCGGATCGGCCGGCAGGCGGATGCAGCGGTCTTCCAGCACCCCGCCGTCATGCCCCCAGACGCGCAGGCGCGGTGCTTCGCCCAGGCCTTCGATGCGGCCGTTCGCAATGCGCTGCAGGGCGGCATCGGCCTGAACCTCGTAGGCGGCAAACTTGATGCTGGACGAGCCCGAGTTGATGACCAGCAGCGCCTGGCTCATGCCGGCACCTTCAGGGCCTTGAGCCGGTGGTCGATCAGCAGCAGCGCGATGGCGCAGGAAGCGATGCGCGAATGGGCCGAGTCGGCGCGGCTGGTCAGCACAATCGGCACCCGCGCGCCCATCACCAGGCCGGCCGCCTGTGCGCCGCCCAGGTATTCCAGCTGCTTGGCCAGCATGTTGCCCGACTCCAGGTCCGGCACCACCAAAATGTCGGCCTCGCCGGCGACGGGCGAAATGATGCCCTTGGTCTTGGCGGCGGCCAGCGAGACCGCGTTGTCGAAGGCCAGCGGGCCATCGACCTGGCCGCCGGTGATCTGGCCCCGGTCGGCCATTTTGGACAGCGCGGCCGCGTCCATCGACGAACGCAGCTTGGGCGTGACCGTCTCCACCGCCGACAGTATCGCGACCTTGGGCCGGTCGATGCCGAGCGCATGGGCCAGGTCGATGGCGTTTTGCACGATGTCGACCTTGGCCTCGAAGTCGGGCTCGACATTGATCGCCGCGTCGGTGATGAGCAGCGGCTTGGGGTAGCGCGGCACGTCGAGCACGAACACATGGCTGATGCGGCGCTCGGTGCGCAGGCCGGTCAGCGCATGCACCACCGCGCCCAGCAGCTCGTCGGTGTGCAGGCTGCCCTTCATCAGCGCATCGACTTCGCCGGCCCGGGCCATCTCGACCGCCTTGACCGCGGCCGCATGGCTGTGCGGCACATCGACCAAGGTGAAGCCGGCAAGGTCGAACCGGCATTCGCCGGCCAGCTTGCGGATGCGCGCTGCCGGCCCGATCAGGATGGCCTGGATCAGGCCGAGCCGGTCGGCATCAAGCGCGCCTTCCAGCGCCTCGCGGCTGCACGGATGGACCACGCCCATGCGGATTCTGGGCAGGCTCTTGGCGGCGCTCAGCAACTGGTCATAGCGCAGGTTCTTGTCGGCCATCAGCGGGTCGGGCACGTCGGTGCGCCGGATGCGCAGCTTTTCCAGCGGCGCGGCCACATGCGCCTCGCCCTCGATCACCAGGTCGCCGTCCTGGTCGACGCAGCGCGTGTCCAGCCAGGCCTCGCGGTGGGCTGCCTTCAGCGCGGTGACTTTGACGGTGACCGTGAGCGTGTCGCCGACATGCACCGGCTAGAGGAACTTCAGCGTCTGGCCCAGGTAAATCGTTCCGGGGCCGGGGAATTGCGTGCCCAGCACGCTGGAGATCAGCGAGCCGCCCAGCATGCCGTGGGCAATGATCTTGTGAAAACCGCTGCTCCTGGCATACAGCGCATCGACATGCGCCGGATTCACATCGCCCGAGACGGCGGCAAACAGCTGGATGTCGCGCTGCGTCACCAGACGAGTCAGGCTGGCACCGTCGCCCACGCGAATGTCGGCAAAGGGATGGTTTTCCAGAAAGTCATCCGGCGGACCGGGCTGAAGGGCGAGGGTGTCCGGGTTCATGTCCATGCGTTTTCCTTGTGGGGTGTTGGGCCGGCGGGCCGTCTAGCCCATGATGTGGCTGCCGGCATCGATGTAGGTAAGAATCGGCCGTTCGGTCGTGCAGGTCGGCGGCTGGCGCGAAGGCAAGGGCGTGCAGCACAAAGTCCAGCCGGCCCCAGCGCTGATCGATTTACGCAAACACTGCTTCAAGCTGGCCGGGCTGCTCCACGGCGAGCGGCATGAAGATGTCGGCGTCCAGCTGCTCGGCCAGTGGGCGGACGTGGGGTTCGGCCTTGGCATTGAAGTAGGTCGGTGCCAGGGCGGCGCCTTCGTCCCGCATGGCCTGCGCGCAGCCAAAGGCAATGCTCTGGTCGTTGGCAATGCCCAAGACCACCCCCTTCTTGCCGGCTGGGCCGCTTGCTCGTTCAGCCGCGAAGCGCCAGGTTGAGCTGGTCCACCTGCACCGCCCAGTCGGCGTCCTCGAGTTTTTCCTCTCTCAGGAATGCCGATTGCGCATCCGTCCAGAAAGGGGCGTCCGCCAGTTCAATGTCGGCCCGGAGCGGCGAATGCATGGTAATGAACTGCCGGATGGCCATTTCTTCGGAAGGCAGGCCGAGTTGCGCAAAAAGTTCGCTGAAAGGATGAATTGGCTGGTCCATGTGAATCCTTGAAAGAAGGTTGTTGCCGGTTCAGGGAATTGAACACCCGTTCGACCCCGAATTGACGCAATGCCCGCTTGACCCGAAGGGGATTTTCGCCCGCCTGGCGGTCATGCGCCCTGGTGCAGGCAGGTCATGAAGTCATGGCTGTCGATCAGGGGGAACGTGTGCGCGTCCGGCAACTGGTAATGCCACCATTCGCGCGGGTGGTGAACAAAGCCGGCTTCCAGCATGAAGGCCAGCAGGCGCATGCGGTTGAGCTGCACCGCCACCGGATGGGCTTCATGGAAATGGTGCGATGCGGCGGTCATGGTGTCCACCGGCGTGCCCATGTCCCGCACCTGCCCGTCGGGGCCTATCAGGGTCAGGTCGATGGCCACGCCGCGCGTGTGGTTCGAGCCTTTCTTCGGGTCGGCAATGTAGTCCGGGTTGGGGGCGGCGGCCCACAAGGCCTCCTGCGCTTCCTGGGGCCGGAAGGCATCGAGAATCTTCAGCCGAAAGCCCGCCGCCCTTGCCGCCGCAATCGCCCTGCACAGGCCCGCTTCGGCCTGCGGGTGCAAAAAGCACAGCGGATGCGCGTAGATGACCTGGCCGGTGAAGTTGTTGGCGCCGGCATAGATCAGGTCTACGACCACATCGTGGTTCTGCCCGGTGATCTGGACCAGCGTGGGTGTAGGCGGCATGACGCGCTGCTAAGGCATGGCGGTAAGCAACTTGCTCAGCCGGCCAGGCCCACGTACACGTTTTGCACGTCGTCGTTTTCATCGATGGCCGCCAGGAAAGCTTCGACCTCGCTCAGGTCGCCGGTGCTCAATGACGCCGGGTTGATCGGGTTTTTCGGCTTGTAGCCGAGTTTGGCCGACAACACCGTGAACCCCTGCGCCGGCAGCGCGCGGCTCACCAGGTCGAGGTCGGCATGGTCGGTCAGGAACAGCGTCACGCCGTCTTCATCGCCCGGCTCGAAGTCCTGGGCGCCCGCCTCGATGGCGGCCAGCTCTGGGTCGGCGCCCGCCTTCAGCGGCTCGGCTTCGATCATGCCCAGGTGGGAAAAATCCCAGGACACCGAGCCGGAACTGCCCAGGTGCCCCTTGCGGAACAGCACGCGCATTTCGGACGCCGTGCGGTTCACGTTGTCGGTCAGGCATTCGACCATCACCGGCACCTGGTGCGGCGCAAAACCTTCGTAGACGACATGCTCGAAATGAACCGCCTCGCCGGTCAGGCCCGCGCCTTTCTTGATCGCCCGGTCCAGCGTCTCCTTGGGCATCGACACCTTGCGCGCCTGCTCCACCACCAGCCGCAGGCGCGCGTTCGACGCCGGGTCGGCTCCGTTGCGGGCGGCAATCATGATGTCCTTAGACAATTTTCCAAAGACCCGGCCTCTGGCGTTGGCGGCCAGGTCTTTGTGTTTTGCTTTCCATTGCGCGCCCATGAGCAGTGTTCCTTGGTGTGTCGGCGCTTCTGCGCGCCTGGCTGGGGTCCGGAGGTGGGGGCCTGTGCATGGCAAAAAAAGCAATGCCCGCCCACAGGTTCATTGGGTTTATACACCCATATGCCAGAGGAGCATCCGTGGAAAACAAGGTTTTTGCCAGATCAAACGCGGCAATTTCCAGGAAAGGCGTGCCAGGCGGTTTGCACTTCCTTGCAGCTGATTTTCAGATCAGCGCTTGCTTTGTCGTCATGCCTGCATGTCAATGAAAGAGAATGCGCCCTTGCACGCCGATTAAACAACTGGTTACCGCTGTTGGCTGCCTCAACCCCGACGACTGCCCGCCAACCTCCACCGTCCATGAAAAGCACCGCCCCGCAACTGATCGTCGACACCAGCCAGCCCCGCTTCACCGGGGTCGATGCGCTGGTCCTGCTGACGCTGTTCGGGCTGCTCTGGAGCGCGATGCATTTTGGCAAGGGCATGCTGGTGGCGTTCAATCCGGCTTTCGTGCCCAAGCTGGACTTTTCGACCGGACAGATTCCCTACTATGCCGGCCGCACGCTGCTGCGCATGTGGATCGCCTTTTGCTTTTCCCTGTTCTTCGCCATTGCGCTGGGCTACCTGGCGGCGAAAAGCAAGGCGGCGCGGGCAGTCATTCTGCCGGCGCTCGATGTGCTGCAGTCGGTCCCGGTGCTGGGCTTCTTGTCGGCAACGGTGGCCGGCTTCATGGCCTTGTTTCCCGGCAGCCTGCTGGGGGTGGAATGCGCCGCCATCTTTGCGATTTTCACCGGACAGGTGTGGAACATGGCTTTCGGTTTTTACCACTCGATGGTGACCATTCCCACCGACATGCAGGAAGCCGCATCGACCTACCGCCTGAGCCGCTGGCAGCGGTTTCGCACGGTGGAACTGCCGGCTTCGGCGCACAGCCTGATCTGGAACGCCATGATGTCGTTCGGCGGCGGCTGGTTTTTCGTGGCGCAAAGCGAAGCCATCAGCGTGATGAACAAAGACATCAAGCTGCCCGGACTCGGCTCCTACATGGCCAGCGCAATGGAAAAGGGCGACAACCACGCCGCCCTGCTGGCGGTGGCCGCCATGCTGTTCATCATCCTGATGAGCGACCAGCTGGTCTGGCGGCCGCTGCTGGTGTGGGCCGACAGGTTCAAGATCGAGCTGACCGAGTCCGGCCAGACCCCGACCTCGTGGGTGCATGACCTGCTGCGCGGCACTTATGTGTTCACTTGGCTGGGCCTGCATGCCTGGCAGCCGCTGCAAGACCGCCTGGACCAGGCTTTCCGGCGTTACCGGCCAGCGCACCGCCGAACCCGGCTAACGGCGGTGAACTGGCCGCTTCGCGTTGCCGGGCTGGCGCTGGCCGCGTGGCTGGCTTATGAAGTCCTTACCGGTGTTTTTGCCGCCATTGCGGCGCTTCACGGCGCGCTCACCGTTGCGACGGCCGGGCATATTTTCTGGCTCGGCTTCCTGACGCTGCTGCGCGTGCTGGCCATGACGGTGCTGGCCACCCTGGTCTGGACGCCGATCGGCGTCTGGATCGGGTTTCATCCCAAGGCGGCCCGGTTTGCCCAGCCACTGGCGCAGATCGGCGCGTCATTCCCGGTCAACATGACCTTTCCGATCGTCGTGGGCCTGTTCGTGGCCACCCACACGCCCATGAACTGGGGCAGCATCTTGCTGATCGCCATGGGCACGCAGTGGTACATCCTGTTCAACGTGATCGCCGGGGCCATGGCCATTCCAAACGAATTCAAGGAGGTCGCCAGCATCTACGGCCTGCGCAAATGGAAGCTCTGGCGCACCTTGATCCTGCCGGCGATTTTTCCGTTCTGGGTGACCGGCGCCTGCACCGCGGCCGGGGGCGCCTGGAATGCCAGCATCGTGGCGGAGTTCGCCACCTGGGGCAGCATGACGCTCAAGGCCGATGGCCTGGGCGCCTTCATTGCCGAGGTAACCAAAAGCGGCGACACGCCCCTCATCATCGCCAGCATTGGCGTGATGTCACTGTATGTCGTTGCCATGAACAAGCTGGTGTGGCGCCCGCTGTACGGCTATGCAGAACGCCGCTTCCGGCTCGACTGAAACTTTTTACCTCACGCAGCATGAAAAAAATAACCAGCCAGAACGCATCCGCCCCGCCGATCGCCGAATTGCGCGCGGTGAGCAAGTCGTTTACCACGGCAGGCGGGCATGAACTCAAGGTGCTGGAGCAAATCGACGTTTCGGTGCAGGAAGGCGAGTTGCTGGCCCTGCTG
The DNA here is from genome assembly GCA_028292045.1 of Polaromonas sp. Classification (GTDB taxonomy): domain Bacteria; phylum Pseudomonadota; class Gammaproteobacteria; order Burkholderiales; family Burkholderiaceae_C; genus Polaromonas. The sequence goes on along the minus strand of JAQGMZ010000041.1, from coordinate 3,865 downwards.
GGCCAGTCGGGCTCGGGCAAGTCCACCATCCTGCGCTGCCTGACCGGGCTGATCGAGCCGACTTCGGGGCGGGTGCTGCACAAGGGCGAGACCTTGCACGGCGTCAACGCCGATGCCTCGGTGGTGTTTCAGACCTTTGCGCTGTACCCGTGGCTGACCGTCGAGCAAAACGTGGCCGTCGGGCTGATGGCGCACACGCTCAGCCGCGCCGAGCGCGACGCGGCGGTTGACCGCGCCATTGAACTGATCGGCCTGGGCAACTACCACGCCGCCTTTCCGCGCGAGCTGTCGGGCGGCATGCGCCAGCGCGTGGGCATTGCGCGGGCGCTGGTGTCGCAGCCGCGGCTGCTGTGCCTGGACGAAGCCTTCAGCGCCCTGGATGTGCTGACCGCCGAGAACCTGCGCCAGGAACTCATCAGCCTGTGGCGCACGCCCGGCACGGGCTTGAGTTCGATTTTCATGGTCACGCACAACATCGAGGAAGCGGTGGAGATGGCCACGCGCATCGTGGTGCTGTTTCCGCGCCCGGGCCGGCTCGGCCTGGTGCTCGACAACCCCTTGCCGTATCCCCGCGATGCCAAAAGCCCCGAGTTCCAGCGCCTGGTCAGCCTGATTCACGAGTGCATCACCACCACCACGCTGCCCGACATTCCGGTGGATGCCCCGGTTGCCGGCCAGCCCGTGTCGCGGGGCCGCAGCCGCATGGAGTCGATACCGCTGGTGCCGGTGGGCCAGATTCTGGGGCTGCTGAGCATCCTGCACGACTCGCCCGAGCTGTCCAACATCTACGATATTTCCGATGAGATTGGCAAGGAGTTCGGCGAGACCATTTCACTGGTAAAGGCTGCCGAAATTCTGGAGCTGGTGGAAACCCCCAAGGACCAGGTCCGTTTCACCGAACTGGGCCGGCGCTTCGTGGCCGCGGACCGGGCCGGCCGGCATGCGATCTTTGCCGAACAGGTGTTCAAGCTGCGCCTGTTCCACATCATCATCGCCTTGCTTCAGGAATATGAGGAAGTCGAATCGGCGCGTGTGATCAGGGACATTGGCAGCGCCTTGCCCTACGACAACCCTGAAAAGATTTTCCAGACCATGATCGCCTGGGGGCGCTATGCCGGCCTGATGGACTTCAACGCCAAGACCGGCATGGTGTTCGTGCCCAGGACCGAGGACAGCGCCGAAGAAGCCGCCTGACGCGCCGGGCGTCATGGCTGGCCGGGCACAGACGCATCAGCCGACCGCCAGATGCTGCCAAAGAATGGTGGCGCCGATACCCATGAGTAAAAAGCCCCCCAGGATCTCGGCGCGCTTGCCAACCGCCGCGCCCAGCGCGCGGCCAACCATCACGCCCAGCGTCACCATGACAAAGGTGGTGAAGCCGATGGCGGCGGCGACGGGCAGGATGTTGACGTCCAGCAGCGCCAGGCCCACCCCGACCACCATGGCGTCGATGCTGGTGGCAAAACCCGCAACGGCCAAAATCCAGAACCCGTGCCGGCTGGGTTTTTGCGGTGCTTCCGCTTCAGGCCCCTTCAAGCCTGCAAACACCATGCTCAGGCCCAGGGCGACAAGGAGCACAAAAGCAATCCAGTGGTCCCAGGCCTCGACGTAATCGGCGGCGGTCGAGCCGAGCACCCAGCCCGCCACAGGCGTCAGCCCCTCGATGACGCCAAAGATGAGGCCGGTTCGCAACGCTTCGCTCCAGCGCGGTTTTTCAAGCGCCGTGCCTTTTCCAACGGCGGCAGCAAAGGCGTCGGTGGACATGGCCAGTGAAAGCAGGGCAATCGAGAGGGGATTCATGAATTATTCTTTTGGCCGGGCGAGCGCACAGGCGCGCCACCACTGCCCGAACCATGTCGTGCCGACGCGCCAATGGTCTCGCCAACCGAAACGGTTGCCAGCGCCACGGCATGCGGTGCATGCCAAGTATGTTGACGAAGGCGCTTCCAGGGCGGAAGCCGGCTACTCCCCAAGGGAAGCCGCGAGTATAGGTTGTGTACGATGACATCCTGTGCTTCGCCAGCGCAGCCAGCCCCTGCCGGGCCGCGCCGGCCAACCTCCAAGGAAACACCATGACCTCCGGAAAAATACTCGTCGCCCAGGGCGGCGGCCCGACGGCGGTGATCAACCAGTCGCTCGTCGGTGTGGCGCTGGAGGCGCGGCGCTTTGGCGAAGTCAGGCGCATCTACGGCGCGCGGCACGGGGTGCGCGGCATCGTCGACGAGGATTTTGTCGACCTGACGCAGGAAACCAGCCACAACCTCGAACTGGTGGCCAGCACGCCGTCGTCGGCGCTCGGCTCCACCCGCGACAAGCCCGACGCGCGCTACTGCCAGGAAATCTTCAAGGTGCTGCAGGCGCACCAGATCGGGCATTTTTTCTACATCGGCGGCAACGACTCGTCGGACACGGTGCGCATCGTCAGCCTGGAGGCGCAAAAGGCCGGCTACCCGCTGCGCTGCATCCACATTCCCAAGACCATCGACAACGACCTGGTGGGCAACGACCACACGCCGGGCTTTCCGTCGGCCGCCCGCTTCGTGGCGCAGGCCTTTGCCGGCGCCAACCTGGACAACGCGGCCCTGCCCGGGGTGTACGTGGGCGTGGTGATGGGCCGCCATGCCGGGTTTTTGACCGCCGCTTCCGCGCTGGGCAAGAAGTTTCCCGACGACGGCCCGCACCTAATCTACCTGCCTGAGCGCACCTTTGCGCTGGAAAAATTCCTGGCCGATGTGAAGGCCGCCTACCAACGCTTCGGGCGCTGCGTGATCGCCGTGTCCGAAGGCATTCACGATGCGTCGGGCGCACCCATCGCCAGCCTGCTGGCCGGTGAGCTGGAGCGCGATGACCATGGCAACGTGCAGCTGTCGGGCAACGGCGCGCTGGCCGACCTGCTGTGCGAAGAAATCAAGTCCAAGCTGGGCATCAAGCGGGTGCGCGGCGACACCTTCGGCTATCTGCAGCGCTCGTTCATCGGCTGCGTGTCCGACGTGGACCAGCGCGAAGCCAGAGAGGTGGGCGAAAAAGCGGTGCAGTTCGCCATGTGGGGCACGCAAAACGGCTCGGTCGCCATCCAGCGCACCGGGTTTTATTCGGTCGATTACGAGTTGCTGCCGCTTGAAGCCGTGGCCGGCAAGACGCGGGTGATGGAGGACGAGTTCATCGCCCCCGGCGGCACCGACGTCACCGACGCCTTCCGGATGTATTTGCGCCCGCTGCTGGGCTCCAGCATGCCGGACGTGTTCAGGCTGCGGCACCATCCGGTGGCCAAGGTGCTGAACCCGGGCCGCTGAAGCTGCCTTGCCCGCCGCTTTCTACTGGAACGCCACTTCCGAAAAGCTGCGCAGCTTGCGGCTGTGAAGCTGGGTGCTGCCCTCGGCGCGCAGCAGTTCCACCGCCCGCATGCCGATGCGCAAATGCTGGTCCACCCGCTCGCGGTAGAACTGGTTCGCCATGCCGGGCAGCTTGATCTCGCCGTGCAGCGGCTTGTCGCTCACGCACAGCAGCGTGCCGTAGGGCACCCGGAACCGGAAGCCGTTGGCCGCGATGGTCGCGCTTTCCATGTCGAGCGCAATGGCCCGGCTCTGGCTGAAGCGGCGCTGCGGCTGGTTGGACGGCAGCAGCTCCCAGTTCCGGTTGTCGGTGCTCGCCACGGTGCCGGTGCGCATGATGCGCTTGAGGTCCGGGCCGACGGCCTGCGTCACGTCCTCGACCGCCTGCTCCAGCGCTTTCTGGATCTCGGCCAGCGCCGGGATCGGCACCCACAGCGGCAGTTCCTCGTCGAGCACATGGTCTTCGCGCACATAGCCGTGGGCCAGCACATAGTCGCCCAGCTGCTGGCTGTTGCGCAGGCCGGCGCAGTGGC
>JAQGMZ010000023.1 GCA_028292045.1 Polaromonas sp. | reverse complement strand
GCTGCACCGCCAAGTACTGGCTGGAGGCCATCGCCGGCATCCCGACGCAGGTCGAGGTCGCCAGCGAATACCGCTACCGCACCTCGGTGCCGAATCCGCGCACGCTGGTCGTCACCATCACCCAGAGCGGCGAGACCGCCGACACGCTGGCCGCGCTGCGCCATGCGCAAAGCCTGGGCATGACGCAGACGCTGACGATCTGCAACGTGTCCACCTCGGCCATGGTGCGCGAATGCAAGCTCGCCTACATCACCCGCGCCGGCGTCGAGATCGGCGTCGCCTCGACCAAGGCCTTCACCGCGCAGCTGGCCGGTCTGTTTCTGCTGACGCTGGCGCTGGCGCAGTCCAAGGGCCGCCTGAGCGAGGAAGCGGAAGCAGGCCACCTGAAAGCCCTGCGCCATCTGCCCGCCGCGCTGCAGGCCGTGCTGGCGCTCGAGCCGCAGGTCATCAGCTGGTCCGAGGACTTTGCCAAGAAGGAAAACGCGCTGTTCCTGGGGCGCGGCCTGCACTACCCGATCGCGCTCGAAGGCGCGCTCAAGCTCAAGGAAATCAGCTACATCCATGCCGAGGCCTACCCGGCCGGCGAACTCAAGCACGGCCCGCTGGCCCTGGTCACCAGCGCCATGCCCATCGTCACCGTGGCGCCCAACGACGCGCTGCTCGAAAAGCTCAAAAGCAACATGCAGGAAGTGCGCGCCCGGGGCGGCGTGCTGTACGTGCTGGCCGACGCCGACAGCCACATCGACAGCAGCGAAGGCGTGCACGTCATCCGCATGCCCGAGCATTACGGCGCGCTCAGCCCGCTGCTCCACGTGGTGCCGCTGCAGCTGCTGGCCTACCACACGGCCTGCGCGCGGGGGACGGATGTGGACACGCCGCGGACTTTGGCGAAGAGCGTGACGGTGGAGTGAGTCGAGGGGGCGTTTTACTGACGTCAGTGGGAAGTATTTGAGAGATACCTCTTCGGCTATTTTGGAACTCCAAAATAGCCGCTCATCTACAACATGTTGGGAATCATGAATAGCTCTGAACGCTATCGCACAGCTGGTGAATATGTTGAGTGGACACGCCTTGCCATTCACCATCGAGACGTGCCATCAAATGAACGCGTGCGGGCATCACTTTCTTGCTTTGCTATTGCACAAGATCACCACCATGCAATAGTTGTCCTGCTAAAACATAGCTCTACATTCGCGGATCATGGCTTGCGTCATGTGCCGAGGAAGCGGAAATACTCGATTTTTTAGCAGGCACTGATTTCACAGCGAAGGCTCTTGTAACAGCCTGCCAGGAGCAGCAATCACAGGGCGCAAATGAGGCACACTAGCCCCCTTCAAAATAACCCCGCTGCCTTTCATGCTTCGTACCCTGGCTTTTTTCGTGGCCGCCCTTGCCGGCGCCTCTGTGCTGGCCCAAACCGACTGCCCGGAATTCTTTGCCGCCGGCCAGCGTCCGGTCATCACCAACCCCAAGCTCCAGCCGCGCACCCGGGAAATCTGTTTCAAGGCCTTCGCCGTGCTGCATTCGGGCCTGACCCGCACCCCGCTGTATGCGGCCGAGTACCTGACGCGCCAGACCGTGAAGAATGCGGGCAAGCTGTCGCGCCGCGATTCGTACCATGCCGAGGAGTCCCTGCCGGCAGGCGAGCGGGCGGAACTCAGCGACTACGAACGCTCGGGCTACGACCGCGGCCACCTGGCGCCCAATGGCGACTTTGCCAGCCGCAAAGCCCAGGCGGAGTCGTTTTCCCTGGCCAACATGGTGCCCCAGGTGCATGAGAACAATGCCGGGGTCTGGGCCGGCATCGAAAGCGCCACCCGCCAGCTGGCAGTCCGGGAGGGCGAACTGTATGTCGTTTCCGGCCCTGCTTTCGTGGGCGGCTCCCTGAAAAAAATCGGCAATGTGCTGGTGCCCACGCACCTGTGGAAAGTGGTCTACAGCCCGGCACAGCAGCGGGCCGGCGCCTATCTGGTGACCAACGACGACACCCGAGGCTATGCGGTCCTGACCGTTTCGGCGCTGGAGAAAATGACGGGCGTGAATGTGTTGCCGGGCCTGCCGCCGCATGTCCGCGATGCGGGCATGGCCCTGCCCAAACCGGTTGCCTGGAAAGGCCGGAAGAACAGCGCCAGGGCCGAAGAGGAATTCATTCTTCTGGACCTGGCCACCTCGCTCATCGATGCCCTTCGCAGGGCCGGCAAACTCTAAGGAATCCGCATGCGCCAGTTCAAACCCTACGCCAATGAAAGCGATGTCGTCCGGATCGGCGCCCTGGACATAGAAAACCGCACCGACCGGGTCACGCTGACCGGCGACGTCGTGCTGGCCAGGGACCGGCATGGCCTGGCCCTGGCCAGGGAACTGCAGGCACTGCTGGCCCAGGTGGTCGAGGCACTGGAGGCTGAAGACCCGCTTGCCGAAACAACCCGGGTCAAGCCGGCGCAGGACGTCAAAAATCCCTTTTGACCGGTTGCCGGGCCTGAATCAGGCCATGCCGTTCAAGGGTGGCGGGCGGCGGTCGCCGGGCTTGCCGCCGGCCGCGAGTCGAAGCGTTGCAGGATGTGGCCCGTCATGCCCCTGACCAGTTCTTCTTCGGCCTGAAAAACCGTTCCCATCCGGTCGTTGCGCAGCAGTTCCAGTTCATCGCGGCTGTGGGTGCGCAGCACGATTTCAATGGCCGGGTTCAGCGCGCGGGCCGTGTCCACCATCTGGCGGACGTCGATTGAGCCGGGGGTGGCAACCACCAGCATGGCGGCGTTGGCAATATGCGCCTGGATCAGCACGGACGCATCGGCCGCGTTGCCGGACACCGCCGCCAGGCCCTGGCTGCGCAAATCCTCGACCAGTTCCCGGTTCTGCTCGGCCACCACGCAGGGAATGCCGCGCGCCGCCAGCGCGCCGGCTATGCGGCGGCCCACCTGGCCGTAGCCCACCAGCACGACCTGGCCCTGGAGGTAATGGGGTTCGGTGCTGACCGGCAAGCCGGCGCTCGGGTCGTCGCGCCGCTCAAGGCGGCGCAGCCAGGCCGAGCGGCCGAGCAGCCAGCGGTGGAACGGGGCAATGCCGGCGAACAGCAATGGGTTCAGCGCCATGGAAATCAGCGCTCCGGCCAGCACCAGGCTCATCCCCTCGGCCGGCATCAGGCCCAGGGACAGGCCCAGGCCCGCCAGGATGAAGGAAAACTCGCCAATCTGCGCCAGGCTGGCCGACACGGTCAGCGCGGTGTTCAGCGGGTAGCGAAACGCCAGCACCAGCACCAGCGCGGCCAAGGCCTTGCCTGCGATGATGATGGCCACCACGCTCAGGACGCGAACCGGTTCCTGGACCAGGATGGCCGGTTCGAACAGCATGCCGACTGAGACGAAAAACAGCACCGAGAACGCATCGCGCAGCGGCAGCGACTCCTGCGCCGCACGGTGGCTGAACTCGGATTCCCGCATCACCATGCCCGCAAAAAAGGCGCCCAGTGCAAAGGACACGTTGAACAGGGCTGCGGCCCCGTAGGCAATGCCGATGGCCGATGCCACCACCGCCAGGGTGAACAGTTCACGCGAGCCGGTGCGCGTCACCTGCCAAAGCATCCACGGCAGCGCCCGCCGGCCGACGATCAGCATCAAGGCGATAAAGGCCGACACGCCCAGAAGCGTCTGGCCTATGGTTCGCCACAGCGGCGCGGCGCCCTCCGCGGCGGGCGTGCCGCCCAGCATGCCGGCCATGGGCGGCAGCAGCACCAGCACCAGCACCGTCACCAGGTCTTCCACCACCAGCCAGCCCACGGCGATGCGCCCGTTCATCGTGTCCAGCACGCCGCGCGCTTCCAGCGCCTTGAGCAGCACGACGGTGCTCGCGCAGGACAGGGACAGCCCGAAAACCAGGCCGGCGCCCCAGCTCCAGTCCCACCACCAGGCCAGGCCCATGCCCAGCAGCGTGGCCAGGCTCATCTGCACCAGGGCGCCCGGAATGGCGATGCGCTTGACGGCCATCAGGTCGTTGAGCGAGAAATGCAGCCCGACCCCGAACATCAGCAGCATGACGCCGATTTCGGAAAGCTGCGAAGCGATATGCACATCGGCCACAAACCCTGGCGTTGCCGGACCGATGAGAATGCCTGCGACCAGGTAGCCCACCAGCGCCGGAACCTTGACCCGTTCGGCGATGAAGCCAAAAATCAGCGCCATGCCGAAGCCGGCCGCAATCGTGGTGATCAGGGGAATGTTGTGATCCATGGGCTTCCTTGGGTTGGGTGGATGGCTGTCAGCGGCGCTGAAGTGATGCGGGACCGGTTCAAAGCCAGGCTGCACCGCTTGGTGCATGCCTTGCGGCCGCAGCCCGGCAATGGCAATCCGGCGCCTGGGCGCCTGGCATCGACCGTTTGGCAAAGGGCCATGTTCGCAGATTCTGTTTAAGCCTACGTTTGTTTGCGTTTTTTCTGACAAACCTGGCAAGCGCTGCCATGTGAATCTCTTCTCAACCCGGCATGTGTCGGTCAACGCACAACCACCACGAGGAAACCCAGCCATGGCAACTACCGCCGCCGCCAAAAAGCCGTCACCGGCCAGCGCCAAGAGCCCGCCTCCCAAAGCACCCGCTGCCGCCAGAAGGCAGAAAGATGCCTGCGACCTGCTGGATGCCGACCACAAGGCCGTCAAGGCAATGTTCAAGGAGTTTGAAACCCTGAGCGAAAGCCGCAGCCGTTCGACGACCAAGAAACGCCAGCTGGCCGACCAGATCTGCAAGGAATTGACGGTCCACGCCACCATCGAAGAAGAAATTTTCTACCCGGCCGCGCGCAAGGCCATCAAGGACGACAGCCTCATGAACGAGGCCACGGTCGAGCATGCCAGCGCCAAGGAGTTGATTGCGCAGATCAAGGGCATGGATGCGGGCGACGCCATGTTTGACGCCAAGGTCACCGTGCTTGGCGAATACATCGACCACCACGTCAAGGAAGAGCGTACGGAAATGTTCGTCAAGGTGCGCGGCACCAAGCTGGACCTGGTGGGGCTGGCCGAGCAGCTGCTGGCGCGCAAGCAGGAACTGATGGCCCAGCAGGAGGAGCCGGCCCCCATGCCTGTTCCTGAAATGGCGGCCTCCCTTTGAACTAGACTGATATCCTGCGCTTAGTGTCAGTCGCTGTTGTTTAACCTTTTGAAAGAAAAATCATGAGCATTCTCTGGACCATCATCATTGGCTTGATCGTCGGCATCGTTGCCAAGTTCCTGATGCCAGGACGCGATCCGGGCGGCTTTGTGATCACCGCCATCATCGGCATCGTCGGCTCGGTCATCGCAACCTTCCTGGGGCAGGCGCTCGGCTTCTACCGGCCCGGCGAGTCGGCCGGCTTCATTGCCGCCGTTCTCGGCTCGATCATCCTGCTGTTCCTGTACCGCATGGTGATTGGCAAAAAAACCTGATTTTTTTGCCGCATTTCCGCCCCGGCAGGTTGTCCGGCCGGGGCCTTGACCACTGAAAGCCCTGGAAATTCCTTAATTTCCAGGGCTTTTTGCAGAAATTTTCCAGGCGACAATACAAAAAATTTCTCACTTTCCCGATGTTTATTCCTACCCCCGCTTCACGCGCCCACACTTCGGCCCTGGTCTTGTTTTCGGGCGGGCAGGACTCCACCACCTGCCTGGCGCATGCCCTCAGCCGGTACGAGCGCGTCGAAACCATCGCATTCGACTACGGCCAGCGCCACAAGGTGGAGCTGGATGCCCGGCTCCAGGTGCTGCATGAACTAAAGAAGCGTTTTCCGCAGTGGGCTGGCAAACTGGGCGAAAACCACCTGCTGGACCTGGCGGTGCTGGGCCAGGTCAGTGACTGCTCGCTGACGCGCGACGTGGCTTTCAAGATGGAAGCCTCGGGCCTGCCCAACACCTTCGTGCCCGGCCGCAACCTGCTGTTCCTGACGCTGGCGGCCGCGCTGGCTTACCGGCGCGACCTGCAGGTGCTCGTCACCGGCGTTTGCGAGACCGATTTTTCGGGCTACCCCGATTGCCGCGACGACACCATGAAAGCCATGCAGCTGGCCTTGTCGCTGGGCATGGACAAACGCTTCCTGGTTGAAACCCCGTTGATGTGGATCGACAAGGCCGACACCTGGGCCCTGGCCCATTCGCTGGGCAGCGAGTCCGGCGTGGCGCAGGGCGGCGAAGCGCTGGTGGAACTGATCGTCGAGCACACCCACACCTGCTACCTGGGCGACCGCATCCACCGCCAGGCCTGGGGCTACGGTTGCGGCGAATGCCCAGCCTGCGAATTGCGCGCGCGCGGCTACGAACGGTTTTGCCAGGCTGCAGCCTGATGCGTCGGCTGGCGCTCCCACGCAAGCTGACATCGAAAGGAATTGCAGGCCGGCGTGTTTCCTACGTTGATTTGGGTTTTGTCTGACAAGGCGGCGGCGGACGCCTTGGGAACCTTGGGCTGACCGGCACAGCCGGGCATGCCAAACCCCTTCCGCCGACCCTTTCCGGATACCTTCGCCGGAAAAAACCTCCAAATCCTGCCCATGAACACACTGCCCCCCACCAGTCCGGCCCTTGCCATTCCCACCTCCGAACCCCTGGCGCTCTGGGGTGGACTGGAATGCACCGTGGCGCGCATCCGCGACCAGTTTCGCAACCAGATCCGGGAAACCGGCCACCATGGTCGGATCGACGACCTGGACCGCATCGCCGCGCTGGGCCTGCGCACCCTGCGCTACCCGGTGCTGCTGGAAACCATTTCGCCTGAACACCCCGACCGGCAAGACTGGGCCTGGCACGACGAACGGCTGGCCCGGCTCCAGTCGCTCGGCATTGCCCCGATTGCCGGGCTGGTGCACCACGGCAGCGGCCCGGCCTACACCAGCCTGGTCGATCCGTCGTTTGCGCCCATCGTGGCGGCGCACGCCGAACGGGTGGCCCGGCGCTATCCCTGGATCACGCACTACACGCCCATCAATGAACCGCTGACCACCGCCCGGTTTTCCGGCCTGTACGGCCACTGGTACCCGCATGGCTGCGGCATGGACACGTTCTTGCGCACCCTCGTCAACCAGTGCCGGGCCGTGGTGCTGTCGATGCAGGCGATCCGCCGCATCAACCCCGCCGCCCAGCTGGTGCAGACCGAAGACCTGGGCAAGGCCTTCGGCACGCCCGTGATGCAGTACCAGGCCGACTACGAAAACGAGCGCCGTTGGCTGAGCTTCGACTTGCTGTGCGGCCGGATCGACCGCCAGCATTCCTGGCATGCCTTGTTTCGGCAAGCCGGGATCGGCGACGACGAACTGGCCTTTTTCGTCGAATCGCCTTGCCCGCCCGACATCATCGGCATCAACCACTACCTCACCAGCGAACGGTTCCTGGACCACCGGCTGTCGATGTACCCGGGTTTTCACCAGAACACCACCGATGCGCACACCTATGTCGACGTGGAAGCGGTGCGCGTCGACCTGCCGGCGCGGCAGATCGGCCCCGAGGCGCGCCTGCGAGAAGCCTGGGAGCGCTACCGTCTGCCGCTGGCGGTGACCGAGGCGCACCACGGCTGCAGCCGCGACGAGCAGGTGCGCTGGCTGATGGAGGTCTGGCACGCCGCCCGGCGCCTGCGCGCCGAGGGGGCCGACATCCGGGCCGTTACCGTCTGGTCGATGATGGGCGCGGTGGACTGGAATTCGCTGCTGCAGCACCGCAACGGGTTTTATGAGCCCGGCGTGTTCGATGCGCGTTCAGACCCGCCACGCCCGACGGTGCTGGCCACGGCCACCGCCGCGCTGGCCGCCGCCGGCGAGTTCGAGCATCCGGTGCTGGACCGGGCCGGTTGGTGGAAGCGCGATGAGCGGTTTTACCGCCCGCCGACCCGCAGCAGCAAGCTGCGGGTGGTCGGCTCCCCCCGGCGGCTGCTGGTCACGGGCGCCAGCGGCACGCTGGGCCAGGCCATGTCGCGCATCTGCCATGTGCGCGGCCTCGACCATGACCTGGTGTCGCGGCGCGACATGGACATCGCCGATGCCGGCTCCATCGAGGCGGCGCTGCGGTCCTACCGGCCGTGGGCGGTCATCAACACCGCTGGCTATGTGCGCGTCGCTGACGCCGAGCGCGAGCCCGGCCGGTGCTTCCGGGAAAACAGCGAAGGCGCGGCGCTGCTGGCCGAAGCGTGTGCCCGGCTGGGCATTGCGTATGTCTCGTTCTCGTCGGACCTGGTGTTCAGCGGGGCGCTGGGCCGTCCTTATGCGGAAGGCGATGCGGTCGATCCGCAAGGGGTGTATGGGCGCAGCAAGGCGGAGGCCGAGCAGCGCATCCTGGCCGCGCATCCCGGGGCGCTGGTGGTGCGCACCAGCGCCTTTTTCGGGCCGTGGGACATCTACAACTTCGCCTACGCCACGCTGCATGGACTGGCGCAGGGCCAGCGGCCCCGGGCTGCTGCGGCTGTGGCCATATCGCCGACGTACGTGCCGGACCTGGCCCATGCCACGCTGGATTTGATGATCGACGGCGCTGAAGGCGTGTGGCATCTGGCCAATCGCGGCCAGGTGTCGTGGCATGGGTTCGCGGTCATGCTGGCCGAGGCGGCGGGCTTTCATGCGGATGCGGTGGCGGTGTCCGATCATGGCGCGGTGCCTGGCGTGATGGCACTGACCAGCGAGCGCGGCCTGTTGATGCCGACGCTGGAGCATGGGATTCACCGGTATCTGCATGACAGCAAGGAGCACTGGCGGATGGCGGTTGGGCAGGGACAGGGGCGTTAGCGCTGGTTTTTTTGCTTTGCCTTGCCTTACCTTGCCTTGGTGTGCTTGTGCTGATTGTTGCTGACTGCCTTCGGCTTGGGGCGTTCTGTCTTTGTTGTGAGTCCGGGCGCCTGCCCGGCTGGGGGTAACTTTCTTTTCTGGCAAAAAAGAAACTCACGAAAGAAAGTTGCCCAGGGAGGGGGAGCGGGTTAGAGCTGGACGCTCTGTCGGGCCATCGCTTCGCTGGGCTCTGGGCACCTGGATTTGAGGGCGGGCGGCATTCGCCATTACTGGCTGGTGCTACCGCTCGTTCGCCAACAGCTTCAC
>JAQGMZ010000006.1 GCA_028292045.1 Polaromonas sp. | reverse complement strand
TTCTTCCAGGGATTCGATTTCTTCCTGGAAAAGCCGGCCATTGGCGAGCGTAAAGATATTGAGCATGACAGACGGCTTTTTCGATGGGCATGAACCTGCCCAAGGCGTGATTGAACCTTGGCACAGGCGCGGGTTGTAGTAATGAAGGCTTTGCTTTCAACCCGCTGCCACGCCTTACCTGGCGTCAGTCTGCGGTGTTGAAAGCGGCCGACTGGGACTGCTTTCCAAGGATGTCTCCGTAGTCAATAAGCCGCGATTATGGCACTGCACATGCCCGGTATCTACCGCAAAAACGGCTGTTTCACAGACATTGGCAGCGGCAAGAATCTTCCGTCTAGATACTCTCGGGCCAAGTGAAAAAGCAGACTGCAGCAGGCCAACCGGGCAGGAAGGTTTTTGGCTGGCCAGGTTTGTTGGGCAAATTAAAAATCCGTCATTCACTTTTATTCACAAATTACATATTTGTGTAACTTAAAAAATATCGATGAATGTGGAGTGCCAATTTTTCTTATCCGGGCGTTGGCAGCAAATTACCGCATGTTTGCGAATTTTCGGCACATTTGGAGTGCAGGCAAGGTTAAAGGGCTACCCTCCTTTGGTCAGGGCATCAGCTTGCAATTGCCGATGGTAGCGGGCATAGTGAAGTCAAGAGGATGTTCCGGGTGCTGCCTTTCCTGACGCGTTTGGCAGCGTTTTTCAACCAGTTCCAACTTTTGGAATAGGAGTCTCTGTATGAACTTGACGATTAGTGGTCACCACCTTGAGGTCACGCCAGCCTTGCGCGGTTATGTCATGTCCAAGCTTGATCGCATCACCCGGCATTTTGACCAGGTGGTCGATGTCAGGGTCATCCTGGCGGTCGACAACATGACGGAAAAGGAAAAGCGACAGCGGGCAGAGTGCAATGTGCATGTCAAGGGCCGCGACCTGTTTGCTGAAAGCTCCAATGCGGATCTGTATGCCGCAGTCGATGAACTGGCAGACAAACTGGACCGTCAGGTGGGCCGCTACAAGGCCAAGTCGCAGGACCATGGGCATGTCTGCGCCAAACGCGCCGAAGCCTGAAGCGGCATTGCCCCCAACTCAGGTCCGCACAGCCTGCTTTTGGCAGCCTGGCTAAATTTCACCACCCCTCCACCCATCGTCCACCAGACCTGCTGCCGCATTGAATGCACTTGCGCTGATTGGGTGATGGGTTGTAGCTATAGGCCGTTTGCACCGTCAAGCGGCTTTTTTTATCATTTTTCTAATAAATCCCCTATAAAGTGCATAATCCGGCGACTTAAAGAGCGATATGAACCGTCTTTCTCAAATTTTGCCCCTTCCCCAAGTGCTGGTCTGCGTCGAGGCAACCAGCAAGAAACGCGCGTTTGAAGAAGCTGGGCTGCTGTTTGAAAACCTGCATGGCCTCAACCGTGCGGTCATCACCGACAGCCTGTTTGCCCGTGAGCGCCTGGGTTCCACAGGGCTGGGCCATGGCGTGGCCATACCGCATGGCCGCATCAAGGGTCTCAAGACCCCAATGGCTGCGATCTTCCAGCTGCTGACGCCCATCGGGTTTGACGCGCCGGATGAGCTTGCGGTGAATTTTCTGGTCTTTTTGCTGGTTCCCGAAGCCGCAACGCAAAAGCATCTTGAAATCCTTTCTGAAATTGCCGAAATGCTGAGCGACAGCACGCTGCGCGAGCAACTCAAGACCAGTGCCGATGCGCCAGCCCTGCACAAGCTGGTGACTTCCTGGCAGTCGGCTCACGAAGTCAGCCCATGAGCGGTGGCTGCTTGCGCGGCGCAAAGGCATGAAACCCACCGTCGTCAGCGCAGACGTCCTGTTTGAAGACCACCGCGCCACCCTGAAGTGGGAGTGGGTCGCGGGGCTCGGCGCTTCAGAAAGGCGATTTGACGAAGTAGCCGTCAGCCAGGCGCGCTCCGGGGCGGACCTGGTGGGCTATCTCAACTACATCCATCCCTACCGCGTTCAAATCCTGGGCGAGCGCGAAGTGGCGTACCTGGCCCATGCCAGCCCTGAAGACGCTGCCCGCCGGATTTCACGCATCATCACCCTGGAGCCGCCGGTGCTGGTCGTGGCAGATGGGCAGACGGCGCCAGACACGCTGTTGTCGATGTGCGAGCGTGCCCAGCTGCCCATGTTCGCCACGCCCGAGTCGGCCGCTTTCGTCATCGACGTGCTGCGCGCCTACCTGTCCCGGCATTTCGCAGAGCGCACGTCCATGCACGGCGTGTTCATGGATATTCTCGGCATGGGCGTGATGATCACCGGCGAGTCGGGCCTGGGCAAGAGCGAGTTGGGGCTGGAACTGATCTCGCGCGGTCATGGCCTGGTGGCGGACGACGCCATCGACCTGTTCCGCATCAACCAGACCGCGATTGAAGGGCGCTGCCCAGATCTGCTGCAAAACCTGCTGGAAGTGCGCGGCATCGGCCTGCTCGACATCAAGGCGATCTTTGGCGAAACCGCGGTGCGCCGAAAAATGCGGCTGAAAATGATCGTCCACCTGGTGCGCCGCGAAACACTGGAGCGCGACTATGAACGCATTCCCTACGAGCCGCTCACGCAGGATGTGCTCGGCGTGCCGGTGCGCAAGGTGATCATTCAGGTGGAAGCCGGACGCAATATCGCCGTGCTGGTGGAAGCCGCCGTGCGCAACGCTATTGTGCAGCAGCGCGGCATCAACACCTACCAGGAATTTGTCGAGCGGCACCGGCGGGCCATGGAGCAGGACGACTGAGCCCCCACGCTCCCCGCAGCGCGTGGTTCGCTGCCTCGCCTCCCGAGGGGGCTGTCCCGCCTGTGGCTGCAAGTGGTGGTGTCGCCTGGGCCGTTAATCAGGAATGATGATGATGGTGCCGCACCGGCGTTGCCGAACGGTTCGGGCAGTCGGTCTTGATGCAATTGGCATAAATCGACAGCGAATGGTCGGCGATGGCAAAACCCTTGACCTCGGCCACCGCATTCTGGCGCTTTTCAATCTCGGCGTCGTAGAACTCCTCGACCTTGCCGCAGTCCAGGCACACCAGGTGGTCGTGGTGCTGGCCTTCATTGATTTCGTACACCGCCTTGCCCGACTCGAAATTGCTCCGGTTGAGCAGCCCGGCCTGCTCAAACTGCATCAGCACCCGGTAGACCGTTGCCAGCCCGATGTCGGAGCGCTCTTCAAGCAGCACCCGGAAAACATCTTCGGCCGTCATGTGGCGCTGCTTTCCGGCCTGAAAAATCTCGAGTATTTTTAGCCGCGGCAGGGTTGCCTTCAAACCGGTGTTTTTCAACTCGTCAATGTTGCTCATGGACATCTCTCTGGAATCTTTCGGGTAAATTCAGGCGGCGCACCAGGTGCCGGGCTACCCGAAAAACAGGCTGAAAGTACCTAGCCGCTACAATGTTTGATCATATCGCTACACCTTCCACTATGTCTGCCTTGCCTGCAAATCTTCCCTACCGCATTCAAAAAATCGTTATTGCCGTGGCTTGCGGGGTGCTGGCTTCCTGCGGCAGCGGCACTGGCATTTCCTCCATCAAGTCGATCAACCCGGTCAACTGGATCACGCCGTACAAGGTCGACGTGGTGCAGGGTAATTTTGTCTCCAGGGAGCAGGTGGAGCAGCTTCAGGCCGGCATGACGCGCGAGCAGGTCAAATCGGTACTCGGCACGCCCCTGATCACCAGCCTGTTTCACGCAGACCGGTGGGATTACGTTTTCACCTTGAAGCGGCAAGGCGTTGATCCGCAGTCCTTCAAGTACGCCGTGTTCTTCAAAGGCGACCTGCTGGAACGCTTTTCCGGCGACGCCATGCCCAGCGAGGCAGAGTTCATCTCCACGCTGACCAACAAGCGCGCACTGGGCAATGTGCCGGTCCTGGAGGCCAGCGAAGAGCAACTCAAGGCGGCAGAAAAGCCGTCCGCCTCAAAAGCGGCCGCAGAGCGTCCGGCGGCCTCATCCGGTGCGCCGGCCGGCTCCTCCGCCGTGGTGTATCCGCCGCTTGAAAGTCCCCGAAGGTGAAGGCAGGCGCATTGGAGCAAGGCCGGCATCACCGGATTGCGATTGCCGGCGCCAGCGGCCGCATGGGCCACATGCTGATCGAGGCGGTAAACGCCAGCACCGACTGTGCATTGACGGGCGCGCTCGATGTGGCTGCAAGCCCTGCCATCGGCCAGGACGCTTTTGCGTTCGCCGGCCGCTCCAGCGGTGTTGTCATTCATTCCGACCTGCGCGGGGGCCTCAAAAATTCACGGGTGCTGATCGATTTCACCCGTCCCGAAGGCACGCTGGCGCACCTGGCGGTCTGCCGCGAACTCGGCGTCAAGCTGGTCATCGGCACCACGGGATTTTCAGCAGCTCAAAAAGCTGAAATCGCCGATGCTGCCAAAGACATCGCGATTGTCATGGCGCCCAACATGAGCGTTGGCGTCAACGTCACCCTCAAGCTGCTGGAGATGGCGGCCAAGGCGCTGTCCACGGGCTATGACATTGAAATCATCGAGGCGCACCACCGCCACAAGATCGACGCGCCCTCGGGCACCGCGCTCAAGATGGGCGAGGTGATGGCCGAGGCACTGGGCCGCGATTTGAAGGAATGCGCAGTTTATGCGCGCGAGGGCGTGACCGGCGAACGCGATCCGTCGAGCATCGGCTTTGCCACCATACGCGGCGGCGACATCGTCGGCGACCACACGGTGCTGTTTGCCGGCATCGGCGAGCGCATCGAAATCAGCCACAAGTCCTCCAGCCGCGCAACCTACGCGCAGGGTAGCCTGCGCGCAGCCCGCTTTCTGGACGGCCAGGCCAGCGGCCTGTTCGACATGTTCGACGTACTTAATCTGAAATGAGGCGGGCATGAGTCTGCTGGCCCTCATCACGCAAGCCGGCCTGGTGGGCCAGGCGGTCGCCGTGCTGTTGCTGGCCATGTCGGTTGCCAGCTGGGTGGTGATTTTGTGGAAGGGCTGGCTGCTGCAGCGCGCTGCCGGCGACGTGGCGCGCAGCACGGCGGCTTTCTGGCAGTCAAGCTCCGTGGACGCTGCCTGGAGCAAGATGGCCCTGTTCGACCGTGAAGCCCTGGTGCTGCCATTGATCGCAGCCACCCGGGCGCAGGCGCAGGGTACGCTGGCCACGGCAGGCGACAAGTCGGCCCAGCTCACCCGCGTGCTGCGCGATGCCCTGCACGCCGTCCTGCAAAAATTGCAGTTCGGCCAGGTCTTGCTGGCCACGGTCGGCTCCACCGCCCCTTTTGTCGGGCTGCTGGGCACCGTCTGGGGCATCTACCATGCCTTGACCGGCATGGCGCTGGCGGGGCAGGTGACGATCGACAAGGTTTCCGGCCCGGTCGGCGAGGCGCTCATCATGACGGCCGCCGGCCTGGCGGTGGCGATTCCAGCGGTACTGGCTTACAACGTGTTCGGCCGCAGCATTGGCCGCATCGAGGCTGAGCTGGAAGGCTTTGCGTTTGACTTGCGCGAGCTGCTGGCAGTGCGCAACCACCCCCTGGTGCCCTAGTGACCTTCGGCCGGCTTGAACGCACGCCGGGCCCGCAGCCCATGAGCGACATCAATGTCACGCCGCTGGTGGACGTGATGCTGGTGCTGGTGGTGATTTTCATCATCACCGCGCCCCTGCTGGCCAGCGCCATCCGGCTCGAACTGCCAAAGACCGACGCGGCGAAATCTGTGGACATGCCCCGGTTCGTGACGCTTGTCGTGGACAAGGCCGGCCAGGCGTTTCTGGACGACCGGCCGCAATCGCTCGATGAACTGGCACGCCAGCTGTCGCAAACAGCACGCCAGCACCCCGACACGGAAGTACAACTGCGCGCTGACGAGGCCGTTCCCTATGGCCGGGTGGTCGAAGTCATGGGCGTGGCGCAAAAAGCCGGGCTCAACCGCATTGGTTTTGTAGCCCAGCCGGCCAAGGCTGCCCCGGCAAGCCGCTGAGCTAAAACGGCTGCAGGGCTTTTCAGCCCCTAAAATCAATTGTTTCGCAGCCCGGGCTGCCCGCCCCGGCCCGGGGTTATTTTTCGGTAGCCAGAGTTTTTCATGCAAGACAAATACAACCATACCGACGTCGAGCGCAGCGCGCAAACCCACTGGACCGCGCTGGACGCCTACCGCGTGACCGAAGACGCCAGCCGCCCCAAATACTACGCCTGCTCCATGCTGCCCTACCCCAGCGGCAAGCTGCACATGGGCCATGTGCGCAACTACACCATCAACGACATGCTGGCCCGCTACCTGCGCATGAAGGGCTACAACGTGCTGATGCCGATGGGCTGGGACGCGTTTGGGCTGCCAGCCGAAAACGCCGCCATGAAAAACGGCGTGCCGCCGGCGAAATGGACCTACGACAACATCGCGTACATGAAAAAGCAGATGCAGGCGATGGGCCTGGCCATCGACTGGAGCCGCGAGATCGCCACCTGCGACCCGACGTACTACAAGTGGAACCAATGGCTGTTCCTGAAAATGCTGGAAAAAGGCATTGCCTACCGCAAGACCCAGGTGGTGAACTGGGACCCGGTCGACCAGACCGTGCTGGCCAATGAGCAGGTGATCGACGGCAAGGGCTGGCGCACCGGCGCTGCGGTGGAAAAGCGCGAAATTCCGGGTTATTACCTCAAGATCACCGACTACGCCGAAGAGCTGCTGGGCAGCGTCAGCCACCAGTTGCCCGGCTGGCCCGAGCGGGTCAAGCTGATGCAGGAAAACTGGATCGGCAAGAGCGAAGGCGTGCGCCTGGCCTTCCTGCACGACCTACACGACGCATCGGGCGCGCTGATTGGCGAAGGCCGCATGCACGTCTTCACCACCCGCGCCGACACCCTGATGGGCGTGACGTTTTGCGCCGTGGCGCCCGAGCATCCGCTGGCGCTGCATGCGGCTTTGTCGAATCCGGCACTGGCGGCGTTCATCGAGGAATGCAAGGCCGGCGGCACCACCGAGGCCGAGCTGGCCACGCAAGAGAAAAAAGGCCAGCCCACCGGCTTGTTCGTCACCCATCCGCTGACGGGCGAGCAGGTCGAAGTCTGGGTCGGCAACTATGTGCTGATGGGCTACGGCGACGGCGCGGTCATGGGCGTGCCTGCGCATGACGAGCGCGACTTTGAATTTGCCAAGAAATACGGCTTGCCCATCAAGCAGGTCACCGACGTGCGTGGCCAGACTTACAGCCAGGACGCCTGGGCCGACTGGTACGGCGACAAGCAGCAGGGCGTGGCCATCAATTCCGGCAAATACGACGGCCTGGGCTTCAAGGCGGCCGTGGACGCCATCGCCGCCGACCTGGCCGCCAAGGGCCTGGGCGAGAAGAAAACCACCTGGCGCCTGCGCGACTGGGGCGTCAGCCGCCAGCGCTACTGGGGCACGCCGATTCCCATCATCCACTGCGATGAGCATGGCGCCGTGCCGGTGCCTGAAAAAGACCTGCCGGTGGTGCTGCCGCAAGACTGCGTGCCCGATGGTTCGGGCAATCCGCTGATCAAGCACGAAGGCTTTCACGCGGCGAGTCCTGGAAGCGACAAGCGTGTCGCATGCCCGGTCTGCGGCAAGGCCGCGCGGCGCGAAACCGACACCATGGACACCTTTGTCGACAGTTCGTGGTATTTCATGCGCTACTGCGACCCCAACAACGACCAGGCCATGGTGGGCGAGGGCGCCGACTACTGGATGCCGATGGACCAGTACATCGGCGGCATCGAGCATGCGATTCTTCATCTGCTGTATGCGCGCTTCTGGACCAAGGTCATGCGCGATATTGGAGTTCCCGGGCCAGGCGGCCAGGCACGGGGCCTGGTCCGGGTCGACGAGCCCTTCACCCGGCTGCTGACGCAGGGCATGGTGCTCAACCACATCTATTCGCGCCGCACCGAGCGGGGCGGCAAGGAATACTTCTGGCCGCACGATGTCGAGCATCTGCTTGACGACACCGGCAAGGTCACGGGCGCGCGGCTCAAGAATGCCGCAGGCGGCCTGCCGGCGGGCACGCTCATCGACTACGAAGGCGTGGGCACCATGAGCAAGTCCAAAAGCAACGGCGTCGATCCGCAGGACATCATCGAAAAATACGGCGCGGACACCGCGCGGCTGTACACCATGTTCACCGCCCCGCCCGAGGCCACGCTCGAATGGAACGACGCGGGCGTGGAAGGCTCGTACCGCTTTTTGCGCCGGGTCTGGAATTTTGGCGCCAACGTGCATGCCATGCAGGCAACGGCAGCCAGCGGGGAAGGTGCAAGCGGCCTGAGCCACCTCGACAAAGAAACCAAGGCGCTGCGGCTGGACATGCACGCCTTGCTCAAGCAGGTGGACTACGACTACCAGCGCATGCAGTACAACACCGTCGTATCGGGCTGCATGAAGATGCTCAACGCACTGGAAGATTTCAAGGGCGGGGTGTCGGCCGCCAGCGGAGCGGCACTGCGCGAAGGCTTTGGCATCTTGCTGCGCTGCCTTTACCCGGCCACGCCGCACCTGGCGCATGCGCTCTGGTCGGAACTGGGTTATGCCGCAACAGGCAGCGAACTGCTCGATGCCCCGTGGCCCGAAGTCGACGCCAGCGCCCTGCAACAAGACGAGATCGAACTCATGCTGCAGATCAACGGCAAACTGCGCGGCTCGGTCACGGTGCCTGCAGGCGCCGACAAGGCGGCTATTGAAGCGGCTGCGCTGGCTTGTGATGCCTTTGTCCGGCAGGCGGCAGGCGCGCCGGCCAAAAAAGTCATCGTCGTGCCGGGCCGGTTGGTCAACATCGTCGTGTAAGTCAAGCGCGTCCGTCAACATTCAACAAGGCATTCCCATGCAGCGTCGCGCATTTCTGGTTTTTGCAGCTTCTTCTGCCTCGCTGGCGCTGGCCAGCCTGGGCGGCTGCGGCTTTGCGCTGCGCAAGGCGCCCAACTTCGCCTTCACCACGCTGTACAGCGGCCTGGCCGAGTCGTCGCCGCTGGGCGTGGAGCTCAGGCGCTCGCTCGAGGCCGGCCGCCAGGTCCGGGTGGTGAGCGACGCGCGCCGCATCAACGAGGCGCAGGTCGTGCTCGAAGTCGTGCAGGACCGACGCGAAAAAGTCGTGCTCAGCCTGAACTCGGCCGGCCAGGTGCGCGAGTTCCAACTGCGGCTGGTGTTTTCCTTTCGCCTGCGGACCCTGGCAGGCAAGGAGTTGATTCCGGTCAGCGAAATTGCGCAGCAGCGCGACATCAGCTTCAACGAATCGGCGGTGCTGGCCAAGGAGGCCGAAGAAACGCTGCTCTACCGCGACATGCAGAGCGACATCGTCCAGCAGGTCATCCGCCGGCTGGCGGCGGTGACCAGCCTGTAGCCTTGCCGACGCGGGGCTGCCTGAAAAACCAGCGGCGCGCGGCGATTAACTGGACGGCGTTTGCGCTGAATCAAACTGCCGGCCGCTAAAGGCCGCTAAGCTGGCCGGTCATGCCAACGGCCAGCTTGTCCATTGCCTCCCCCTCCCCGCCCAGCCAGCCGGGCAAAACCCCAACGCCCGCCGGCAGCGCCACGCCGCTGTCCATGCTGGACGAGTCCGACGAATGGCTGGCCTTCAGCCGGTCCCTGCCCGGGCAGCCTTCGTGCTGGGAATCGAGCGTGGTGTTTGAAGGCATGCACTGCGCCGCCTGCGCGCTCACGATTGAAGAAGCGCTGCGCCAGGTGCCCGGCGTGCAGTCGGCCCAGGTCAGCGCTGCCAGCCACCGGGGCCGCATTGTCTGGTCGGATGCCAGCGCCAAGCCCTCGGTCTGGATGCAGGCCGCCGCCCGGGCCGGCTACCCCGCCGTGCCCGCCAACGATGCCTTGGCCAATGACCGGCGGCTGGTGGAAACCCGCGAGGCGCTGTGGCGCCTGGGGGTGGCCGGCCTGTGCATGATGCAGGTGATGATGTATGCCTGGCCGGCGTACGTGGCCGCGCCCGGCGACCTGGCCCCCGACATGGCGCAGTTGCTGCGGTGGGCTTCCTGGGTGCTTTCGCTGCCGGTGCTGCTGTTTTCCTGCGCGCCTTTTTTCCGCAATGCATGGCGCGACCTGCGCCACCGGCGCGTCAGCATGGACCTGCCGGTGGCGCTCGGCATGGGCATCACCTTTGCCGTCAGTTCCTTCGGAACGTTCGAGCCCCGCGGCATTTTCGGCGCCGAGGTGTATTTCGACTCGTTCACCATGTTTGTTTTTTTCCTGCTGACGGGGCGCTGGCTGGAATTGCGCCTGCGGGACCGCACCGCAGGCGCGCTGGAAGCGTTGATGAACGGCCTGCCCGCCAGTGTCGAGCGGCGCGGGCCCGGCGGTGCCTTCGAGCGTGTTGCGGTGCGCAGGCTGGCTGCGGGCGATGTGGTGCGGGTCCTGCCGGGCGAGGCCTTTCCGGGCGACGGCATCATTCTGGAAGGCCGCACGCTGGCCGACGAGTCGCTGCTGACCGGGGAATCGCGCCCGCTGGCGCGGGGCCAGGGTGACTTTGTGATCGCCGGCAGCCACAACCTGGCTGCCCCGGTGGTGGTGCGGGTGGAGCTTGCGGGGGGCGAAACGCGCTTTGCGCAGATCGTGGCGCTGATGGAAAGCGCTTCGGCCTCAAAGCCGGAAATGGCCCGGCTGGCCGACCGCATCGCCAAGCCCTTCCTGTTATTTGTTCTGGCGGCCGGCGCCGGCCCCGGCGCCTACTGGTGGCCCCACAACCCCGGCCATTCGCTGATTGTGGCGGTGGCGGTGCTGATCGTCACCTGTCCGTGCGCGCTGTCGCTGGCCACGCCAGCCGCCATGCTGGCCAGCGCCGGGTCCCTGGCCCGCAGCGGCGTGCTGGTCCGGCGGCTGCGGGCGCTCGAAGCCCTGGCTGCGGTGGACACGGTGGTGTTCGACAAGACCGGCACCCTGACCCGCGACGCTTTTGCGCTGGGCGAAGTGCGCACGCGTCCCGGCATCTCCAGGGCCGACGCCCTGGCCATGGCCGCGGCGCTGGCAGCGCATTCGCTGCACCCGGTATCGCGCGCGCTGGCGGCGGCGGGGCGGGAAATCGGCATGCACCCGCAGGCGTGGAGCGCGCAGGATGTGCAGGAAGCGCCCGGGCAGGGGGTGTCGGGGCAAATCTGCCCAGCGGGCGGTGCCGGCGTTGCGGTTGCGGCGCGCCTGGGTTCGGCCCGGTTTTGCCGTGTGGCGCCGGCCGCCAGCGCGGCCCTGCACGCCTGCCTGAGCGACGACCAGGGCTGGGTGGCCACTTTCGAGCTGCAGGAAGACCTGCGCCCTGACGCCCGGGCCGCGGTGGCGGCGCTGGCCGCGCAAGGCATGGGCGTGCACCTGCTGTCGGGCGACCTGCCCGAATCGGCCGCCCGCGTTGCCCGGCAGGCGGGCATTGTCAACTGCCGGGCAAGCTGCACGCCGCAAGACAAGCTGGCCTTTTTGCGCAGCCTGCAGGCGCAGGGGCGCAAGGTGGCCATGGTGGGCGACGGCCTGAACGACGGGCCGGTGCTGGCCGGGGCCCATGTGTCTTTTGCCTTCGGCCGTGCCGTGCCGCTGGCGCAGGCGCAGTCCGACCTGGTGGTGCTGGGCGACCGCCTGGGCGCGGTGGCCCAGACGCTGGCGCAGGCACGGCGCACCCTGGGTGTCGTCCGGCAAAATTTGTGCTGGGCCGCCTTGTACAACGCCGTCTGCGTGCCGCTGGCGGTTGCCGGCTGGTTGCCGGCCTGGCTGGCGGGCATCGGCATGGCCCTGAGTTCGCTGCTGGTCGTGCTCAATGCGCTGCGCCTGTCTGCCGCCATTTCACCGCCTGAAAGCGCCTGATGGACATTCTTTATCTGCTGATTCCCTTGTCGGTCATCCTGGTTTTCTTCATCCTGGGCGGGCTGGCCTGGGCGATCTACCGGGGCCAGTTTGAAGACATTGACGCCGAGGGCGAGCGAATTCTTCGGGATGATTGACGCAAGTCAATGTTTGTTTTGCCGGCAGACCCTACGCTTGGGGTGTTCTTCAGACAGAGGGTAACAATGAACTTTGCCAATACACGGGCAACCACCTACAACGACAAAGTTGTGCGGCAGTTTGCCATCATGACGGTGGTTTGGGGCGTGGTGGGCATGCTGGTCGGGGTGGTCATCGCCGCGCAGCTGGCCTGGCCGGAATTGAATTTTGGCGTTTCCTGGCTCAGCTACGGGCGCCTGCGGCCGCTGCACACCAACGCGGTGATCTTTGCATTCGGCTGCTGCGGCCTGATGGGCACGTCGCTGTACGTGGTGCAGCGCACCTGCCAGGTGCGGCTGTTTTCCGACAAGCTGGCGGCTTTCGTGTTCTGGGGCTGGCAGGCGGTCATTGTGGCTGCGGCCATTTCCCTGCCGATGGGCTACACGCAGGGCAAGGAATACGCCGAACTCGAATGGCCGATCGACATTTTGATCACGCTGGTCTGGGTGGCTTATGCATTCCTGTTCTTCGGCACGGTCGGCACCCGCAAGGTCCGGCACATCTACGTTGCCAACTGGTTCTACGGCGCCTTCATCATCGCCATTGCGCTGCTGCACCTGGTCAACAACGCCGTCGTTCCGGTCGGCTTCATGAAGTCCTATTCGGCCTATGCCGGCGTGCAGGACGCCATGGTGCAGTGGTGGTACGGCCACAACGCGGTCGGCTTCCTGCTGACGGCGGGCTTCCTGGGCATGATGTACTACTTCATCCCCAAGCAGGCCGAGCGGCCGGTGTATTCCTACCGCCTGTCCATCGTCCATTTCTGGGCGCTGATCTTCACCTACATGTGGGC
>JAQGMZ010000243.1 GCA_028292045.1 Polaromonas sp. | reverse complement strand
ATGGCGACATACAGGGCGTTGAGCTCTTCCCGCTTGCGGGCTGCCTGCTCGTCGGCCAGCACGGCCTGCGCGCAGGCCGGTGGCTGGTTTTCGCTGACCATGAACACCAGCTTGCGCGGCTCGGCGGCTTCCCCGGGCCAGTCGATCAGCACGCCCATGCTGTCGGCATTGCGCTCCACCGTGTCGGTGTCCAGCAGCAGCACGGCTTCGGCTTCCAGCCCCTTGGCGCCGTGAATGGTCAGCAGCCGGACGGCTTCACCGCTGGCGGCCACCGGGGCTTGCAGGCCGCCGGCCTTCAGCGCCCGCACCAGGCCATACGGCGTGGCATAGCGGCCGCCATCGCGGCCCAGCGCCACGCCCAGCAGCGCGCGCAGGTTGGCCAGCACCGCCGGTCGCTGCGCGGCGGGCGCAGCGGCTGCAAAGCGCGCCAGCACGTCGCCGTCCTGGTAGATGCCCTGCAGGGCATCGTGCGGCGGCAGGCTGTCGAGCCAGCCTTTCCAGCGCAACAAAATGGCGGCCAGGCCTTGCATTTCCGGCGCAAGCAGTTCTGTTTTTTGCAGCAATTCGTACCACGGCACGGCCAGTTCCCTGTGCAGCAGCGCCAGTCGCACCAGGCTGGCGTCCGGCAGGCCGAACAGGGGAGATCGCAGGGCCCGGGCCAGGGACAAATCGTTTTGCGGCGACACCAGCACATCGAGCAGCGCCACCATGTCCAGCACTTCGCAGCAGTCGATCAGGTCTGTTTTCTCACCAATCCGCGCGGGAATGTGCAGCCCCCGCAAGGCCTCCTGCACCGGAAACAAGCCGGCCCGCTTGCGCGACAGCACCATCACGTCCGAGGGCTTCAAGCCGCTGGCCAGCTGCCGTGAAATCCAGGCGGCCGCCTGCCGCGCCTCCAGGGTGCGCAGGGTTTCCTCGGGAAGCTCGCGCGGCGTGGTCAAGCTGTCGCGCCAGCC
Organism: Polaromonas sp.; assembly: GCA_028292045.1. Taxonomy (GTDB): domain Bacteria; phylum Pseudomonadota; class Gammaproteobacteria; order Burkholderiales; family Burkholderiaceae_C; genus Polaromonas. Next base: position 5,600 of record JAQGMZ010000243.1, on the reverse strand, counting down.
CGCAGCCGGCAAGGTGCCGTCGCCAGCATCGCCGCGCTGGCGGGGAATTGCCGGCAGGCAACCGGTTGCGCCGGCCTTGGCCGAACCGGTGGTGTGCGTCCGAAAACCGTCATACCCGTCGACCGCGCGGGCATGCCCCATGACCGCATTCACCGTGCCGATCACCGCCAGCGCATTGCGCCGGGTATGGTCGCAGCTGAGCAGATCGCCGCCCAGCCCCTCGACCACAAAGGCCTGGGCGGCGCGAAACACCTGCGGCTCGGCGCGGCGAAAACGGTAGATGCTCTGCTTGGGGTCGCCCACCAGGAACACGCTGGGCGCCGCGCCCGCGCCGCCGTAACCGCTCAGCCAGGACGACAGCGCCTGCCACTGCAGCGGATTGGTGTCCTGGAACTCGTCGATCATCAGGTGCTTGATGCGCGCATCGAGCCGCTCCTGCACCCAGCCGGCCAGCACCGGGTCGCCCAGCATGACCAGCGCCGCCCGCTCGACATCGTTCATGTCCACCCAGCCGTGCTCGCGCTTGAGCTGGGTGTATTCGCCGATCAGCAGCCGGCTCAGCCGGGCCATGCGCAGCTGGTGCCCCCAGGCTTCATGCTGCCGGGTGGCCGCCTGCACGCGCAGCACCAGCTCCTGCGCCTGGCGCACGGTGTCGATCCCGACAATTTTCTCGCCGAACTTGCGCGGCCCGCCCTTGTCGGTCAGCAGTGCCATGAAAATGCCGGGCAGGTCTTGCTGGCCCAGCGCCAGTTCCAACTCGATGCCCTTGGCTGAGAATGTCGGCGCACTGGCGCGGCCCAGAGCCAAGGCGGCTTCCAGCAGCAGCGAATGGCACGGTCCGGCAGGCGCCAGGCAGTCTTGCGGCAGCGCGAGCCCGGAAAATTCCGGAAACTGCAACCCGAAAGGCCGGACCGAGGCATCGACCACGCCCTTTTCGTCGGCCAGCAAAAACTCGGTGCGCTTGTCCAGCGCGGTCTGCAGGGCCTTGGCTGTCTGGAATCGGCCATGGTTAAGTACCAGCGCCTGGAAATCAGCCATGCCCTGCGCGTCGCCGGCCAGCGCCGCATAAAACCGCCGCCAGACCAGCGCCCTTGCCGGGGCATCGTCTTCTAGCAGCTGGTAATTCACCGGCAGGTGCAGGCGGTGCAGCATGGCCACGGGCGCGCTGCGCAGCAAGGCGGCAAACCAGCCGTGGAAGGTGCGTATCTGCACCGAACGGCCATTGGCCAGCAGGGAGCGGTATAAATTGGACAACTGCCGGCGCAGGTCCGGACTGGACTGCGGGCCTGCCTGGCTTGAAACGCCGCGCATGAGCAGTTCCTGTCGCAGGGTTTCGTCGTCGGCATGGGTGAATGCCTGCAGCCACTCGTCCAGCCGCTCGCGCATTTCGCCAGCGGCTTTCTTGGTGAAGGTGATGGCCAGGATTTCGTGCGGCCGGACACCATCGCGCAGGCTGCCATCGAGATTCTCCGGGGCGCTGGCGCCATCGAGCAGCGCGCGCACCATGCGCGACACCAGCATCCAGGTCTTGCCGGCGCCGGCGCACGCCTCCACCGCCACGCTGCGGCGCGGGTCGCAGGCAATGGCATAAAACGCATCGGCGGAAACGGCCTTGCCATTGCATTCGTAAGCGGCGGTCATGAAAAGTCTTTATAGAGTGAAAGTCAGCGAGTTAAAAAAAGGAAAAGCCCCACGCAGTGGGCGACCGTGGGGGACATCCCCCCAAGCCAGGGCCGCGGGACTGGCTCTGCCAGACCGCAGGCGCAGCAGCCCCCTCGGGGGGCAGGAAGCCACACGCAGTGGGCGACCGTGGGGGCCTACTCACTCCAGTAGTCCCTGCGGCACAGGCCCCGCGCCGCGCAATAGGCGCAACCCCTGCCCTCCCCCAGCGCGGGCAGCGCTGCGCCCTGCGCAATGCGCGACATGTCCAGCAAGATGCCGTCGATCAGCGCATCGCGGAGTTCCACGATGTCGGCCTGCTCATAGGTGCGGGTGGCCTCTTTTTCACCAAGATTCACATAGGCTGCGGACAGCGTGTCGTCGGCGTTCAAGGCGGCGTAAAACGCCAGTTGCGTGTCTTCGGCGCCGTGAAGGATGCGGTCGGCGGTGGTGCCGCGCGGCTCGGTCTTGTAGTCGATCAACAGCACTTCGCCATCGGAGCGCCGGTCGATGCGGTCGATCCGGCCAACCAGCGTCCATTCGCCCAAAGGCATTTCAAGCGACTGCTCTGCCTGGTCAAACCGGGTGCCGGTGGACTCGTGCGCGGCCAGCCAGGCCAGGTAGCCTTCGCGCACCGGTGGCCAGGCGGCGGCAAACGGCAAAAATTCGCTGCCGCTCAGGCCAAGGCTTTTGGCCGCCTTGACCGACGCCGTGTTGATCATGGCTGTCCGCGCACTCAGGTCTTGCGTGTAATCGGCTTTCAATGCTTCATGAAAGGCGCACAGCAGGCTGTGCAGCCAGTTGCCAAAATCACGCTTGCCCAGTTCGCTCTCCAGCTCGTCGGTCTCACTCAGGCCGAGCTGGCGCAGCGCGAAAAAGCGGTAGGGGCAGGCGCGCAAATCGCCGTAGCTGCTGGCCGACAGCCGCGTGACAGGCAGGGCTTCGCCGGTGGGCAATGGCCGCAGCGTCGGGCAAACCGTCACGGGGCGCAGGCTGCGCGGGTCGGCGGCCAGGTCTGACGCCAGGCGTCGGCCCAGCAGCAATTCCTGCACAAAACCGCTGGGCATCAGCCGCTCGCCCGCCTCGCTCTGGCGCCACAGCAGGTCCACATGGGGCCATTGCAAGGCATGGCGCCAGGCGCGCCGGGCCACCTTCGCCTGCGCTTCTCGGGACGGCAAACCCAGCAGTTCACGCTGGCTGGCGGTCCACTGGCCCGGCGGCTCGGGCGACACCGGCAGGCGGATTTCGTCGCAGCCGGGCAGCACCACCGCCTGCATCGACCGGCCCAGCAGCTGCGCCAGGGGGAGGATGACCACCTGTTCGGCAGCCGGATGGCCGGGAGAAAAGGTTTGCGCTTCCAGCGCCTGGTTCACCCAGCTGGTGAACTCGCTGAGCTTCATGGCCGGGGCGTCGGCAAATTCGCTGTCGGCGCCTTCGTGCAGGCGAAGGGTTTCAAGCACCCGCTGGCCCGCTTCATCGCGCGCCAGCGGCTCCCACTGCCCAGCCGTTTGCAGGGCTGCGCGCATGTCGCGCAGCCAGGCAGCCAGCAGGCGCGGGCGTGCCAGGCCCTGGCGCAACCCGTTCACGGGATGCGCCAGGGCCTGGGCCGCAGTCAAAACCTTCAGCGGGGCAACCGGCAGGTCGCGCCAGGCCCGCAGGCCGAACTTGCGCAGTTCGGTTTCAGCCGCCGCAACGCCAGGCACGTCATACGCGGGCGCATTTTTAAGCCAGTCCAGCACCGCGTCGGTGGACGCATCCCAGGGTACGGCGCGCAGCAGGCCCATCAGCGTGGCGGCAGCGCGCGATGTGGACAGCTTCCAGCCGGTCTCGTCGCGCATGGCAACGCCGCGTTCGGCCAGCATGGCGGCCACGCGCCGGGTGAGCTGGCGGTCCTGGGCAATCAGCGCGACCGGGCTGCGGCCTTGCGCCAGGTGGGCCAGCACGCAGGCGGCAGCGCGGCCGGCCTCGTCTTCGGCATCCAGCGCCGCATGCAGGGACGGCAGCGTCGCATCGGGCGCGGCCGGCTCGTCTTCAGGCAGGCACAGCGCAATCGACTGCGCCCGCTCGCCCAAGCGGGTTTTCAATGCCTCGGTCAAGGGCTCGACCTGGAAACCATCGATCACCACCAGCAGCGCCGGATTGGCCAGAAACAGCCGGTCCGACGCATAGCCTGACGCGGCGACCCAGGCCAGCGCAATGCGCCCGACAGCCGCCTCCAGCGCCAGCACCGGCGAATCCAGGCCAACGCCCAGCGCCTCGGCGACCGATTCGCTCCAGGCCTGGCGCTCCGAAGGGAGCACGGCGGCAGCCGTGCGGCTCAGGCTCCAGGCAGCCTCGACCAGCCGGCCGGCCAGCGCATCCTGCTGGGCGGCAAGCCCGGCCTGGCCCAGCAAGGCGCTGGCGGTCAGCATGTCAACCGACACATCCATGCGCAAATCGACACCCGACGGCGTGAACATGCCCAGTGTGCCGCCCAGGCCGGCGGCCCAGTTCATGGTGGTTTCAAAACGCGGCAGAAAAAACGCGCCGCCCGCGTTTTCGGCCCAGCTCTGGCGTGCCTGCTGGATCAGCTGCGCATACGGCAGCAGCACGACGACCTCGGATGGATGCACCGCGCGCGCGTCCATGATGTCGGCCAGGCGCTGCATGGCCTGCTGCCAGCAACGAAGCGTGAAGCTTGAAGAAATAGGCATGGAAGACAAGTAAGTTGGACCTTTTGATTCAACGAGTCAGTGGCGCCTGCCAGAGCAACCGGCTATGGGCGCCATAGCCGCCGGCAGCAACGCAGGCCCTTGTTTCTGCCACAATGACCCTAAAATTTCTAACCTCATTATCGTAACCAGACCCAAGGAGCCGCCATGGCCAATGAACTGATCAAACATACCACCGATGCCACTTTCGAGGCCGATGTGCTGAAGTCCACGACGCCCGTGCTGGTCGACTACTGGGCCGAGTGGTGCGGCCCGTGCAAGATGATTGCCCCGATTCTGGACGATGTGGCCACGGGTTACGCAGGCAAGCTGACGATTGCCAAGATGAACGTCGATGAAAACCGCGAGATCCCCGCCAAGTTCGGCATTCGCGGCATTCCCACGCTGATGCTCTTCAAGGATGGCGAACTCGCCGCCACCAAGGTTGGCGCACTGAGCAAGTCGCAGTTGACCGCCTTCATCGACCAGCAACTGGCCTGATCGACGGCATTGCCGGAAAAGCCATGTCGGCTTTTTCCGGTGGTTGGTATTTCATTTAAAGTTTCCTGTTCGTCGGCATTTGCGATGCCCCACTACCCGGCAGCGCTGCCCGGTTTACTGTCATAATGCATTTTATTCACCCGTTGGCTGTTTTTGCCGGCAGGTTCGAGTTTCCGGTTGGAAGCCTTCTTGACAAGAAGCGGCTTCTTTTCAAACCTCCCCCATTTTCCATATCAACTCCGCAAGGAGTCATCCCATGCACTTAAACGAACTCAAGGCGCTGCACGTGTCTGAAGTCCTCAAGCAGGCAGAAGCCCTTGAGATCGAAAATGTCGGCCGCATGCGCAAGCAGGAGCTGATGTTCGCCATCATTAAAAAGCGTTCGCGGACCGGCGAAACCATCGTCGCCGACGGCGTGCTGGAAGTGCTTCCCGATGGATTCGGCTTTTTGCGCGCACCGGATTCGAGCTATACCGCGTCAACGGACGATATCTACATCAGTCCGAGCCAGATCCGCCGCTTCAACCTGCACACCGGCGACATGATCGAAGGCGAAGTGCGCACGCCCAAGGACGGCGAGCGTTACTTTGCGCTGAACAAGCTGGACAAGATCAACGACGGCCCGCCCGAGGACAACAAGCACAAGGTCATGTTCGAGAACCTGACGCCGCTGTTCCCGCGCGAGCAGTTCAAGCTCGAACGCGACATCAAGGCCGAGGAAAACCTGACCAGCCGGATCATCGACATCAT
>JAQGMZ010000182.1 GCA_028292045.1 Polaromonas sp. | reverse complement strand
AAGCAGCCCGGTGCCGGTCACCGGGCTGGCCGAGGCATCCTTCATCGAGGCCGCCCGCCATGGCCGCTTCGCCATCGTCACCGGCGGCGAGCGCTGGGGGCCGATGCTCCAGCGGCTGGCCCAGGCGCTCGGCCAGGCGCCGCTGCTGGCCGGCATTTACACCGTCGCGCCCACCGGCGGGCAGCTTGCCGCCGATCCGGTGGCCGCCCGCGCCCTGCTCGGCCAGGCTTGCCTTGAGGCGGCGCGCCAGTTCGGCGTGCAGACAGTCATTCTGGGCGGGGCCGGCCTGGCCGGCATGGCGGCTGCGCTTCAGCCCGGAATGGACATGCGTCTCATCGACAGCGTGCTTTGCGGCACCCGCTGGGCCTTGCACGGCGACGCACCGCTGCCGCCGCGCCGCACCACGCCAGGGTTTGAGGTGCCGTGGGACCGGCTCTCGCCCGAGCTCATGGCGCTCGGTGCGCACCACGGCGCCCAATGACGCCCCTGGTCAATGCCCTGAAAGGAGTCGGGGCATTGCCCGGCGCCAGGCTCGATCCCATCATGGGCATAGGACCCCGTCATATCCGCACAGCGCATACGGCCTAAAATCCACCTGTGAAACCTCAAAACATCCTGAATGCCGACCTGCATTGCCACTCCGTCGTGTCCGACGGCACCCTGACCCCCGAGGCCCTGGCCGAGCGCGCCGGCAAGAACGGCGTCGAGCTCTGGGCCCTGACGGACCACGACGAAGTCGGCGGACAGCACCGGGCCGCCGCCGCTGCCCTGGCCCAGGGCATGGCCTACCTGACCGGTACCGAGATTTCCGTGACCTTTGCCGGGGAAACCGTCCATATCGTGGGGCTGGGGTTCGACCCCGACGATGCCGCCCTCAGGCAGGGTCTGCACAACACCCGGGGCGGCCGTCAGCAGCGCGCCATGGAAATGTCCGATTCACTGGCCAAGGCCGGTATTCACGGCGCTTATGAAGGCGCTTTGAAGTTTGTCGGCAACCCCGAACTGATTTCCCGCACCCACTTTGCCCGCTATCTGGTCGAGTCGGGCGTCTGCCGCGAAACCAATGAGGTGTTTCGCAAGTACCTGACCGAAGGCAAGCCAGGCTATGTGCCTCACCGCTGGGCCAGCCTGAAGGATGCGGTCGGCTGGATTGCGGGGGCGCAGGGCGTCGCGGTCATTGCGCATCCGGGCCGCTACAACTTTTCAGCCAACGAGGAATATGCGCTGTTCACCGAATTCAAGGCGCACGGCGGGCGCGGCGTGGAGGTGGTCACCGGCAGCCATACCCGGCAGGAATATGTGAAATATGCGGAAACCGCCAAGGAATTCGGCCTGGCCGCCTCGCGCGGTAGCGACTTTCACAGCCCCGACGAAAGCCATACCGACCTGGGCACGCTGCCCTTCCTGCCCGGCGAGCTGATGCCGGTGTGGGAATTGCTGGCGGATCGAATCCAGGCATGAGCGGCGCACACATCACGTCGACGAACACACTGGCGGGTATTGGGTTGCTGGTGGCGGCCGTGGCCTGCTTTGCCGTGCTCGACACCACCACCAAGGTGATTTCCCTGAGCGTTCCCTTGCTGATGGCGCTGTGGTTCCGCTATGCCATCCAGGCCCTGGCCACCACCTTGTTCCTCATGCCCCGGCGTGGCTGGACGCTGCCGCCCACGGCGCATCCCAAGTTCCAGTGCCTGCGCGGCGTGCTGCTGCTGGCCAGCAGCGCCTTTGCATTTTTCAGCCTGAAATTCATGCCGGTCGGCGAGTTCACGGCCATTGTCATGGTCACGCCGCTGCTCATGACGCTGCTGGCCTCCCTCACGCTGGGCGAGCGCGTTTCGCTGTTGCGGTGGTTCCTGGTGATTGGCGGTTTTGCGGGCACGCTCATCATCATTCGTCCGGGCGGCGAACAGTTCAGCTGGACCATGCTGCTGCCGCTGGGCCTGGTGGCCACTAACTCCTGGTTCCAAATTTTGACCAGCCGGCTGGCGCGGACCGAAGACCCGGTTGCCATGCATTTTTACACCGGCTGGATCGGCACGCTTCTGGCGTCGCTGGCCGTTCCCTTTGTCTGGACCACGCTGGATTCATGGACGCTGTGGGCCGGCATGGCGCTGATGGGCGTGATGGCCACTGTGGGCCATTTCATGATGATCCTGGCCTATGCCCGCACGCCTGTTTCCACCTTGACACCGTTCCTCTACGCGCAGATCGGCTTCGCCATGCTGGGCGGCTGGCTGGCGTTTTCCCATGTTCCCGATGAAATGTCGATGATCGGCATGGCCTTGATCGGCGCATGCGGCACCACCGGCGCCTGGCTGGCCGTGCGCGAGCACCGCATCGTCGTCCAGCCGGCTGAAACCTGAAAGCTTGCCTTGGCCCAGTTATTCGAAGTCCATCCCGACAACCCACCGGCGCGCCTGCTCAAGCAGGCGGTGGCCTTGATCCAGCGTGGCGGCATTGCCGCCGTGCCGACCGATTCCAGCTATGCGCTGGTCTGCCAGCTCGACGACAAGGCGGCAGCCGACAGCCTGCGCCGCATTCGCGGGGTGGACGACAAGCACCACCTCACGCTGCTGTGCCGCGACTTGAGCGAGCTGTCCACCTATGCGCGGGTGGACAACAAGCAGTTTCGTTTGCTCAAAGTGGCCACGCCCGGCCCCTACACCTTCATTCTGGAAGCCAGCAAGGAAGTGCCGCGCCGGCTGAGCCATCCGTCGCGCAAGACCATCGGCCTGCGGGTGCCGGACCACAAGACCTTGCAAACCCTGCTGGAAATCCACGGCGGCCCCCTGCTGGCCACCACCTTGATTCCGCGCGGCGAAACCGAGTCGCTCAGCGACGCGCAGGACATCACCGGCACGCTGGAGCACGAACTGGCCGCCGTCATCGACGCCGGCGCCTGCCACAAGGACCCGACGACCGTGATCGACCTGACGCCCATGGCGGACGGCGGCGACCCGCTGGTGATCCGGCAGGGACGGGGCGCTCTGGCCGTGCTGGGGCTGTGAAGCCCGGCCGGAGCGTCTGACACAATCAAGCCATGGACATTGCCAACCTGATTCAAACCGTCACCCTGTACGCCCTGCCCGTGCTGTTCGCCATCACGGTGCACGAGGCGGCCCACGGCTACGCAGCGCGCCACTTTGGCGACAACACGGCTTACCTGCAGGGCCGCATGACGCTCAATCCGCTCAAGCACATTGACCCGATGGGTACCATCGCCATGCCCCTGCTGCTGTATTTCGCCACCTCCGGCGCATTCCTGTTCGGTTATGCCAAACCGGTTCCGGTCAATTTCAACGCCCTGCGCAACCCCAAGCGCGACATGGTCTGGGTGGCCCTGGCGGGCCCGGCTTCCAATTTTGTCCAGGCTATTCTTTGGGCATTGCTGCTGGTGGCGCTGGCGGCCCTGGAGGTCAACGAGCCATTTTTCAGCAAGATGGCGCAGGCCGGCATTCTGGTGAACCTGGTCATGTGGGCCTTCAACCTGTTTCCGCTCCCGCCGCTGGACGGCGGGCGCATTCTGGTCGGCCTGCTGCCCTGGAAGCAGGGGCAGTGGGTCTCGCGCATCGAGCCCTGGGGCTTTTTCATCGTGATGGGCCTGGTGGTCGCCGGCGTGGTCGGCGCGGTGTGGCTGCGGCCCCTGATGTCCCTGGGCTATGGCCTGATCAATGCGCTGATTTCGCCGCTGGCCTCCTTGCTGGGCTAGCCTTTCATTTCTCCAGCCCGCGTGTTTTGCATGACCCCTACTGCTCCCCTTTCGCCACAGCGTTTTTTGACCGGCATCACCACCACCGGAACGCCGCACCTGGGCAATTTTGTCGGTTCGATCCGTCCATCGGTGGCGGCCAGCCGCCTGCCCGGCGTGCAGAGCTTTTACTTCCTGGCCGACTACCATGCGCTGATCAAATGCGATGACCCGGCGCGCATCCAGCGCTCCACGCTGGAAATTGCCGCGAGCTGGCTGGCCGCCGGCCTGGACCCGGAGCGCGTGACGTTTTACCGCCAGTCGGACATCCCGGAAATCACCGAACTCACCTGGCTGCTGACCTGCGTGACCGGCAAGGGCGTGCTCAACCGCGCCCATGCCTACAAGGCGTCGGTCGACAAGAACCAGGCCGCCGGCCACGACGTGGATGCCGATGTCACGGCGGGCCTGTTCATGTACCCGGTGCTGATGGGCGCCGATATTTTGCTGTTCAAGGCGCACAAGGTGCCGGTCGGGCGTGACCAGATCCAGCATATCGAGATGGCGCGCGACATGGCGCAGCGATTCAACCACTTGTACGGCGAGCACCTGGTGCTGCCCGAAGCCCAGATCGAGGAGTCCGTCGCCCTGCTGCCAGGCCTGGACGGGCGCAAGATGAGCAAAAGCTACGACAACACGATTCCCTTGTTTGCCCCGCGCGATCAGCTGCGCAAGCTGATTTCCAGCATCGTCACCGACTCGCGCGCGCCCGGCGAGGCCAAGGACACCTCCGGCTCGGCCCTGTTCCAGATTTACCAGGCCTTTGCCAGCGAGCCAGAGACCGCCGCGCTGCGCCAGGCTTACGCCGAAGGCATTGGCTGGGGCGATGCCAAGCAACTGCTGTTCGAACGGATCGACCGGGAAGTCGCGCCCCTGCGCGAACGCTACCAGTCGCTGCTGGACCATCCGCAGGAGATCGAGCAATGGCTTCAAGCCGGCGCGGCAAAGGCGCGTGCCGCAGCCACGCCGTTCATGGGCCAGTTGCGCCATGCCGTGGGTCTGCGCAAGCTCACAGCGGCCCCTGTGCTCCCATCCAAAAACAAAATGGCTAAGACGGCTGTTCCGGTATTCAAGCAATACCGCGAGAAGGACGGCCGGTTTTACTTCAAGCTGCTTGACGCGGACAGCCGGCTGCTGGTGCAAAGCCACGGGTTCGACGTCCCCAAGGAGGCGGCGCTGGCGGTCTCCGCGCTTCAGAAAGAAGGCTCGCATGCCCTGGCAGGACTGCAGGGCAGGCTGGACATACCTGCAGGGGTCACGCAAGCCGAGCTGGGTGAAGCGCTGGCGTTTTTTGCCGCTGCAACTGCCTGATTCACCGGCGCCGGGAACAGATCAGCGGAAATAAAGCGCAGGTTCTGCGGGCCGCACCATGAAAAAGCCTCGCATTGCGAGGCTTTTTCATACCGGAGGCAGGACGCCTCAGTGCTGCAGGATCTTGTTCAAAAATTCCTTGGTGCGCGGCTGGCGGTTTTCAGGGTGCATGAAAAACTCGTCCTTGGAGCAGTCTTCCAGAATTTTTCCGCCCACGTCCATGAAAATCACGCGGCTGCCGACCTTCTTGGCAAAACCCATTTCATGCGTGACCACCATCATGGTCATGCCGTCCGTGGCCAGGCCCATCATGCAGTCGAGCACCTCGCCGACCATTTCAGGGTCCAGCGCCGAGGTCGGCTCGTCGAACAGCATGGCGATCGGGTCCATGCTGAGCGCCCGGGCAATGGCCACGCGCTGCTGCTGGCCGCCCGACAACTGGCCGGGAAACTTGTCCTTGTGCAGCATCAGGCCCACGCGGTCCAGGTACTTGAGGCCATGTTTTTTGGCCTCGTCGGGCTTGAGGCCCAGCACCTTGAACTGCGCCAGCGTCAGGTTTTCAGTCACGCTCAGGTGCGGGAACAACTCGAAATTCTGGAACACCATGCCAACCCGGCTACGCAGTTTGGGCAGGTCGGTCTTGGCGTCATGCACTGCCTGGCCGTCCACAAAGATCTGGCCCTTCTGGAAGGGCTCCAGCGCATTGATGGTCTTGATCAGGGTCGACTTGCCGGAGCCCGAAGGTCCGCAAACCACCACCACTTCGCCTTTTTGGATGCTCGTCGTGCAGTTGTTGAGAACCTGCACGTCGCCATACCATTTGGAAACTTCTTTCAACTCAATCATCAGATACTCCAGTGTGCTTTTCGGGTTTCTTGTGCGTTCAGCGAATGATGGCAATTTTGCTGTTGAGGCGCTTGACCATGTAGGACAGGCCAAAGCAAATCACGAAGTAGACGACAGCCGCCAGCAGGTAAGCCTCTTCAGGCCGGCCGTAGATCTTGCCCGCCGTCGTGAAGCCCTTGAGCAGGTCGTAGGCGCCAATCGCATACACCAGCGACGTGTCCTGGAACAAGATGATGGTCTGCGTCAGCAAGATCGGCACCATGTTGCGAAAAGCCTGCGGCAAGATGATCAGCTTCATGTTCTGCGCGTAGCTCATGCCCAGGGCGCGCCCCGCGTTCACCTGGCCGCGCGAAATGGACTGGATGCCCGCCCGCATGATTTCACTGAAGTACGCCGCCTCAAACGCCACGAAGGTGATGACCGCCGAGATTTCCGCACGGTAGTTGGCGCCGCCCGGAATCAGGTTGTAGAAAGAAGCCGGCACCAGCAGGAAAAACCACAGGATCACCATGACCAGCGGCACTGAACGCATGCCGTTGACGTAGATGGTGGCAGGCACCGTCAGCACCGCTTTGCCCGACAGCCGCATCAGCGCCAGCAAGGTGCCGAAAATGATGCCGCCAATGGTGGCCACCACCGTCAGCTGGATGCTGAAGATGAAGCCCTTGAGGACGAAATTGGAAATGATCTCCCAATTCAAAAAACTCAGGTCAAGTCCAAACATGTCAGTGTCCTCCACCCGTGGCGCCGGCTACGACAAAGCCCGGTATGCGCAATTTCTTTTCGACCACCGCCATGAGCCGGTTGACGGCGAAGGCTGATACGGCATACAGCAGCGTGACAGCCAGGTAGATTTCAATGCCGCGCGACGTTTCTTCCTGCGCCTGCATGGCGAACATGGTGAGTTCGGCAATCGACACGGCAAAGGCGACTGACGAATTTTTCAGCAGGTTCATCGACTCGCTGGTCAGCGGCGGAATGATGATCCGGAGCGCCATCGGCAAGATCACGTAGCGATAGGTCTGGGCCGTGGTGAAGCCCATGGCCATGCCTGCATAACGCTGGCCGCGCGGCAGGGCCTGAATGCCCGCCCGCACCTGTTCGGCTATGCGCGCCGAGGTGAAAAATCCGAGCGCGAACACCACCAGCACGAAGCTGGGCAGGTCTTTCATGGCCGGAATGATTTTGGGGACGACAAAGTACCAGATGAAAATCTGCACCAGCAGGGGCACGTTTCGAAAAAGCTCGACCCAGGCATTGGACAGGCGCATCAGCCAGGGGCTGTTGGGCAGGGTGCGCAAGGTGCCGACCAGGGCGCCGACCAGCATGGCCACCACCCAGGAAGCACCCGCCACGGACAGCGTCCAGCCCCAGGCATCAAACATCCATTGCAGATAAGTGCGACCGCTGCCATCATCATTTAAAAATACCTGCCAGTCCCAATTCATGGAGTTGTCCGCCTACGGTTGTTGGTGTTGGTGTTGTTGTTGCCCGGGTCGCACGGGTGCATCGTTTAAAAAACAAACCCCGCCGAAAGCGATGAACGGCGGGGTTTGTCCGTCTTGCGCCCTGAATTACTTCTTGGCGTAGTCTTCCATCGGCTTGTCGTTGGGATTGGCCCAGGCGGCTTTGGTGCTCTCGCTGGCGGCATAGCCCACACGGGTGTTTTTCGGTGGGATGGGCTGCATGAACCACTTGTCCCAGAGCTTGGCGATTTCGCCCGACTTCATCATTTCTTTGACCGTGTCGTCACCGATCTTCTTGAAGGCGGCGTCGTCCTTGCGAATCATGATGGCGATGGGCTCAACACTCAGCACTTCGCCGACGAGCTTGAAATCAGCCGGGTTTTTTGATGTCGCGATGTTGCCGGCCAGGATGGCGCCATCCATCACGAACGCATCGGCGCGTCCGGATTCAAGCAGCAAAAAGCTGTCGGAGTGGTCCTTGCCGTAAACCTCCTTGAAGTCCAGGTTGGTGGCGCGCTCGTTCTTGCGCAGGGTCTGCACGGACGTGGTGCCGGTGGTGGTCGCCACGCTCTTGCCGTTCAGCTGGGCAATTGAGGTGATGCCCGAGTTGGCCTTCACTGCAATGCGTACTTCTTCGACAAAGGTGGTGGGCAGGAAAGCCACATCCTTCAGGCGGGTCGCATTGTTGGTGGTGGAGCCGCATTCGATGTCCACCGTGCCGTTTTGCACCAGGGGAATACGGTTTTGCGAGGTGACCGACTGGTACTTGACTTCCAGTTTGCGGCCGGCTGCCTTTTCCAGGTTGGCAATCACCCGGCTGCAGATTTCAACGTGGTAACCGGTGTACTTGCCATCGCCCAGGGTGTAGGACAAGGCGCCCGACGAATCGCGAACGCCCATGGTGACGACGCCGGAGGCTTTTACTTTGGCAACGGTGTCGGTTGCCTGGGCAAAAACCGCTCCTGAAGCGAGTAGCGCCAGGGTTAGCGCGGCGAGTTTGAGTTTCATGTGATTTCCTTAAAATGAAACGGTGAGTTTAGAGAATTGTCAGCCAGGCCATGCCTAGGATTACCCGGCTTTGACACCGGCATTACACCGGCATTACCACCGGCTTTATCACCAGCCTTCGCAACAGGGCAGACAAGCGCTTTTAACATGACGCGGACCCGTCGAAGCCTCAAAAACATGGCTTCATGCCCAAAATTGTGCATGGCCCCGACATATGTTCGCACCTTGATGCAAACGCAAGTTTCAGGCCCGTTCCATCAAGCTTTGCAGGCATCGTGGATTCACGCAGGCGGTTCAATCGCCGGAGCCAACTTCTCAAAGCTGCGCAGCCAGTGGGCTGTCCCGGGAAGCCAGGTAAGTCCACAAGGCCTGGACATGGACCTTGCCGGCATTTTTCAAGGTGGGCCGTTCGCGGTAAATGCGCACGTCCATGGGCATGAGCAGCTTGCTGCTGGCGCTGACGAGTTGCTGGTCGCGCAATTCCTTGGCGACGGCGCTGAGCGGCAAAAAAGCAATGCCGTGGCCTTCCAGCGCCATGGCCTTCAGGCCCTCGGCCATGTCGGTTTCATAGACCCGGTCCAGGTGAATGGGCGTGGCTGACTGCTTGAGGATCAGGTCCACGATTCGTCCCAGGTACGCGCCCGGCGCATAGCCCAGGTAAGGCAGCGGCTGGCCGGCGCGGCCGGGCAGGCTGAACTCGGGCTGGCCCGCCGCGCCGGCCCGGCAAAATGGCGCCAGCACTTCGCGCCCCAGCATGACCATTTCATAACGGCCCGGGTCCAGCTGGAAGGGTTGCGAATCGTGGTGGTAGGAAATCAAGAGGTCGCAGCTGCCCTCGGTCAGCCGCAAGACGGCGTCGTGCACATTGAGCGCGATCAGCCGGCTCTTGATGGGACCGAACTTGTCGCGCAGGCTGCTGACCCAGGCCGGAAAAAAAGTGAAGGCCAGCGTGTGCGGCACGGCAAACTCGATGAAGTCCTGCCCGGCGGCATTGTGGCCGCGCAGCATGGCGCGGGTGGATTGAAGGCCCTGCAGCATTTCCAGCGACTGGCTGTAGAGCGTCTGCCCCGCCAGCGTCAGGCGGGTCGGGTAGGAACTGCGGTCCACCAGGTCGGTGCCCGCCCAGGCTTCCAGCGCCTGGATGCGCCGCGAAAACGCCGGCTGGGTCACATGCCGCAACTGCGCAGAGCGGCTGAAACTGCGGGTTTCAGCCAGCGAGACAAAATCTTCCAGCCATTTGGTTTCCATCAGCGGATTATGTGGTGGAACGCTGGCCAGGCAAGCTGGTCGATTTCCAGTCAACCGCGGCTGGCTTCAACCGGCTGCGCTACGTTTCCGGTCGCTTTTTGTTTGTTCAAAATGAAGGCGCTAGACCCCGACCTCATCCAGAATCCGTTCGCTGGCCTGCTGCTGCATGGCCCACATGTCGGCATAGCGGCCATTGGCGGCCAGCAGTTCGGCATGATGGCCCCGCTCGACGATGCGGCCTGCGTCCATCACCAGGATTTCGTGCGCGTCCACCACCGTGGAAAGGCGGTGGGCAATGACCAGGGTGGTCTTGTTTTGCGCCGTGATGCGCAGTTCTGCCTGAATCGCGCGTTCGTTGGCGGAATCGAGCGCCGACGTGGCTTCGTCGAAAATCACCACCGGCGGGTTTTTCAGCAGGGTGCGGGCAATGGCCACGCGCTGCTTTTCGCCGCCCGACAGCTTCAGCCCGCGCTCGCCGACCATGGTCTGGTAACCCAGCGGCGTCGAGGCGATGAAGTCGTGGATGCGGGCAGCGCGGGCGGACTCTTCCACTTCTTGATGGGTCGCGCCGGGCTTGCCGTAGGCGATGTTGTATTCCACCGTGTCGTTGAACAGCACCGTGTCCTGCGGGACGATGCCGATGGCGCGCCGCACGCTGGACTGGGTGACATGCCGGATGTCCTGGCCGGCAATCGTGATGCGGCCCTGCTGCACATCGTAAAACCGGTACAGCAGGCGTGCCAGCGTGGACTTGCCGGCACCTGACGAGCCCACCACCGCGACCGTCTTGCCCGGCGGAATCTCGAAGCTCACGTTGTGCAGGATCGGCCGCGCCGGGTCGTAGGCAAAGCTGACATTTTCAAACCGCACCATCGGGGAAGCGTCAACCCGCAGCGGCTGCGCGTTCGGCTCGTCGGCAATCTCGCGCTCGCGCTCCATCAGGTTGAACATTTTTTCCAGGTCGGTCAGGCTTTGCTTGATCTCGCGGTAGATCACGCCCAGGAAGCCCAATGGAATGTAGAGCTGGATCATGAAGGCGTTGACCATCACCAGGTCGCCCAGCGTCATGCGGCCATCGACCACGCCCTGCGTGGCGCGCCAGAGCATGGCCACCAGGCCGATGGCAATGATGAGCTGCTGCCCGGCGTTGAGCATGCTCAGCGTGCGCTGGCTCTTGATGGCGGCGGTGCGGTAGCGCTTGAGGTTTTCGTCGTAGCGCGTGGCCTCGAATTCCTCGTTGTTGAAGTACTTGACGGTTTCGTAGTTCAGCAGCGAATCGACCGCGCGGCTGTGCGCCGACGAGTCCAGCTCGTTCATGGTCTTGCGAAACTGCGTGCGCCAGTTGGTCACGGTGACGGTGAAGGTGATGTAGAAGGCCAGCGCAATCAGGGTGATGCCGGCAAACCATATGTCGAACTTGACGGCCAGCAGGCTGAGCACCAGCGTCACCTCGATCAGCGTGGGGATGATGCTGTAGAGCGAATACGAGATCAGCGAATGCACGCCGCGCGTGCCGCGCTCGATGTCGCGCGTCATGCCGCCGGTCTGGC
>JAQGMZ010000024.1 GCA_028292045.1 Polaromonas sp. | reverse complement strand
GATAGCAAACCAGTGCCGCGCGACCGTTTTGCGCCTACAGGCTGTTCCCGCAGCGAACCGCATGGCGCGGCGCCATGCGGGGTTGCGAAGGTGCGCCTTATCCCGGCCGGGCAAGGCGCCAGGCGGGCCGATGTCGCTTTAGCCTTGCGCCGCGTCCAGCGCTGCGTTGAAAGTCGCGCTCGGGCGCATCACCGCCTTGACCTTTTCCGGGTCGAGCAGGTAGTAGCCGCCAATGTCGGCCGGCCGGCCCTGCACTTCCTTCAGCTCGGCAACGATCTTCGTTTCGTTGTCGGCCAGGGTCTTGGCCAGCGGGGCAAAGCGTGCCTGCAGCGCCGCATCCTCGGTCTGCTCGGCCAGTGCCTGGGCCCAGTACATCGCCAGGTAAAAATGGCTGCCCCGGTTGTCCAGGTCGCCGGTGCGGGTCTTGGGGCCCTTGTCGTTGTCCAGCAGTTCGCCGGTGGCGGCGTCCAGCGTCTTGGCCAGCAGCTTGGCCTGGTGGTTGCCGGTCTTGATGCCCAGGTCTTCCAGCGACACCGCCAGCGCCAGGTACTCGCCCAGCGAGTCCCAGCGCAGGTGGTTTTCCTCGACCAGCTGCTGCACATGCTTGGGCGCGGAGCCGCCGGCGCCGGTTTGATACATGCCGCCGCCGGCCATCAGGGGCACGATGGACAGCATCTTGGCGCTGGTGCCCAGTTCCATGATGGGAAACAGGTCGGTCAGATAGTCGCGCAGGATGTTGCCGGTGGCGCTGATGGTGTCCTCGCCGCGGCTCACGCGCTCCAGCGTGTAGCGCATGGCGCGCACCTGGCTCATGATCTGGATGTCCAGGCCGCTGGTGTTGTGCTCGTGCAGGTACATCCTGACCTTGGTGATCAGCTGCGCCTCGTGCGGGCGGTAGGCGTCGAGCCAGAACACGACCGGCATGCCGGAGTTACGGGCGCGGTTCACGGCCAGCTTGACCCAGTCGCGGATCGCTGCATCCTTGACCTGGCACATGCGCCAGATGTCGCCGGTTTCCACGTTTTGCGACAGCAGCACTTCGCCCGTCGCCAGGTCGGTGATGTTGGCCACGCCGTCTTCGGCGATTTCAAAGGTCTTGTCGTGCGAGCCGTATTCCTCGGCCTGCTGGGCCATCAGGCCGACGTTGGGCACGGTGCCCATGGTTTTGGGGTCGAAAGCGCCGTGCCATTTGCAGAAGTTGATGATCTCCTGGTAGATGCGGGCAAAGGTCGATTCGGGCATCACGGCCTTGACGTCCTTCAGGCGGCCGTCAGCGCCCCACATTTTGCCGCCGTTGCGGATCATCGCGGGCATGGACGCATCCACGATGATGTCGTAGGGCGAGTGGAAGTTGGTGATGCCCTTGGCCGAATCGACCATGGCCAACTCGGGGCGGCCTTCGTGGCAGGCGTGCAGGTCGCGCTTGATCTCGTCCTGCTTGCTTTGCGGCAGGGTGGCGATCTTGTCGTACAGGCTGGCCATGCCGTTGTTGACGTTCACGCCAATTTCATCGAACAGCGCGCCGTGCTTGGCAAACGCGTCCTTGTAGAAAATCCGGACGCAGTGGCCGAACACGATCGGGTGCGAGACCTTCATCATCGTCGCCTTGACGTGCAGCGAGAACATCACGCCCGATTTAAAGGCGTCGTCGATTTCCTTCTCGTAGAAGGCCATCAGGGCCTTCTTGCTCATGAACATGCTGTCGATGACCTCGCGGTCCAGCAGCGAGACCTTGGGCTTGAGAAGGATGGTCTTGCCGCTGGCGGTGATGAGTTCCATCTTGACGTCGCGCGCCCTGTCCAGCGTCATCGACTTTTCACCATGGTAGAAGTCGCCGTGGTGCATGTGCGAGACGTGCGAGCGCGAGGCCTGGCTCCAGTCGGCCATGGAATGCGGGTTCTTGCGGACGTATTCCTTGACGGCCTTGGGGGCGCGGCGGTCCGAGTTGCCTTCGCGCAGCACGGGGTTGACGGCGCTTCCAACACAGCGGGCGTAGCGGGCGCGAATCGATTTTTCTTCTTCGGTCTTGGGATTTTCCGGGTAGTCCGGCAGGTTGTAGCCCTTGGACTGCAGTTCCTTGATGGCGGTCACGAGCTGGCCCACCGAGGCGCTGATGTTGGGCAGCTTGATGATGTTGGTGTCTGGGCTCTGCGTCAGGCGGCCCAGTTCGGCCAGCGTGTTGGGCACGCGCTGCGACTCGGTCAGGAACTCGGGAAACTCGGCCAGCACCCGCGCCGCGACCGAAATATCGCTTTCAGCAACTTCAATCCCGGCCGGCGCGGTGAAGGCGCGAACGACAGGCAGGAAAGACCAGGTCGCCAGCAGCGGCGCCTCGTCGGTGAGGGTGTAGATGATTTTCGATTTACCGGCTGTCATGGAAATCCTTTGGCTTTGTGGGTGTGTGTGGCTGGCTTGGGTTCGGTAAGGGGGTGTCCCTGTCATGAACCGGAGGGTGCGCCAGGTCAGTCGCCGGCGCGGCAAATTTCGTCACTTGTGGTCACGAAACTTTCGCGGGTGGCGCACTGGCCGGACGGTCCTGGAATGAGGGCCAGGCCATTCCTGCGGTGCAGTTTACCCCTGTGCGAAGGCAGTTTTCAGTGGCGGGCTGTGGCAGGAGCGTCTCCCTTGAAACCATTCATTTCCAAACTGGCGTCAGGCGTGCGCCCAATTGAAAACGGCGCCCGAAAGCGCCGTTTTTACTTACTTGAAGCCAAAAAGGCCAGCAGCGCACAGCCAGCCAGTACAAATTGCTATTTAATTCATAGCAATTCGCAGGCCCAGGCTCAGGCCGCCCCCGCCCCCGCCTTCACCTTCAACCGCCACGCATGCAGCAGCGGCTCGGTGTAGCCGCTCGGCTGCGCCAGCCCCTTGAACACCAGGTCGCAAGCGGCCTTGTACGCCGCCGACGTGTCGAAATGCCCGGCCATCGGCTGGTACAGCGGGTCGCCGGCGTTCTGGCCATCGACCACGGCGGCCATGCGCTCGAAGGTTTCCTTAACCTGCGCGGGCGTCACCACGCCGTGCAGCAGCCAGTTGGCCATGTGCTGGCTGCTGATGCGCAGCGTGGCGCGGTCTTCCATCAGCGCGATGTTGTGGATGTCGGGCACCTTGGAGCAGCCCACGCCCTGGTCCACCCAGCGCACCACGTAGCCCAGGATGCCCTGGGCGTTGTTGTCGAGTTCCTGCTGTTTCTCAGCATCGCTCCAGCTCGGGTTCGCGGCGACGGGAATCGTCAAGAGGCCCGTCAGCAGCGTGTCGCGCTGGGCATTGGCGTCGATCTTTTCCAGCTCCTTCTGCACGTCGCTGACCAGGACCTGGTGGTAGTGCAGCGCGTGCAGCGTGGCGGCGGTCGGGCTGGGCACCCAGGCGGTGTTAGCGCCGGCTTTCGGGTGGGCGATTTTCTGCGCCAGCATGTCGGCCATCAGGTCGGGCATGGCCCACATGCCCTTGCCGATCTGCGCCTTGCCGCGCAGGCCGCAGCTCAGGCCGGTCAGCACGTTGTTCTTTTC
>JAQGMZ010000162.1 GCA_028292045.1 Polaromonas sp. | reverse complement strand
GTGCACGCCCTGCGCCCGGATCAAAGCGCGTGCGTCACCAGCTTGAAATCCGGGTCTTCGGCAAATGGCTTGATGCTGAACCCCAGGCTTTTCATCAGCTTGAGCATGCCCGGGTTGTGCGCCAGCACCAGGCCTTCGATCTCGGACAGCCCCTGGTCGCGCGCCACGTCCATGATGCTGAGCATCAGCCGGGTGCCCAGGCCTTTGCCGCTGAAGTCGTCGGCCACCACCAGCGCAAACTCGCAGCTCGAGGGGTCCGGGTTGGTGACGTAGCGTGAAACGCCGACGATGCGCTCGGTTTCTTCCATGTGGCCGGTGGCGCCGGGGCGGCGTTCCCTGAACACCGCGACCAGCGCCATCTCGCGGTCATAGTCGATGAGCGTGAACCGGGCCAGCATGCTGGGCGGCAGCTCGACCATGGAGGAGATGAAGCGAAAATAACGGCTCTCCTGCGAGAGGTGCGACATCATTTTCTGGAGCATCTGCGCATCGTCCGGGTGGATCGGGCGCACGGTGTATTCGCCGCCCCCGCGCAGCGGCCAGACGTTCTCGTAACGCGCCGGGTAAGGCAGGATGGCGAGGTGGCTGTAGGTGTTGGCCCGGCCGCTGACGGCCTGCGGCGCATGGTCGATGACGATGCGCGCATCGACCGCCACCGCGCCGGACTCGTCCACGATGACCGGGTTGATGTCCATCTCGCGCAGCTGCGGCAGCGCGCACACCATTTCCGAGACGCGCAGCAAAATCTGCTCCAGCGCGCTGATGTCGGCCGGCGCCGCGCCGCGCCAGGCGCCCAGGGTCTCGGCCACGCGCGACCGCTCAATCAGGTGGCGCGCCAGGAACTGGTTGAGCGGCGGCAGTTCCATCGCCCGGTCGTCGATCAGCTCGATCATCGTGCCGCCCGCGCCGAAGGCGATCACCGGCCCGAACGGGTCGTCGGTCACCAGGCCGACGCACACCTCGCGGCCGCGCCGCGTTCGCGCCATGGTCTGCACCGTGACGCCGTTGATGCGGGCACCGGGCTTGAGCCGGCTGACGGTCTGCATCATGTCGGCGAAGGTGTCGCGCACGCCGGTGGCGTTCAGGATGTTCAGCGCCACGCCATCCACGTCGGACTTGTGGCTGATGTCGGGCGAGTCGATTTTCAGCGCCACCGGAAAGCCGAGCTGCGTGGCGATCATCATCGCCTCGTTGGCGCTGCGGGCCAGGATCGTCTGGGTGACGGGAATATGGAACGCCGACAGCAGCGTCTTGGACTCCATTTCGGTCAGCACCTGACGGCGCTCGGACAGCACGTTTTCAATGATCAGGCGCGCGCCTTCGATGTCGGGCTTGGCCATGGCGGACAGCGGCGGCGGCGTTTGCTGGAGCAATTGCTGGTTCTTGTAGAAGGTGGCGATGTTGCCAAAGGCACCGACCGCCGCTTCGGGCGTGCGAAAGGTCGGAATGCCCGCGTCGTTCAAGATGCCGCGGCCCGCCACCACCGACGCATCGCCCATCCAGCACGACAGCAGGGGCTTGCCCATGCCGCGCTTGACCTCGGCCAGGGCCTGCGCCACTTCCGACGCGTCGATGCCTTCCTTGGGCGAGAAAATCGCCAGCACGCCGTCAATCTGCCGGTCTCTGGCTGCCGTTTCAATCGCGGCCCTGTAGTGGGCGGGCGTGGCCTCTTCGGACAGGTCGATCAGGTCGCTCAAGGACGCCAGGGCTGGCAGCTGCGGCTGCAGCAGGCCGGCCGGCTCGGGCGACAGCCGGCCCAGCTCAAGGTGGATCTCATTGAGCCAGTCGGCGGCCAGCACCCCGGGTCCGCCGCCGTTGGTGACAACGGCCAGGCGGTTGCCCACCGGGCGGTAACGGGACGCCAGGCATTTGGCGGCCGAAAAAAGTTCCACGAACGAGCGCACCCGCACCGCGCCGGCCCGGCGCAAGGCGGCGTCGAACACGTCGTCGCTGCCGACGATGGCGCCGCTGTGGGTTTGCGCTGCGGCGTTGCCCGCAGGCTTGCGGCCGGCCTTCAGCACGACCACCGGCTTGGCATTGGCCGCTGAACGCAGCGCGCTCATGAAAGGGCGGGCGCTGGAAATGCCTTCAAGGTAAAGCACGATGCTCTGGGTGTGCCGGTCGTTGGCCAGAAAATCAAGCACTTGGGCCATATCCACCAAGGTGTTCGGGCCCAGCGAGACCACGGACGAAAACCCGACGCCGTTCTGGCTGGCCCAGTCCAGGATGGAGGCGGTCAGCGCGCCGGACTGGGACACCAGCGCCAGCGAACCCGCCCGAGCCAGGGGCCCCGCGGCACTGGCGTTGAGCTGGAGGTGAGGGCGCTGCAGCCCCAGGCCGTTCGGCCCCATCAGGAACACGCCTTCGCGGCGCGCGATTTTCTTGAGTTCGGCCGCCCCTTCGGCGGTGATGCCGCTGGTGATCACGAGGGCGGCCCGGCAGGTCATGCGCCCGGCAATCTCCAGCGCCGCCGCGATTTCAGGGGCAGGCAGGGCGATGATGGCCAGGTCGTAGCCGGTCTGCGCCAGGTCGGCCAGGGTGCCGGTGGTGCGGGTGTCCACAAACCGCAGGGCGCCGGCGTAGGGCTGGGCCGTCAGTGCCTGGTGCAGCGCCCGGGCGCGTGGGCTCAAGCTGGACGGGTCGTCCACCTGCCCGGCAAAGACAATGATTGACTGGGGCGCGAAAAGCGGCGTGAGGTAATGCTTGTCCATCACAAAATTTTATTTGAAAGCGGGTGCGTTTCACCAGGCCGTTTGCTTGCCCGCCCTGCCCTTGCCTGCGCCGCGGTTGACTCATGCAATTCGCCAGAAAATCAGTCGGCGCCAATCAGCACCTTGACATGCGCGGCCACGCTGCGCGCCAGCGGGCTCAAGACATAGCCGCCTTCCAGGCATGAAATGACGCGGCCCTGGCAGTGCTGGCGGGCCACCGCCATGATCTGCCGGGTGACCCATTCGTAGTCGGCCTCCACCAGGCCCAGGTTGCCCATGTCGTCTTCGCGGTGCCCGTCAAAGCCGGCCGAGACATAAATCAATTCGGGCCTGAAGGCCTGCAGGCCGGGCAGCCAGTGCGCCGTGACGGCTTCGCGGAACAGGTCGCTGCCCGAGCGGGACGGCAGGCCGACGTTGACCATGTTTGGCCCTAGGGCGCTCTCGCCGGTGAACGGGTAGATGCCCTGCTCGAAGATCGAGCACATCAGCACCCGTTCGTCCCCGCGAAAGATGTCCTCGCTGCCGTTGCCGTGGTGCACGTCGAAATCGATCAGCGCCACGCGCTGCAGGCCGTGCTCGCTCAAGGCATGGCGAATGCCGACCGCCACATTGTTGAAAAAGCAAAATCCCATGGCGGCATCCCGCTGCGCATGGTGGCCGGGCGGACGCACGCAGCAAAAGGCGCTCGGCGCCTCGCCCCCGAGCACCAGGTCGGTGGCCAGCACGGCCGAGCCGGCCGCGCGCTGGGCCGCCGTCATGGTGAACGGGTTCTTGTCGGTGTCGGGATCGACCTTGTAATAGCCTTGCGCCGGAGACGCGGCCATGAGTTCGCTGACATACAGCGAAGAATGGGCATGGGCCAGCTGCGCCGGCGTCGCCAGGGGCGCATCGTAGGCGTGCATGTAGTCCAGCAGGCCCTTGGTCAACAGCATGTCGTTGATGGCGCCCAGGCGTTCGGGGCACTCCGGGTGGTCGGCGCCCATTTCGTGGCGGGCGCAATCGGAATGGGTGATGTAGGCAGGCAGCAAGCTTTGTCTCCATGGGGTGTCCTGGCGGCATTGGCCAGATGCATCGGCCCAAGTCTAGTCCGGCAAGCCCGGCCTGTCTTGACGCACATCAATGCTTGCAAAGACGCGCATTCCTGCCGGACTGTTACCTCACATCCGCTCGAAGATCGCCGCGATGCCCTGCCCGCCGCCGATGCACATGGTCACCAAGGCGTAGCGGCCCTGCACGCGCTCGAGCTCGTGCAGCGCCTTGACGGTGATGAGCGCGCCGGTCGCGCCGATCGGGTGGCCCAGCGAGATGCCCGAGCCGTTGGCGTTGACCTTGGCCGGGTCCAGCCCCAGGTCGCGCGCGACGGCGCACGCTTGCGCGGCAAACGCTTCGTTGGCCTCGATCACGTCGAGGTCGTTCACCGTCAGGCCGGCTTTCTTGAGCGCCATCTGCGTGGCGGGCACCGGGCCGATGCCCATGTACTTTGGGTCCACACCGGCGTGCGCATAGGCCACCAGGCGGGCCAGCGGTTTCAAGCCCCGCGCCTGGGCCACGCCGGCTTCCATCAAGACCACGGCGGCCGCCGCGTCGTTGATGCCCGAGGCGTTGCCGGCGGTGACCGTGCCGTTTTCCTTGAGGAACACGGGTTTCAACTTGGCCATGTCGGCCAGCGTGCAGTTGGGCCGGAAATGCTCGTCCGTGTCGTAGGCGACCTCGCCCTTGCGGCTCTTGAGCATGACCGGCACGATCTGCT
>JAQGMZ010000132.1 GCA_028292045.1 Polaromonas sp. | reverse complement strand
ACTGGTCAAGGAAAAGCTGCCGGTGTCGGTCAGCCTGGGGCTGTGGACTTTTTTCCTGAGCTACCTGATCGCCGTGCCGCTAGGCGTCGCCAAGGCGGTGCGGGCGGGCAGCCGCTTTGACTTTGTGACCACCCTGGTCGTGCTGGTCGGTTACGCGATACCTGGCTTCGTGCTGGGCGTGGCGCTGCTGGTGGTGTTTGGCGGGCAGTTGCAATGGTTTCCCTTGCGCGGCCTGACATCGGCCAATTGGGAAAGCCTGGGCTGGGGGGCGCGCATTGCCGATTACCTGTGGCACATCGCATTGCCGATCACCGCCATGGTCCTGGGCAGTTTTGCCGTGACCACGGTGCTGACCAAGAACTCGTTTCTGGAGGAAATCCGCAAGCAGTACGTGCTGACCGCCCGGGCCAAGGGTCTAACCGAGCGCCAGGTGCTGTGGAAGCATGTGTTTCGCAATGCGCTCATTCCCATCATCACCGGTTTTCCGGCCGCGTTCATCGGCGCCTTTTTTACCGGCTCGCTGTTGATAGAAACGCTGTTTTCCCTCGACGGACTGGGCCTGCTGAGCTACGAAAGCGTGATCCGGCGGGACTACCCGGTGGTGCTCGGAACGCTATACCTGTTCACCCTGATCGGTCTGGTGACCAAGCTGGTCAGCGACCTCTGCTATGTGTGGGTGGACCCTCGCGTTAAGTTTGATTGAGCATGCAAACCAGTCCTTCAGTGGCGTCACCGCCTTCAGTGTCCCCATCAAAACGCGCCTGGCAGCGATTCAGGCGCAACCGCCTGGGCTTCGCCAGCCTGTTGATTTTTTTATTGCTGGTCTTGTTGAGCCTGTTTGCCGAGGTGCTTTCCAACGACAAGCCCCTGGTGGTGAAATACCAGGGCCAGCTGTACTTTCCGCTGGTCAAGGATTACTCGGAAAAAACGTTCAGCGGGGATTTCGACACCCCTGCCGATTACCTGGACCCTTTCATCCGTTCCAAGCTCACCCAGGGCGGCAACTGGGCGGTCTATCCCCCCAACCCCTACGGGCCGCGCACCATCAACTACTTTGCCAGGGAACCCAACCCGTCAGCGCCGTCGCGGGACAATCTGTTCGGCACCGATGACCGCGGGCGTGATTTGCTGGCGCAGCTGATCTACGGTTTTCGCTTGAGCGTGCTGTTCGGTCTGGCATTGACGTTCATCGGCGTGCTGATGGGCGTGGTGGCCGGCGCCATCCAGGGCTATGCCGGCGGCAAGACCGATCTTGTCGGCCAGCGCTTCATCGAAATATGGGGATCGATGCCAGAGTTGTATCTCCTGATCATCTTCAGCGCCGTGTTCGCGCCCAGCGTGGGCTTGCTGCTGGTGCTGCTCAGCCTGTTCGGCTGGATGGGGCTGTCGGACTATGTGCGCGCCGAGTTCCTGCGCAACCGCCAGATGGACTATGTGCGGGCCGCCAGGGCGCTGGGGCTGGGCAACCTGCAGATCATGTGGCGGCACATCCTGCCCAACAGCCTGACGCCGGTGGTCACCTTTTTGCCGTTCCGCATGAGCGCGGCCATTCTCGCGCTGACCTCGCTCGACTTCCTGGGCCTGGGCGTGCCGCCCGGAACGCCTTCGCTGGGCGAACTGCTGAGCCAGGGCAAGGCCAATATCGACGCCTGGTGGATTTCGCTGTCCACCTTTGCCGTGCTGGTCGTGACCCTGCTGCTGCTGACCTTCATGGGCGATGCGCTGCGTGATGCGCTGGACCCGCGAAAGGCGGACCGGTGAGCCGCCCGCTGCTCCAGGTCAAGGACCTGCGCGTGTCTTTTTCCGGCAAGGAAGTCGTGCGCGGCATTGATTTTTCCCTGGCGCCTGGCGAAAAGCTGGCGCTGGTGGGCGAATCGGGTTCGGGCAAGACCGTCACCGCGCTCAGCCTGCTGCGGCTGGTCCAGGATGCCGCAATCAGCGGGCAGGCGCTTTTTGAAAACCCCGGCGCCGAACCTGCCGCCGATCTGCTGTCATTGCCCGAGCGCGCGCTGCGCGGCATTCGCGGCCGCGACATCGCCATGATTTTCCAGGAGCCCATGACGGCCTTGAACCCGCTGTTCACGGTGGGCAATCAGATTGCCGAGGTTTTACAGTTGAAGGAAGGGATCTCCCCGTCCGCATCCGCCCAGAAGGCCATCGACTTGTTGGCAAGCACCGGCATTCCAGAGCCAGAACGGCGGGCAAATTCCTACCCGCACCAGTTGTCGGGCGGCCAGCGCCAGCGCGCCATGATCGCCATGGCCCTGGCCTGCCGCCCACGGCTGCTGCTGGCTGACGAGCCCACCACCGCGCTGGACGTTACCCTGCGCAGTCAGATACTGGAGTTGCTGAGCGATTTGCAGCGGCAAAACGGCATGGCCGTGCTCCTGATCACCCACGACCTGAATTTGGTGCGCCGCTTTGCCGACCGGGTGGCGGTGATGGAAAACGGCCATATCGTGGAGCTGGGCGCCGTGGACGAGGTGTTTTCCAGCCCCCGGCATCCCTATACACGCAAGCTGATGGACAGCAAGCCCGTGCGCAGTGTGGTGGAAACCAGCATTCCGGCGGCTGAGCTCCCGCCGCTGATGCAGGCAAGCCAGTTGCGCGTGGCATACCCCAAGCCAATTCCAGGCGTCAAAGGCTGGTTCAAAAGCGGTGAGTTTGTTGCCGTCAAGGGCGCCAGCTTCAGTATTGCGCCGGGACGCACGCTGGGCATTGTGGGCGAGTCGGGTTCGGGCAAATCCACCCTGGCCCTGGCCAGCCTGGGTTTGCTGGAGTTTTCCGGTCAATTGCGGGCAGCGGGGCACGCGTGGAGCCGCAATGCAGCCGGCAACCAGGCTATCCGCAAGGTGGTGCAGGTGGTGTTCCAGGACCCTTTTTCCTCACTCTCGCCGCGCATGACCGTTGAGGCGCTGGTGGAAGAGGGTCTGCAGGTGCATGAGCCTTTGCTGTCCCGGGAAGAAAGAAGAAATCGCGTCGAACAGTCGCTGGCCGACGTGGGCATGAGCGAGCAGCAGTTTCCTGGGTTGCTCAGGCGCTATCCGCACGAATTTTCGGGCGGGCAGCGCCAGCGGCTGGCAATTGCCCGGGTGCTGGTGATCAATCCCCGCCTTTTGGTGTTGGACGAACCCACCAGCGCGCTGGACGTGACGATCCAAAAGCAGGTGCTGGGCCTGCTGCAGCGGCTGCAGCGGGAGCGCGGCCTGAGCTACTTGTTGATCACGCACGACATGGACGTGATTCGCGCCATGGCGCATGAGGTCATGGTGATGAAAGACGGAGAAATCGTCGAGTCCGGCAGTGTTTTTGAGGTGCTGGACGCGCCGCGCCATGCCTATACCCGAATACTGGTGGCGCAAAGCTGAATAATTTATTTTGATAGCAATATTTATGAACGAATCCTGCCAGCTCGGGCATGATGTTTGTTGCGCCGCAGCGTAATTTACGCTAGAATACGCGCTTCACACGACCAACTGGGCGGGTTTTTACCGCCCATTTTTTTTGGGCGACTGTTTTTGCATCAATGCAAAAAAACACGGCAACAGAAGGATTGAAAGACTGAATGGCTTTGCAAGAGACGATTGAGCAAACGGTAACCGGGCTGGGCTACGACATGGTCGAGATCGAGCGAACCAGCGGCGGCCTGCTGCGTGTCACGATTGACATGCCCTATGTCCCTGAAGCCGAACAGTTCATCAATGCCGAAGATTGCGAAAAAGTCACCCGGCAGTTGCAGTTTGTGCTTGAAGTCGAAGGCGCCGAGTATTCGCGGCTTGAAGTCAGCTCACCCGGCATCGACCGCCCGCTGCGCACCGAAAAGGATTTCGAGCGTTTTGCCGGCGAGCTGATCGACTTGAACCTCAAGGCGCCCATTGGCGTCGCGGCCAGTGCCGGAACCGCCATTTCTGCCAGCCGCAAGAAGTTTCGCGGCACGCTGGAGCGGGCCGAGCCGGTGGATGGGAAACCAGGCTGGCAGATCGTCTGGAGCGACGAGCCGCCTGTCAAGCCCGGTCAGAAAATCAGCAAAAATCGAATCCCCGCGCCGCTGCAGGCGCTGGGTTTCACGCTGGATGAAATCAGCCAGGCGCGTTTGGCGCCGGTGGTTGATTTCAAGGGCCGCAGACCCAAAGCTGCTGCCGACACATCCACCAATAAATAATTTAGAAAGGCAGGCCTGTGAAATGAATCGCGAACTGTTGATGCTGGTTGATGCCATCTCCCGTGAAAAGAACGTGGAGCGCGACGTCGTCTTCGGCGCGGTCGAGCTCGCGCTTGCCTCGGCCACCAAAAAGGTTTATGCCGAAGGCGTGGACATCCGCGTCGTGGTGGACCGCGACAGCGGCAATTACGAGACTTTTCGCCGCTGGCTGGTGGTGGCCGATGAGGCCGGCCTGCAAAACCCGGAAGCCGAAGAGCTGGTCACCGATGCTCGCGATGAAATTGCCGACATCGAAGAAGGCGACTTCATTGAAAAGCCGGTCGAAAGCCTGCCGATTGGCCGCATTGGCGCGCAGGCGGCCAAGCAGGTCATCTTGCAAAAGATTCGCGATGCCGAACGCGAAATGCTGCTCAACGACTTCATGTCGCGCGGCGACAAGATTTTTGTCGGCACCGTCAAGCGCATGGACAAGGGCGATCTGATCGTCGAGTCCGGCCGGGTTGAAGGCCGGCTGCGCCGCAGCGACATGATTCCGAAGGAAAACCTGCGCACCGGCGACCGCGTGCGCGCCATGATCATGGAAGTGGATACCACCTTGCGCGGCGCGCCCATCATCCTGTCGCGCACATCGCCGGAAAACATGATCGAGCTGTTCCGCCAGGAAGTCCCTGAAATCGAGCAGGGCCTGCTCGAGATCAAGACCTGCGCCCGCGACCCCGGTTCGCGCGCCAAGATTGCCGTGCTGTCGCATGACAAACGTGTCGACCCGATCGGCACCTGCGTCGGCGTGCGGGGAACCCGTGTCAATGGCGTGACCAACGAACTGGCCGGCGAGCGGGTCGACATCGTGCTGTGGAGCGAGGATCCGGCACAGTTCGTGATCGGCGCGCTGGCACCCGCCAATGTCACTTCCATCGTGGTCGATGAAGAGCGACATGCCATGGATGTGGTGGTCGATGAGGAAAACCTGGCCATCGCCATCGGCCGTGGCGGCCAGAACGTACGCCTGGCGTCCGAGCTGACCGGCTGGAAAATCAACATCATGGATGCCAACGAGTCGGCCCAGAAGCTGGCCCTTGAGACCGACGGCAGCCGCAAGCTGTTCATGGCCAAGCTCGACGTGGACGAGGAAATCGCCGACATCCTGATTGCCGAAGGCTTTACCAGCCTGGAAGAGGTGGCGTACGTGCCGTTGCAGGAAATGCTCGAGATCGAGTCCTTTGACGAGGACACGGTCAACGAACTGCGCACCCGCGCCAAAGACGCGCTGTTGACGATGGAAATCGCCCTGGAAGAAAATGTTGGCGGTGTTTCGCAGAATCTGCGCGATGTCGCCGGCATCAGTCCCGAGCTGATTGATAAATTGCTTGAAGCGGGTGTTGCTACCCGTGACGACCTGGCCGATCTGGCCGTGGATGAGCTCACCGATATAACCGGCCAGTCTGCGGACGAGGCCAAAGCCCTGATCATGACCGCACGCGCCCATTGGTTCACCGATGACGCTGGCGATGTTGCTGCACCCGCAGCAGCGCAAGAGCAGTGATCATGGAGGCCAGTCAGGAAAACCAAATATGTCCAGTACCACTACCGTCGCTGAATTCGCAGCCGAATTGAATAAATCTCCTTCTACCCTGATCGAGCAATTGACCAGTGCAGGCGTTGCCAAAACCCAGGCCACTGACCATTTGTCAGAGTCCGACAAGCAAAAACTGCTGGGCTACCTGCATGCCAGCCATGGCACCGTCGCGGCTGATCGTAAAAAAATCACCTTGATGAAGAAATCCACTTCTGAAATCAAGCAGGCCGACTCCACGGGCCGGGCGCGCACCATTCCGGTCCAGACGATCAAGAAGCGCACCTTCGTCCGGCGCGAGGATGAAGCCGAGCAGGTCGTTGAAGAGCGCCAGGCCGATCAGTCTGCAGCTGCCAGCCAGGTTCAGGCGGCGGAAGATGCCGATCTGGTGCGCCGTGAAGACGAAGCCAACCGCAATGCCGAGTTGCTGCGTCGCCAGGAAGAGGAACTGACCGAAAAACGCCGTTTGCGCGACGAACAGGCAGCGCAAGAGGCGGCCCGTGAACAGGAGCGGGAAGCAGCCCAGCAGCGCGCCGATGCCGAAGCGCAGGCGCAGCAGCAGGCCGCAGCCCAGGCGGCGGCACTTGCAGCGCAGGCTGCACTGAAGGCCAAGCCGACCATAGGCAAAATTTTCAAGCCGGCTCCCGTGGTGGTGGCCAAGCCTACCGTGGAAGCTCAAAAAGTCATCGACACGGCTGCAATCGCAGCTACGGCGGCGGCGGAAGCGGCCAGCAAGGCCGCAGATGCGGCAA
Organism: Polaromonas sp.; assembly: GCA_028292045.1. Taxonomy (GTDB): domain Bacteria; phylum Pseudomonadota; class Gammaproteobacteria; order Burkholderiales; family Burkholderiaceae_C; genus Polaromonas. The sequence continues at coordinate 1,094 of JAQGMZ010000132.1, read as the reverse complement.
GCGCCAAGGCTGCCGATGCGGCCACGGCCAAGGCGGCTGAAGCGGCGACCGTGCAGGCTGCGGCCAAGGCCAAGGCCACCGCTGAATTCCAGGCGGATGCGGCCAAAGCGGTCGACCTCCAGGAACGGCGCCGCCGGGCTGAGGCAGAAGCTGCCGGCATCCGCGCCATGCTGTCCGCGCCCAAGCGCGTTCTGGTTCCGCATGTGGACCCCAAGGTCGCCATGAAGGGAACGCTGCACAAGCCGGTGGTTGCCCCTGGAGCGGCCAAGCCTGCGGTTCCAGGCGCTGCCGCGCCCGCTGCCCCGGGGGCGGCTGGCAAGAAGGAAGTCAAATCGGAAAATCTTTCCTCGACCTGGAAAGACGACGCTGCCAAGAAGAAGGGCATCCCAAGCCGTGGCGCACCGGTGGTGCCGGGTCGCGGCAATTTCCGCGCCGGTCCGCGTGGCCGCCGCAGTGGCGGTCGCGAAGTGCGTGCCGACTCCAATTTTGTGGCGCCGACCGAATTCAAGGTGATCGAGGTCCATGTGCCGGAAACCATCACGGTGTCCGAACTGGCCCACAAGATGAGCATCAAGTCGTCTGAGGTCATCAAGCACTTGATGAAGCTCGGCCAGATGGTCACCATCAACCAGCCGCTGGACCAGGACACCGCCATGATCGTGGTGGAGGAAATGGGCCATACCGCGCTGACCGCCGCGCTGGACGATCCGGAAGCCTTCACCGACGACGATGTGCAGGGCCAGCAGGCCGAAGCGCTGCCACGCGCACCGGTGGTCACCGTCATGGGTCACGTTGACCACGGCAAGACCTCGCTGCTCGACTACATTCGCCGAGCCAAGGTGGCGTCCGGAGAAGCCGGCGGGATCACCCAGCACATTGGCGCCTACCACGTGGAAACCCCGCGCGGCATGGTGTCCTTCCTGGACACCCCGGGCCACGAGGCGTTCACCGCCATGCGTGCCCGTGGCGCGCAGGCCACCGACATCGTCATTCTGGTGGTGGCGGCAGACGACGGCGTGATGCCGCAGACCAAGGAAGCCATCAAGCATGCCCGCGCTGCCGGCGTTCCCATCGTCGTGGCGATCAACAAGATC
>JAQGMZ010000121.1 GCA_028292045.1 Polaromonas sp. | reverse complement strand
GCCTTTGCACAATCGTTGAGAAAAGAGGGTGCAGCATAAATGGATATGAAGTGGTTCAACAGCGATGTGTAAAAAGAAAAAAAGCGTGAATTTCAGTAGCGGTTGCGGTTGCGGTTGCGTGAAGTCGAAACCAGCAGCGCAATGGCACCGCCAACCGCAGCAGCAATCAGCACCGAGCGCAGAGGTTGCTCTGACACATAACGGTTGGTTGCATCGGCCGCATGCTTGAGTGACTTTTCAGCACGTTCCCTGGCTTCTGACGCCATGTCCAGGCTCTGTCTGGCCATTTTCTGGGCTTTTGAAGCCATCAACTCCACCATAGGGTCGACATTTCCGCGAAGTTCGCGCACTTTGCCTTCTGCCCGATCCAAAGCATGGTTGGCATGTTCACGTGTGGCATCCAGACCTTTGGAGAGCGAATCCATCATGCTTTCCGATGTTTTTTGAATGGCAGGGAGTGCGTCGCGGTACATGTTCGAGTTCATGGCTTTTCCTTGTTGATTGAATAAATGAATGAATGAAAATTAAACACTTAAGCTGATCTGGCTTGTAGTCGTGCGCTGTTCGATGCTCATCAAAATTGAAATACAGCAGGCAATGGGCATGATAGCGAACAGAAAGTGAGGGCCACTGGCAGTTTTACCTCAGCCTTGGCGATTTTTCTGCAGTGAAGCCTGCATCACTTGGTCCAATCGCTAAAAAGTCGACGGAATGGTGCAGCATCGGTATCTCCCTTTTATGAGTCCGGCACATGAATAGTGCTTCTTTAAACTCGTCTGGGTAGCTTCACTTTGAAAGCAAAAATTCATCATCGGCTTGTAACTTATTCCCCTGTCAGGGTCTGGGAACAGGTTTTGTAGGAGAAAGATGACTTTTTGTAACTGACTGGCATCTTGAATAAAAATCGACCCGCCGCGCATTTGCCAGGTGTCGGTTCAATGGGATTTAGGAAGCACGGCCCCTACCTGCGTGCCCCGGTTTTCGACACTGGCCACGGTCAGCTTGCCGCCGGCGGCTTCCACCCTGTGGCGCATGCCAGCCAGGCCGTGGCTTCCGGCGCCTATGCTTTCCAGCTTGAAACCTTTTCCGTTGTCCTTGACATCCACCGTGATGAAATTTTCAAAGTTATGCAGACTGATTTCCACTTCGGTGGCATTGGCATACTTGGCAATGTTGGTCAGGGACTCCTGCACCAGGCGGTAGACGGTCAGTTGCGCTGACCCGCCAAGTTCGACGGTTTCGAGGTCCGTGGTGATGGAAAGCCCTGACCGGTCTTCAAATTCACGCGCCAGAATTTCAAGCGATGCCACCAGCCCAAGGTGTGAAAGCGAAGAGGGGCGCAGGTCCTCGACAATGCGGCGCTTCAGGGCAATGCCGGTATTGAGGGTGCTGGTGAGGTGTTCAAGCCGTTCCAGCGCTTCAGGCATGTTGTCGGCGAGCCTGGATTTGAGCCTGGCCACATCCAGTTTTGCCGCAGTGAGCAATGCACCCAGCTCGTCGTGCAGTTCGCGCGCCAGATGGCCCCGCTCGTCTTCCCGAACATTTTGCAAGTGGGTTGCCAGTTCAGCCAGGCTGGCCGTCCGTTCCCTGACCTGCTTTTCCAGCAAGTCCCGTTCGCGCTCCAGCGTCTCTTGTTCGCGCTGGCCAGAAATGATCAGTGCCTTGTTTCGTATCAGGTACATGTAAAAAGCCAGCAGCCCCACCAACGCCGTGGCGGCAATGCCGATGCGGGACAGCTGCAGCGCTTTTCTGACCTGCTCCTGGCCTTGCTCCATTTGCCGAATGCTGGTGGCCGACAGCTTGTCGGATTGATGCCTGATGGCCTGCATTTCTTCCTTGCCCACATCGGTGGTCAGGACAAACTTCCAACCATCGTCGTTGCCCTCCTTGCGCATGCGCACGCTCAAGTCCATTTCAGCCATCTTTCGCGCGATGTGGCGAGAAAGCGTATCGAACTCTCCGATCAATTCAGGTTGTGAAACAAAAATTTGCTGCAGAAGGTTAAGGTTGTCAGTAATATCGCCGACAGCTGCGCTGTATGGCTCCAGGTAGCGTGCATCGCCAGTCAGCAAGTAACCGCGTTGTCCGGTTTCTGCGTCCAGCACCTGTCGAACCAGCCGGGTAATGGAGCTGCGCGTCAGTTGTGCCTGTTCCATGGTGCTGACAGCTTTGTTCGATTGCTGAAAACTTGCTTCATTGATGAAAATCATGAAGGCTGCGGCCAAAATGGCCAGCGGCAGGCTGACGGCTGTTTTTAACGCAGCAAATTTTTTCAAGGCTGGCTCCGGTTGGGTACTTTTATACATATCTCGTCAATAATGAACAGCGATAATCATTAACGCTGTTTTTGCCTCGGCATTGTCAGTTGGCAAGCTGGACGAGCGTTACAGGTTTTAAAGAAAGATAGCGACATGATCAAAATTGGAATTGTGGATGACCATGCCATTGTGCGGTCGGGACTGAAGCAGTTTTTTTCGGACCAGGTGGACTTGCGTGTTGTGGGTGAAGCCGCCAGCGGTCGGGAGGCAATTGACCTGGTTCGCAATGTCGAACTGGACATTCTTGTAATGGATCTGTCCATGCCGGGGCAAAGTGGAATCGATGCGCTCGCCATGATCCGTGCAAAAGCGCCAGATGTCGGTATCTTGATATTAAGCGGCTATCCGGAAGAGCATTACGCTGTGAACCTGATTCGCCAGGGTGCCAGTGGATACCTCAACAAGGAATGCGATCCTTCGGAAATCGTTGATGCCATTCGCGTGATTTCATTGGGAAAGCGCTATATCACCGCAGCCGTGGCTGAATTGCTTGCGCAACAACTGAACCGGCCCAAAGATGTGGCTGCCCACGAGCAGTTGTCCGAGCGGGAATTCCAGGTTTTCCTGAAACTGGCCAAAGGTGAAACCGCAGGCGACATAGCCAAGGCGCTTTCCCTGAGCGTGAAGACGGTCAGCACCTACCGTACGCGTGTCATGGAAAAAATGAGTCTTGCGTCCAACAGCGACCTGACGTATTACGCGCTCAAAAACAAGCTGATTGACTGACCTCATCAGGGGCGCATCGAGCGTGAATGTGCCCGGTTTTTAGCGTGGCTGACGAAATTGCTGGTGATGTTCAGTGCCAGCGCCACACCGGGCAAAAGCCGCCGGCGCTGGAAATCCAGAATTAATCGGGTCAGCTTACTTGACGCGGATTGCTGATTTGTAGAAGGCAATACTCCACCAGCGCATCGATTTCGTTTGACTTGTCAAAAACCGCGTCGACCCCCAACTGGGCGCACCGCTGGCGAATGTCGGCAGTGGCGTAATTGCTCAAAACCACTACTTTTTGCCTGGACGGACGGCCCTGGCATGCTGCAAGGACGCCCAGCCCGCTGCCTTGCTTCAAAAACAAATCAACGATGGCAAGGTCCCACTCTTGCCGGTTGTCGTTCAGCCATGCCTTGCCGTCATTTTCAGTTTCAGCCGATCCAACTGCGACCACGCAGGCAAGTTCCTCCAACGTACCGATCAGGTTTTCACGAATGGTAGGGTTGTCTTCGACAATATATGTTTTCAATCTCACGGCGCATATCCAGTTATCCGGGCAGGCAGGTGTTCGGTGTGAGTTGCGAAACCCCGGCATTGCAGCAAGCAAAAGCTGGGAACGCTTGCTTGTCTTGTTTCCTAATGTATCTTTGAGCTGAGACATGATTGTGCCAGTGGCATTTGTCTGTATCTGTAGGGTTTTTCCGATGGTTTCGCATCAAGCTCATGTAGGTGGAGGCCGACAGCTTTTCATCATATTTGCCGACTGCCTGAAAACAAATATACGCTCCACAGTCATGCAGTTCATTTGAACGCATCGGGCCACTTTCATCCGGGTTTGTGGATTGTTTACTCCGCCTTCATAGGGCTATCTCCAGCACAAATCTATGAATAATTCTTTGCTCAAATCGGTTGTTTTGCGACGTTGGCTGGCTGGTCTGGCCCTGGTGATTGCAAGTTTGGTGCTGATAGCCATGTTTTTCCCCTGGGATTCGCTTCGCGAGCCCATCAACCGCCATGTCTCGGAAAAGCTGGGCCGGCGCTTTGAGATCACGCGGCATTTGTCGGTCAAGCTGGGGCGGACCACCACGGTCATTGCCGAAGGCATTGAAATTGCAAACCCCGAATGGGCGAAAAATCCTTTTTTGCTCAAAGCCGCTACTGCGGAATTTGACATCAGCCTGCTGCCCCTGATCACAGGCAAGGTCGTGCTGCCCAGAATAAAAATGACCGAGCCACAGATCGGGTTGCAGATTGAACCCGATGGCAAAAAAACCTGGGCTTTCGCGCAAGACACTTCCGACAGTGGCGCTGTCCCGCAGATCGGTACGGTCGTCGTTGACCGGGGAAGCCTGAGCTACCTGGCCAAGGCCCAGGGCGCCGACCTCGATGTCGGGTTTTCCCTCTCACCCGAGGCTGGCAACGCCATGCCTTTAAGCTACAAGGCCACGGGGCGGTGGAACAACGGCGCGTTCACGGCCAGCGGGCGCACCGGTGGTGTACTGGAGTTCAGTAAAAATTCCCAGGCTCCTTTTCCCGTAGAACTGGACGCGCTGGCCGGCAAGACCAGCCTGAAGGCCAAGGGCGCCATCACCGACCTTGCAAACCTGACGGGAATCGATGCCAACTTTGACCTTCAGGGACAAAACCTGGATGATTTATACGGTTTGCTGGGCGTCGTTCTACCCGCCACCCCTGTTTACAAACTGAGTGGCAAACTGGACAAGCGCGACAAAATCTGGGCGGTAAGTCAGATTCAAGGCCGCTTGGGAAAATCCGATCTGAGCGGCTCCTTGAGTTTTGACCAGTCTTCAAAAATCCCGCTGTTGACGGGCAAGCTGCAGTCCAAAGTCATGGATTTTGAGGATCTGGCCCCGGTCATCGGCATGGAGCCGGTTGGCAGTCCGACCCAGGCTCCAAAAACACCGGCAGCGGTGCCGGCTGCCAGCAAGAAAACTTCGTCCAGTGCGGCGAAGGCAACTGCCGCCGGCGGAACTGCTTCAGGCAAGGTTTTGCCACGCACCCCGCTGGATGTGCCCCGGCTTAACGCCATGAATGCCGATGTGGTCTATTCGGCAGCAGATATCCGGCATGTCAAGGCCTTGCCGTTGGACAAAGGCTCGGTTCATGTGATTCTCAAAGCCGGAGTGATGCAACTGGAACCCATTTCGCTGGGAGTGGCTGGCGGGTCGGTGGCGGGATCGATTCGCATTGACTCTACCGTTTCCCCGGCGGCGGTGACTACCCGGCTCAACGTCCGGGCTTTGCAACTGAACCGCCTTTTTCCCACCGTGGAAAGCACCAAAACCGGCTTTGGCAAGTTCAGCGGCCAATTCAATCTGACAGGCCGCGGCAATTCAGTGGCGCAAATGCTGGGGTCTTCATCGGGTGATGTGGCCATACTCATGGGCAGGGGCGAAATGAGCAACATCCTGCTGGAGTTCATGGGACTGGACGGGGGAGAAGTGATCAAGTTTCTGGTGCGCGGGGACAACACGGTCCAGCTGCGATGCGCGGCCGCGGCTTTTGATGTCAAGCAGGGCTTGATGACCAGCCGGGCCATTGTGCTGGACACCAGCGACACGGTCATCACGGGGCAGGGTCAGGTCAACCTTGCGGATGAAACGCTCGATATTTTGTTCAAGCCGCAGCCAAAGGACATGAGTATCCTGAGTTTGCGTTCGCCGCTGCGCATCAACGGGACATTCGCCAACACCTCGGCGGGGCCGGAGACTTCAGCCCTGGCAGGCCGGGTTGGCATTGCACTGGTTCTGGCTGCCATCAATCCCTTGCTGGCGCTGGCCGCAACCATTGAAACCGGCCCGGGTGAAAATGCCGATTGCGCCGCTGTCCTGACCCAGGCGGCACAACCCAACTCAGCTGCCGGCAAGAAGTGACGTTAGCGGGTTGCCGGCAGGCAATTCGCTGTCATGGCCGCATACAGCGCATTCGTGGTTGCGCACCAGCTGCATCTGGTGCCATTCCATGCCTTTGCCATCGAGCATCAGCAGCCGTCCGGTCAGGACCTGACCAATGCCGCACAACAGCTTCAGCGCTTCTGCTGCCTGCATGGCGCCAACAATACCCACCAGCGGTGCAAAAACACCCATCGCTGAGCAGCGGGTTTCTTCCAGCAAATCAGATTCGGGAAAGATGCAGGCATAGCAGGGCGATGCTTGATTGCGGGGGTCGTACACGGACACCTGTCCATCAAACCGGATGGCCGCGCCGGACACCAGCGGCTTGCGGTATTTCACGCAGGCGCGGTTGATGGCGTGCCGGGTCTGGAAATTGTCGGTGCAGTCGAGCACCAGATCTGCCTGGGGCACGAGGTGATCGAGCAAGGCGTCATCGGCACGCTGCGTCACGGGAACAACCTGCACATCCGTGTTGATCGCGGCAACAGCCTGCACCACTGACTCCGCCTTGAATTCACCGATGCGCGCCAAATTATGGGCAATCTGGCGCTGCAGGTTGGTAGGGTCTACACGGTCATCGTCCACCACCGTGATGCGTCCGACACCCGCGCTTCCCAGGTACAACGCTGCGGGCGAACCCAGCCCGCCCGCACCGATGATCAGTACCCGGGAAGCCATGAGCAGGCTCTGGCCGTCAATGCCAATTTCGTCAAGCAGGATGTGCCGGGAATAGCGAAGCAGCTGTTCGTCGTTCATGGTTTTGATGGGGAAGGACAAGCTGGCCGCTGGAAACCGGGAAAAAATAAAACCGCAACAAGTGTTTCAACTACAAACCATAAAAGGCAAAGCCCGCCTGTGACGGACGGGCTTTGCCTCGAATGATCAGCTTGATCAGGCGATCCAGAAGGGCTGGCAAGAAGCCTAGTTTTCCTTCTTCTCGTTCATGGGTTCGACAACAGCCGTCTTGCTGACCAGAACCGGACTGCCCTTGAGCTGGTTGATGGCCTGGGCCAGCTGGAAGTCCTTGTCGCTGCCCAGCTCGGGCGGACGGCGCTGCTCCGGTGTTTTCTTGGCTTCTTCTTCCAGGCGCTTGAGGGCCAGTTCGCGGGCCTTTTCACGGCCCGGGTCCTTGACTTCGGCACCCTGGCCGCTGTTGAGGTGCTTTTCCAGGTCGGCTTCGCGGGTGCGCAGTGCAGCGAACGGGCTGCCTTCGGCGGTTTCATCCAGCATCACGTCAGGCACGATTCCGCGCGCCTGTATGGACTTGCCGCTGGGGGTGTAGTAGCGCGCCGTGGTGAGCTTGATGCCGGTGTCCGGTCCCAAAGGCCGCACTGTCTGCACCGAACCCTAGACAAAGGTCTGGTTGCCAATGATGGTGGCGCGCTTGTAGTCCTGCAGGGCCCCGGCCACGATTTCGCTGGCGGAGGCGGAGCCTTCATTCACCAGCACCACCAGGGGCACCGTTTTGAGCCCGGCAGGCAGTCGCTTGAGCGGATCGACCCCGCTGCGGCGCTGGTAGAACTCGGGCGAGGCCTTGTAGACCGACTTGCTTTCAGCCAGCTGGCCGTTGGTTGAAACCACCGTCACGTTTTCAGGCAAAAAGGCCGCCGACACGGCCACGGCTGCGTCCAGCAAACCGCCCGGGTCATTGCGCAAATCGAGCACCAGGCCCTTGAGGTTGGGTTCCTGCTTGTAGATCTGCTCCATTTTGCTGACGAAGTCGTCCACCGTTCTTTCCTGGAACTGGCTCAGGCGAATCCAGGCGTAACCCGGCTCGATCACCTTGCTGCGCACCGACTGCGTGCGAATTTCTTCGCGCGTGATGCTGACCGGAAATGTGCGGCTCTCGTCCTTGCGGAAAATTGTCAGCAATACCTTGGTCTGGGGCTCGCCGCGCATTTTCTTGACCGCATCGTTCAGGCTCATGCCTTTTACCGCCGTGTCGTCGATGCGGGTGATCAGGTCGTTGGGCTTGAGGCCCGCCCGGTCGGCCGGCGAGCCTTCAATCGGCGACACCACCTTGACCAGCCCGTCTTCCTGGGAAATTTCGATGCCGACGCCGACAAAGCGGCCTGAAGTGCCTTCGCGGAATTCCTTGTACGACTTCTTGTCGAAATAGACCGAATGCGGGTCCAGGCTGGCCACCATGCCCGAAATGGCGTCGGTGATGAGTTTCTTTTCATCCACGGGTTCGACGTAGTCCGTCTTAACCATGCCAAAAACCGCGGCAAGCTGCTGCAGCTCCTCCAGGGGAAGGGGCGCCATGCCGGCACGCGCAACGGCCTGCAGCTGTACCGTCGTCAGGGCCCCTGCCATCGCGCCAATTGAAATCCAGCCTGCAATTTTTAGCTTCTGACCCATGAAATTTTCCTAAGCCTGTTGAGGAACCTGCGCTCCTTTTTGTGAGGAGCAATATACACCTTGGACACGCGCTGGCCCCTGCAGTTCCACATGCTGCAGGCCAGCCGGAATTAAATGTAAGGGGCCGGCAGGTTTTTGCAAGATGCCGGCCGTGTAACTTCTGTCAGGCGGCCTTGCCCTGCGCGCCGACGGCCGCTGCAGCCCGGGCCGCGGCCTCCCGGTCGCCCAGGTAATAGCTGCGCAGCGGCTTCAGGTGCTCGTCCAGTTCATAAACCAGCGGAATGCCGTTAGGAATGTTCAGGCCCACGATGTCGTTGTCCGAAACATTGTCCAGGTACTTCACCAGGGCGCGAATCGAATTGCCGTGCGCGGCCACCACCAGCCGCTTGCCGGCCTTGATGGCGGGCGCCATGGCTTCGTTCCAGAACGGCAAGACACGCTCCACCGTGTCCTTGAGGCATTCGGTGAGCGGCACCTGGCCGGGCGGCAACCTGCTGTAACGCCGGTCGCTGCGTTCGCAACGCGCATCGTCCGCTTCCAGCGACGGCGGCGGGGTGTCGTAGCTGCGGCGCCAGACCAGCACCTGTTCGTCGCCGAACTTCTTGGCCGTCTCCGCCTTGTTCAGTCCCTGAAGGGCGCCGTAGTGGCGCTCGTTGAGGCGCCAGCTGTGCACCACGGGCAGCCAGGTCTGGTCCATCTCGTCCAGCACATGCCACAGGGTACGGGTGGCGCGCTTGAGCACGCTGGTGTAGTCCACATCAAAATCGTAACCTTCTGCCTTGAGCAGCTGGCCGGCGTTTTTGGCCTGGGCAATACCGGTTTCAGTCAGATCGACATCGGTCCAGCCGGTGAAGCGGTTGTCCAGGTTCCAGGTTGATTCGCCGTGGCGGATGAGCACGAGTTTGTACATGGTGGTGAAATTAAGAGGGAATAAAGGTCGAAAGGCGAAATTAAAAAACCGGCCATCGGGCGAACTTGTGACCCCATTCTAAAATCACCGTTCAAGTGACAAACATACAAAGGGTTTACGTGAAATTTCTGATTGATAACTGGATGCTGATTTCGATAGCCATCGCCTCGGGCGGCATGCTGGTCTGGCCCCTGATTGCCGATGGCATGAACGCGGGCGCCTTGAATGCCAGCGGGGCGGTGCAGCTCATCAACCGCGAAAAAGCCATCGTGGTCGATATTTGCGAACCCGCTGAATTTGCCGCCGGCCATGTGACCGGGGCCAAAAACATACCTTTGGCCGACCTGGAGGCCAAACTGCCGACCCTGGTCAAGAACAAGGCCCTGCCGCTGATCCTGGTGTGCGCCAGCGGCGTGCGTTCCAACCGGGCTGTCGCCATTGCCAAGAAACTGGGTTACGAGCAAGCCCAATCGCTGGCCGGCGGGCTCAAGGCCTGGAAAGACGCTAACCTGCCTCTTGAAAAAGCCTGAAAAGCCGGCAATCGCCCGGCCCCTGAAGGTTTTCAAGCGTTGACTCACTCCCATTCGGCACTGCGCACATGAAGCGGCGCCCCAGACCCGGAAAAAACATGCAAACCGTCAAGATCTATACAACCGGCTCCTGCCCCTACTGCATTCAGGCGAAACAGCTGCTCAAG
>JAQGMZ010000113.1 GCA_028292045.1 Polaromonas sp. | reverse complement strand
TAATGATCCTGACTCCAACCCCTGCAGCATTTGCCGCCTGGCTTGTCGTCGTTTGCTGTGATCAGCTGAGCCTCAAATTATATACCGGTTTTTCAAGCCGGGTCAAATTTATTTTTGACTTTTTTCTCCGCTTCCTCCAGGCCACCAGCTCTTCAGCCTGCGCGCCTCGTCTTCAGCAGAGCCGCAAATCATAGCACCGTTCAATGACGTTGAAATGCACATCCGGGAGAAAGTTTCAATTTATTGCAAACCCTGAAAACGCCCTCATAACCCCTAGCGAATGCTTTATACAGTTGCTGTCCGGCTACCCAGTTGCTACGGTTGATCTCCAAGGCCATTTGCTTTGAGCACTCTAGAAAATTCTTGTCTCGCTAATTTTCTCAGGAATCTGCAGTCTGCGATACCACCGGGATAATCGCCCTATATATGGCACTCATTACCCTTCTTGACGCTCAACTCGCTTTTGGGCACGTCGCTCTGCTGGACCATGCAGATTTTTCACTTGAATCCAACCAGCGAATTGGATTGATTGGCCGCAACGGCACAGGCAAGTCTTCCTTGCTCAAAATACTGGCGGGGCTGGAAAAGCCGGATGACGGAACCCTGCAGTTGCAGCAGAACCTGCGCATTGCGTACGTTCCCCAAGAACCCAGCCTGGACCCGCACGCTACTGTGTTCATTGCTGCCAGTGCGGGCCTGGCGCGCACCCGGCACGTGGTCGAGCTTTATCTGGCGGCTGACGAGCACACCGACCTGGATGCGCTGCAATCCGAGATTGAGGCGCTTGATGGCTGGACCTGGGAGCAGCGTGTGGAAGAAACCCTGCATCGCCTGCATCTGGACAAGGACGCGATTGTTGGCTCCCTGTCGGGCGGAACCAAAAAGCGCGTGGCGCTAGCCCAGGCGCTCGTGGCCAAGCCTGACGTGCTGCTGCTGGACGAGCCGACCAATCACCTGGACCTCGACTCGATTGCCTGGCTTGAAGAATTGCTGGTCAACTTCAACGGCAGCATCATCACCATCACCCATGACCGCGCTTTTCTGGACCAGGTGGCGAATGTTATTGTCGAACTGGATCGTGGCAAGCTGCGCAGCTATCCGGGCAACTTTGCCCAGTACCTGATTCAGAAGGAAGACCAGATGGCGCAGGAAGCGGTCATCTTTGCCAAGGCCGACAAGTTGCTGGCACAAGAAGAAGTCTGGATACGCAAGGGCGTGGAGGCGCGGCGCACCCGAAGCACTGCCCGCATTGGACGGCTTGAAGCGCTGCGCGACAACCGTGCAGCCCGGCGTGATGCAGTCGGACGGGTCAACCTGGACGTGTCGAGCGGCGACAAGAGCGGGAAAATCGTGGCCGAACTCACCAACGTGTCGAAAAGCTTTGGCCATCCGGGTCTGGAGAAGTTGATCGTCAGCAAATTCAGCGGCACCTTGCTGCGCGGCGACAAGATCGGTTTGCTCGGCCCCAACGGCGCGGGCAAGACCACGTTGCTCAAGCTCATTTTGGGTGAATTGCAGCCCGATGTCACCATTCCGCCCGGCAAGATACGGCAGGGGGCCAATTTGCAGGTGGCCTATTTTGACCAGATGCGCGATGCGCTCGACCTGGACGCCACCCTGGAAGATTTCATCAGCCCGGGCAGCGAGTGGGTGGAGATCAACGGCCAGAAAAAGCACGTCAAGAGCTACCTGACCGACTTTTTGTTCTCTCCTTCGCGTGCCAATTCTCCAGTGCGCACGCTGTCGGGCGGCGAACGCAACCGATTGCTGCTGGCGCGCCTGTTTGCCCGCCCGGCCAACGTATTGGTGCTCGATGAGCCCACCAACGACCTGGACATCGACACGCTTGAACTGCTGGAGGACTTGCTTCAGAATTACGAAGGCACGGTGTTTCTCGTCAGCCATGACCGGCGCTTTCTGGACAATGTCGTGACCAGCACCATTGCCTACGAAGGTACGCCCGACAACCCCGGCTTCTGGCGCGAATACGAAGGCGGCGTGACGGACTGGCTCACTCAGTCAAAGCGCGCGGCGCAAATCACTGGCGGCAACAAAAACCCGGCAACCGCATCCAACGCCAAGAATAAGGACAAGAGCAGTGCCGAGCCCAGCAACGACGGGCGCGAGCAATTGCCAAAAAAGAAATTGAGCTATAAGGAGCAGCGCGAACTCGATGGCTTGCCGGCCCTGATACAACAGCTTGAATCGCAGCAAAAAGCGATTGAGCAGGAACTCTACGACGGCACGCTCTACACCAGCAACGCCAAGCGGGCGGCCGAGCTGACCGCCCGCAACACCAAGATCGATGAAGAACTGATGGAAGCCCTGCAGCGCTGGGAATCGCTGTCGTCCTGACAGGGCTTGCCTCCTGCGCAAGGGCTCTTGCGCGGTGATTGCAGGAGGTGGCTTGAAGAAAAACGGCAGCCTGCGGTTTGCTTTTCAAGTCACGATGCCCACCTACAAACGCTTGAGTTGCGCACCCTCCGGGTCAAGCGCTTCAGGGCAACGGGCTTGCGATACAGTGACGTCCATCATGCAAACCACTGTCGCGCTGAGCCCCGGTCCTCGTTCACTGTTGCCCATGCGCCAGCCTTGCAGTGTCATCCGATGGGGATCATTGGTAGTTTTAAGCCTCTGGATCACAGGGTGCGCTTCCTTGCCAAGCAAGGTTGACCGCCCCGTTTCCACCGCGCTGGCCAACCCGTCGGACACCCGGCTTGGCCAATTGGTGCAGGCGCGCGCTGCACAGGCGGGTACCCGCAACGATTCCGGTTTTGCGCTGGTGGGCAATGCCGAGCTGGCCTTCACCAGCCGTATGACGTTGATCAAGGCAGCGCAAAAAACGCTCGACATCCAGTATTACGCAATTTTTGCAGACGACACGACCGAGCGCATGTTCGACGCTTTGCGCGAAGCCGCCGGTCGGGGCGTTCGCATCCGGATTTTGCTCGACGACTTCAATACTTCCGGCAAGAATGCCCAAGTCTTGAAGCTGGCATTTGAAAAAAACTTTGAGTTGCGGCTGTTCAATCCGTTGCCAGGCGGGCGTTCCTCGATGGTGCTGCGCATTGTCAGCAACCTCAAGGATGTGGCGCGCATACAGCGGCGCATGCACAACAAGATTTTCGTGGCCGATAACGCGGTGGCCATCACCGGTGGACGCAACCTGGGCGAAACTTATTTCGGCCAGAGCGAGGGGACTAATTTTGTCGATATCGATGTGCTGGCAGCCGGCCGCATTGCGCGTGACTTGTCACGCAGCTTTGACCAGTACTGGAACAATCCCCTCGCCTACCCCGTGCAGTCACTGATGTCTGTTCAGGAAATTGAGCAGCTCAAGCCAAAACCAGTTGCCGCGCCCCAAGACACGCTGATCAGCAGGCCCGGGCCCGCAGCACCATCAGCCCCTGCCTTGCCGGCAGCAAGCCCCGCCACTGAGGCAAGTTCCGCAAACGCCCTGCCCAGTTCGACCGACCTGAGCTTGCTGAACTGGACCTGGGCACCGTCCACGCTGCTGGTGGACCACCCCTCCAAGATTGCAGCCGACGCCGACGATGTGGCCGAGGCCCAGGAAACGGCCGTCGATGGATTGCTGCACCTCATGTCCCAAGCCTCAACCGAGGTGCTGATCGTCTCGCCTTATTTTGTTCCCGGCAAGGTCATGATGGGCCAGTTTGCCGAATTGCGGCGGCGCGGCGTGCGGGTGCGGGTACTGACCAATTCCCTGGCTTCCAACGATGCGCCCGCAGCCCACGCAGGCTATGCCCGCTACCGTGAGGCGCTGCTGGCGATGGGCATCATGATTTATGAAATGCGGGCCGAGCAGATAGGCACCGTCACCAGTTTCGGCTCGGGCGCGGGTTCTACCGGGGGCTCCAAAGGCAGCGCGCGCACCAGCCTGCACGCCAAAGTGGTGGTGGTCGATGGACGGTTGCTGGTCATTGGCTCCATGAACCTGGACCTGCGCTCGAAGCTGCAAAACAGCGAAGTCGCCATTGTCATCCGCAACCGCGCCCTGTCCCAGGAAACCATGCGCATGATCGAACCGGCGATGGCAAGCGGTGCATACCAGGTGGAACTGGTTGACCAGCAACTGATGTGGCGTGCGCCGCAAGGCTCGGGATTGGCAGACACCACCATCGAACCCGACGCCAGCGCGACCCTGAAGCTGCTGCTCAAGCTGCTGGGGCCGCTGGCGCCCGACGAAATGCTTTGACGCCCGGGTTTGCCGGCAGGGGTTGTTCCATATGGCTTCCAGGCGCTGGGAGCCTGCGCACAGTAAGGCCAACGATCCAGCCCACGAGGCCAGTTTCACCCCCTGCCGTTCCGCAGCCGCGCAAACACTGTCCAGAAAGCGGCATCCTGGGTCGTGGCAAAGTTGATGCGCATCAGGGTGGACGGCTTGCGCACGGCATGAAACAGCGCACCCGGCGCAATCAGGTAGTCCTCGTCGAGCAGGCGCTGGGCCAGCGCGTCGGTGTCGACCCCGGTTTCCACCCAGCCGAACAGTCCCGCAGGCTCGGCCGCAAAGGTGCAGCCATGCGCCAGGGCGAGCTTGACGCTGCGGCTGCGGGCCTGGTCGAGCCGGCTGCGGATGCGCTCGGCATGGCGGCGCAGCTGGCCCTGGTCAATGCACCAGGCCAGCGCTTTTTCAAACAGCGCGGGTGTCGTCAGGGTGGCCAGCAGCTTGGTGTCGAGCAAGCGCTCCACCAGGTCCGGCGGCGCGGCCACAAAACCCACACGCCAGCCAGGCGCCAGGATTTTTGAAAACCCGCTGACATACAGGGTGCGCTGCAGGCCGTCCAGGGCGCACAGCCGGGTGGCATGGTCGGGCGCCAGGTGGCTGTAGGTGTCGTCTTCGGCAATGTGAAAACCGTGCTGGCAGGCCAGTTGCAGCAGCCGGTGGGCGCTGCCCGGCGCCAGGCAATAGCCGGTCGGGTTGTGGAACACGCTGACGCTGACAAACAGCTTGGGTGCGTGCATCTGGCAATACTGCTCCATCACGTCCAGATCGGGCCCGTCGGCGCGGCGCGGCACCGGCAGGACGCGCATGCCCAGCGCGTCAAGCCGGGCGAACTCCACCGCCCAGCCGGGCTCCTCGACCATTACGCAGTCGCCGGCGCGCAGCAAGGTGCGGCTGATGATGTCCAGCGCATGGGTGGCCCCGACCGGGGTGATGATTTGTCCAGGTTCGGCAGGAATGTTCAACGCGCCCAGCCGTTGCGAGAGCGCCCGGCGCAGGCCGCTGTCGCCCATGGGCTCGCCATACTGCAGCGAGAAATCGCGCAGCGCACTGGCGCTGCTCGTTTTGCGCACTGCGGCAGGCATGAAGCTGGACTCGAGCCAGTCTGCCGGAAATACGCCCATCCCGGGTTGCGGCTTGTTGCTGACCGGATGGAACATGCCCCGGATCAGGGCGGCCGCGTCCACCGGCGCGCTTGCCATGCCTTTCATGGCGTGGCGCGCAGCCGGCAGAGCGGCAACAGGCAGGTTCAGGGTTATGTCGCGGACGAAGAACCCGCGGTTCTTGTGCGCAACCACCAGGCCTTGCGCCTGCAACTGGTCATAGGCGGCCACCACCGTGGACACGCTCACGCCCTGCTGTTCGGCACACAGCCGGACGGAGGGCAAACGCGCGCCCGGCGCCAGCAGGCGGTTGCGGATACGGTCGCCAATACGCGCGCAGATCTGTTCGGTGAGGGACTGGGAAGCGCTTTTCATCAGCATGGCATGGCATTCGTGGGCAAGGCCCCTTGACCTGTGTTGCCAAGGCAGGCAATACAGCTTGGTAATTTGTGGCTAAAACTGTATCGGTGGTGTGCTGCTGCAAACTATAAAGTCATCGGCATGAACTGGCAAGAATTTACCGCGCTGCTCGTCCTGGCCACCGCCATGAGTTTCACGCCCGGACCCAACACCACCCTGAGCACGGCGATCGGCGCCAACCATGGACTTAAGCGCGCGCTGCCTTTTATTTGCGCCGTGCCTGTGGGCTGGGGCCTGCTGCTGACCCTGTGCGCAGGGGGGCTGGGTGCACTGTTGCTGGCCGTTCCGCTATTGAACTGGGCCGTCAAGCTCATTGGCGTGGCCTACCTGCTGTGGCTGGCCGCCAAAATTGCGCGCTCGCGCCAGTTCAGCGAGGCCGACTCAGCCCGCCTGAGCATTACTTTCTGGCAAGGCGCCGCGCTGCAGTTCGTCAACATCAAGGCCTGGATGCTGGCGCTGGCCATCGTGAGCGGATGGATTGCCGGGCGCAGCGACCCCGCCATGCGTTTTGCCGTGGTGCTCCCGGTCATGCTGGCCTTTGCCTTCGCCAGCAACCTGGTCTATGCACTGGCAGGCTCGCTGCTGCGCGACTGGCTGGCCGGCCCGGATAGGACCGCGCGCCGGCTGGCCTGGTTCAACCGGGCCATGGCCGCCGTGCTGGTGGTCACTGCGTTCTGGATGCTCGCCCTGTGACGCACAGCAAGGCCGACATCAACCGGGGCCTGTGGCTGGGCCTGCTGGGCATCGTGATTTTTTCAGTCACGCTGCCGATGACGCGCCTGGCCGTGGGCACGCCGGATGCACCCCAGATGTCGGGCGTTTTCATAGCCATGGGCCGGGCAGTGGTGGCGGCGGGGTTGTCCATCTTCTTTCTGCTGGCCACCCGCGCACCGCTGCCCCGGCGCGTCGACCTGCTGCCGCTGGCAGTGACCGCTGCCGGGGTGGTGATGGGTTTTCCGTTGTTGACGTCGATGGCCATGCGCCACGTGGAAGCGGTGCACGCCAGCGTCATCGTGGGCATTTTGCCGCTGGCGACGGCTGCCGTGGCCGCCGTGCTGCACCGGCAGCGGCCGTCATTGAGCTTCTGGCTGTGCGCCGGTCTGGGCAGCGGGCTGGTGGTGGCGTTTGCCATGCTGCGCTCGGGCCCGCCGGGCGGTGGCCTGGGGCTGCAACTGGCCGACGCGCTGCTGCTGCTGGCCATGCTGTGCGCCGCCGTGGGCTATGCCTACGGGGCCCGGCTGTCGCAGCACATGCGCGCCGAGCATGTCATTTGCTGGGTGCTGGTGATGTCGCTCCCGCTGACCCTGCCCTTGTCGGTCATGTCCTGGCCGGCCAGTCCTGTGCACACGGCAGCCTGGTGGGGCTTTTCCTACCTGGCAGTGTTTTCGATGTGGCTGGGCTTTTTTGCCTGGTACCGCGGGCTCGCACTGGGAGGCACGGTACGGGTCAGCCAGGTGCAGCTGGTGCAGCCGTTTTTGTCGATGCTGTTTGCGGTTCCCCTGCTGGGCGAACGGCTTGACGCGGTGACGGTGGGCTTTGGCGTGGCGGTGATCGCCACGGTGTTCATCGGCAAGAAAATGCCGGTCCATCCGGGCGCTTCGGCAGCATTGCCCGGCGTACGATGACAACCTACAAAACCAGGAGTCGGAATCATGAAATGGACCCAAGCGCGGCGCGCTGAAAAAATGAACCCCTCGGTGATCCGCGAGATCCTGAAGGTCACTGAAAAGCCCGGCAACATCAGCCTGGCGGGCGGCCTGCCTTCGCCCAAGACCTTTCCCGTCAGCGCCTTCAGTGCGGCCTGCGAAAAAGTGCTGCGCGAAGATGCCCATGCCGCGCTGCAGTATTCGGCGAGCGAAGGCTATCTGCCGCTGCGCGAGATGGTCGCCAGGATGCTGCCGTGGCCGGTCGATGCGGCGCAGGTCCTGATCACCACGGGCTCGCAGCAAGGGCTTGACCTGCTGGCCAAGGTGTTGCTCGACGAAGGCAGCCGCGTACTGGTCGAAACACCCACCTACCTGGGCGCGCTGCAGGCCTTCACGCCGATGGAGCCCGAGATCGTCAGCGTGGCCAGCGACGACGGCGGCTTAGACCTGGCCGACCTGGCCGCCAAGTCAGCCGGCGCGCGCTTCTTTTACGTGCTGCCCAATTTCCAGAACCCAACCGGCCGGACCATGTCCGAAGAAAGCCGCGCCGCCCTGAGCCTGGAAGCCGCCCGCCTGGGCCTGCCGCTGGTGGAGGACAACCCTTACGGCGACCTGTGGTTCGACACGCCGCCGCCCCTGCCGCTGACCGCCCGGAATCCCGAAGGCTGCGTCTACCTCGGCTCGTTCTCCAAGGTGCTGGCACCCGGCCTGCGGCTGGGCTTCATGGTTGCGCCGCCGTCGATTTTTCCCAAGCTGCTGCAGGCCAAGCAGGCCGCCGACCTGCACAGCCCCGGCTTCAACCAGCGCGTGGTGGCCGAAGTGATGAAGGACGGGTTTCTCGACCGCCATGTGCCGACCATTCGCGCCCTGTACAAATCGCAGCGCGACGCCATGCTCGCGTCCATGGCCCAGGCAATGCCCGACGGCGTGACCTGGAATACACCGGCGGGCGGCATGTTTTTGTGGGTGCGACTGCCCGTGGGCATGAGTGCGATTGAACTGCTGCCCCTGGCGGTGGCGCGCAATGTCGCGTTTGTGCCGGGCTCACCCTTCTATGCCGAGAAGGCCGATGGGCGCACGCTACGCCTGTCGTTCGTCACCGCCAGCGTGGCGCAAATCCAGACCGGCATTGCCGCGCTGGCGGGCGCCATTCGGGAAATGCGCGCCGAACCGGCCCTGGCTGTCGCCCGCCCTGCACGCCAGCTTGACGCGCTGCCCCTGCCCTGACACAGGAAAGCCAGCCCATGACGCCCCGACAGTTCAAGCAGGTTGACGTTTTTACGGCCACGCCTTACCAGGGCAACCCGCTGGCGGTGGTGCTCGACGGCAACGGGCTGGACGACCAGGCGATGCAACGCTTTGCCCAGTGGACCAATCTGTCGGAAACGACATTTTTGCTGCCGCCCACCTTGCCCACGGCTGATTACCGGGTGCGCATCTTCACCCCCGGCGGCGAACTGCCTTTTGCCGGCCACCCGACGCTGGGCAGTTGCCACGCCTGGCTGGAGGCGGGCGGGCAGCCGCAGGCCGCCGGCTTCATCGTGCAGCAATGCCAGGCCGGGCTGGTCAGGATACGGCGCAGTCCCGGCAGCCGGCGCCTGGCATTTGCGGCACCGCCGCTGAGACGCAGCGCGCCTGACCCGGACTTGTTAAGCCGGACGGCGGCGGCTTTGGGCCTGTCGGCAACGCAAATTCTGGCGGCGCAGCAGCTCGACAACGGACCGCTCTGGCTGGGCCTGCTGCTGGACAGCGTGGACACCGTGCTCCAACTGGCGCCCGACCATCGGGTGCTCAAGGCGCTCCAGGTAAAAGTCGGCGTTGCCGCCGTTTATCCGCCCGAGGAATCACCGCCGCTGATTGCCCGCGCCAACCGCGAAGCGCGCGCTTTTGGCGGTTCGCCAACCGCCAGGCAAGCCCCCGCCCCGTCCCCCAACCTGGAAGTGCGCGCATTCGCAGTCTGCATCGGCATCGATGAAGACCCGGTTACCGGCAGCCTCAATGCCAGCCTGGCGCAGTGGCTGATGGCCGACGGCATCGTGCCTGACCGCTACCTGGCGTCGCAAGGCGTTTGCCTGGGCCGCGCAGGTCAGGTGCATATCGAACACGACCACACCGAGCTGGCTCATCCGCCGCAAGTCTGGGTCGGCGGCGAATCGATCACCTGCATTGATGGACAGGTCATGCTCGGATAAAGCTTTTCCAGGGCGGCGACGTCTTTTGTCCCTACATCCTGCGCAGTGATCGGGCCGATGCAGGGCATCCAGCCCTAAAATCTGCGCGACGGCAGATGCATGGCATTTCAGGCGAACCGTTCACCTCGGGCTACAGCACGATGCAGACAAAATCCACCCCAGACATCCACCCTCAAGACACGGCCTCCAGTCAGCGGGCGGTGAGCACGTCTGCCGCCGAATTTCCAAACCTGGTGGAAAGCGCCCGCTATGCGCTGCTGCAGCGGCTTGCGCCGGCGCTGCAGCACCACCTGGTCGGCCAGCTTCAGCCCATGGACATGATTGTCCTCATGATGGAGCGGCGCCTGCAGGCCGCCAGTCCGGACCTGGCCGGCCTTCGCCAGGACTGCGCATTGCTGGGCAACGTGTCGAGGACGGCCGTCAGGTCGCTGCTGGACATGATGAGCTGGATCGACCCCAGGCCGGAGTCCGCCCTGAAAGTCGACGCCGGCGTCAAAGACTGCCTGAAACTGCTCGTAACGGAGTTCAGGTTCAATGGGTTTGTCATCGTCAGCGAAGTGCCGGACATGCAAGAAAAAGTTGCCAGCCGGGCATTTCGCAGCCTGTTGTGCGCAACGCTGGTGGCCCTGGGCGATGCCGGCAAGGCGCCCGCCAGCATAGTCATCCGGGCACAGGCCTTGGCGCAGCAGGTTGAGCTTTCCATCACGCTGCACCCCACCGAGGGAACAGCAAAAAACGGCCCGTCCAGCCACTACCGTTCCTTGATCTGGAGGGATGTTGAAATCCTCGCGCTGGCTGAATCCGTCGCTCTGGCGTATGGAGAGAAGGGTGCACAGCTGGTATTTCCCCAATCCGCTACTGATGAGAACGCCGGATTTTCAGACGGTTCCGGCATCTGAACCTGTTGCAAAGGCTTTGCTGTGCCAGCCAGAGATCAAGGGTATTTGGTAACTTGGCGTACCAAATCAAAGCAATTTGAAAAATTCAATTAAAGTCAAGATACACAATTTTCAGTTTTTTAATCTGCACAAACAATGCGTTGCCCGGGAAATTGTCCAAACGCGGCGTGGTTGACAAAGCAGGACCTGTCTTACACTGATTTCCGCCTGCGCCGCAGTGCGCTGAAAGGAACGTGATGACTTTAAAAGTGTTTTTGGTAGAAGACAGCGCCGCCCAGTGCGCCTACCTGACGCAAATATTGAAGTTGGAAGCCGACGTGGACATTGTCGGGATTGCAGAAACAGAACACCAGGCCATCGACTGGCTGAAGCGCAACCCGGGCCGGTGGGACATTGCGCTGGTGGACCTGTATCTGGGGGAAGGGTCAGGTGCCGGCGTGATTGCGCATTGCCAGGACCGGCGCGCCGATCAGGGCGTGCTGGTGATGACCAACCATGCCGGAAACGACGGGTTGCTGCTCCACTGCAAATTACTGGGCGCCGACGCGGTCTACCACAAGGCCACCCAACTCGACAATCTGGTGGCCTATTGCAACGAGGCAGCTGCCCGGCTGGCCGGGTGCCCCGCCTAGCCCGAGCATGCCAGCGGCTTTCACCCGCCACAGCCCAGGTCACCCGCGTGACAAAGGCTGCACGGCAGCCTGATCTAAATTCAACGCATGGGAACACTTTATTTGGTACGCCACGGCCAGGCTTCATTTGGCGCCGACAACTATGACTTGCTGAGTCCGCTGGGCCACCGGCAAAGCCTGCGGCTGGGGGAATATTTCAAACAGAAGGGTCTTGTGTTCGAAGCCGCGCTTTCCGGAACGCTCACGCGCCAGGTCCAGACCCTTGCCGGCATTTGTGAAGGCATGGGGGCCCAAGTGCAGACCACGCAATGGCCGGGGCTGAATGAATACGACAGCGCCGCCGTGATCCAGGCGCTATATTCGGGTCCGCTGGAAAAGGCCGACACGCCCGAGTCCTACCGGCACTATTTCCGGCTGCTCAAGGACGGCCTGGCGCAGTGGATGGCGGGCGTGGTCAGCCCCCGCGGCATGCCCAGCTACAACGATTTTGTGGCAGGGGTGGCGGACGCGCTGGAGCATGTCCGCGCGCACCATGAAGGGCCCGTGCTGCTGGTGTCCAGCGGCGGCCCGATTGCCACGGCGGTTGGCCAGGTGCTGGGCACCAGCGCTGAAACGACCATCGAACTGAACCTCAACATCCGCAATGCCTCGGTCACCGAGTTTTCCTTCAACCCCCGGCGCCATAAGCTGGTGACCTACAACACCCTGCCGCACCTCGATGCGCCGGAATACGCCAGCTGGATCACTTATGCCTGAGCGCGCCAACCTGCTGCCAAACTGCGCCAGGCGCTGTTTGCGGCAAACCCCGCCAGTTTGATGCCTGCGGCCAGCGCGCCTTCCCCAGGCCTTCAAACCGGTGGCATTTGTCTGCGCCTGCCAAACTCCGGAGCGCTGGCTCAGGCCAGTTCCGACCTGCTGTCCTGGCTGGATGCACTGGGCATGAAGCAAGACGTCGAACTGCAGGATGCGGGCGACGGCAACCCGGGCGCGGCCAGGTTTTTTCGACTGCGCACCGGGCTGAGCGAGCGCTGGGCGCCCGGCTTCGACACCCTGGGCCTGTCGGCGCAACTGCAGCTGGACACCGAACAGCGCCAGGAGGACCTGGAGCGCGAGGTCTTGCTGGCCATGCTGCTGGGTCCGCTGGCGTTTGAATTTCCCAGCTTTGCCGAGCTGGCCGCCAGCGTGCGCATGCGCTGCTACGCCGTGCAGGCCGCCCGCAAGACCGCACTGGCCTTCTACACCAACGAAGCCGACCGGCCCGAAGACTGCTGGAGTTACGACGAGGACCGGGGCTTTACCGTGCGGCCCGGCCATGGCTTGATTGCCGCCTTGATCAAAGCCACGCAGCCCGGCGCCACCGGCAGGCGCTATGCCTTTTCCTGCTACCGCGCCACCGAATACGTGATGCTGCTGGCCATTGCCCAGGAACTGGAAACCAGCAACCCGGCCCTGCTGGCAGACCTGCAGCGCCAGTGGGAGCATCGGGCCATCAGGTCCGATGAATTTCGCAGCGTGTTTTTGCATGAGCACGGCTCGGAGCAGGCGCCGCTGCCGCCCGGCTACTACGTGCCCGGCGACCGCGTCTGGTTTCGCAATCCCGACCCGCATTCGTCCGACGCCACCGGCTATGAAGGCTCCTGGGTGCTGTACCTGGGCGGCGGGCGGTTCACCAACTTCTGGACAGCCGACCCGCCCTACACGCTGCATAGCAAATGCGTGGAAATGTTCCAGTGGCGCCATGCGGCGTACACCGACGCAGCGGGCGAGGTGCGCATCGATGAAAGCGTGGTCGAGCAGCGCCTGCAGGCCCTGGCGGCCGACCCGGCCCAGACCGCGCAGATTTTGCGGCAGATGCTGCGGCTGCGCAGCCCGCCGGGCGCAGCCGACCCGGGTGGCTGCCTGGACGCGTCGCGCGAGTCCCCGCGCCACGTCTGCCTCGGCAGCGCCGGCTTGGCGCTGCCGTCGGGCTTGCCGACCCCGGCCTGAACGCCAATGCCGAACGCTATTGAATCAATAGCATTTATCGCACGCCCTTGTTGTTGGGCTCTACTAATTTTCTGCCAATTCCTTCACCTCAAAACAGCGGCATCAGGTAGATGATGCCCATGCCGGCCAGGCCCTGCGCCGTTACGTAGTGCCAGAGCACAACGGTGTTGTCCAGCGACGCCCTTGCCTTGGGCAGCAGCTTGCCGCTCCAGCTTCGCGCACAGACATAGGCCGCCATCACCGCCAGCACCAGCACATGAAAACCTTGCCAGGCCAGCAGTGCGGCCACGGTGGCGCTCCAGGCATTAGCCACGGGCTGCAATCCTGCAAGGTGATGCCCCCGCGCCTCCAGGCCGGCCGCGGTCAGCAGGCATAGCAAGGCCAGCAGCACCAGCGCCCAGACGCCGGCCCGGCGCGCCTTGCCTAGCGCCCGTTGCGCCCCGGCCATGGCGGCCGATCCAGCCAGAAGCAGCGCTGCGGCGCCCAGCGGCCA
>JAQGMZ010000017.1 GCA_028292045.1 Polaromonas sp. | reverse complement strand
GAACAACCGCCTGCGCAAGCTGCTGGACCTGAAGGCGCAGCTGGCCACGCCGGTCATGGCCGCCGAGGTGGTCTATGACGCGGCCGATCCGTACACGCGCAAGGTCGTCATCGACAAGGGCCAGAGCCACCAGGTCGAAGTCGGCTCGCCGGTGCTCGATGAATCGGGCGTGCTGGGGCAGGTGACCCGGGTGCATCCGCTGGTCAGCGAAGTCACCCTGGTGGTCGACCGGGACCTGGCCATTCCCGTGCTCAATGTGCGCACCGGCGCGCGCAGTGTGGCCTATGGCGACCCGGCCGTGGGCGGCAGCGGCATGGAACTGCGCTTCATGGGCAGCAATGCCGATGTGCAGGCGGGCGACCTGCTGACCACCAGCGGCGTGGATGGCGTGTACCCGCCCGGCCTGCCGGTGGCGCGCGTCACGCGGGTCGAACACCGCGCCGAATCGGCTTTTTCCAAAATCTACTGCGTGCCGCAGGCGCTGACTGCCGGTGCGCGGCATGTGATCGTCGTCAAGCCGGTCAGCTCCGGTCTGGCGCAGCAACTTCCTGCCGCCGCCGCGCCGGCCGAGCCTGCCAGGCGGGGGGCGACCAAATGATCATGCGTTCCGGCCAGCAGCTGCTGCTGCCCGCCAGCCCGGTGTTCATCTGGAGCACCCTGGTGGCGGCCCTGCTGCTGAACATGCTGCCGCTGGGCCGGATCGCCTGGATGCCTGATTTTCTGGCGCTGGTGCTGGTGTTCTGGAGCGTGCACCAGCCGTTCCGGGTGGGCATCGGCATGGCCTTCATGTTTGGCCTGGCGATGGATGTGCACCAGACGTCGCTGCTTGGGCAGCACGCTTTTTCCTACACCGCCCTTTGCTTTTTCGCCGCGATGATCCAGCGCCGGCTGCTCTGGTTCAAGGTGCCGCTGCAGGCCCTGCAGGTGCTGCCGCTGTTTGCGGCAGCACACGGGGTCGAAATTATCCTGCGCCTCCTGGGCGGCGGCATTTTTCCGGGCTGGGTGGTGCTGGCGGCGCCCCTGGGCGAAGCCTTGCTCTGGCCGGTGGCCAGCGTCCTGCTGCTGGTCCCGCAGCTGCGCACGCCCGACCGGGACGAGAATCGCCCGTTGTGATGACCCCCACGCTTGTCGCTTCGCGTACTTCGCTGCCCCCCGAGGGGGCTGCTGCGCCTGTGGCCCGGCGAAGCCGGTTCCACGGCCCTGGCTTGGGCAGAGGGGATGCCAGATGGTCCCCACGCTTGTCGCTGCTGAACGCGCATTGCTCCTTCCCCCGCTGGGGGAAGGCGGCGGGGATGGAGGCCTCCCCCGTGTTCGTTTCATGCGGTGCGCTGCCGGCACTTTTTGTTGTGCACAGGGTCTGAGCTTGCATGACTGAACTCAGAAACGTTGAAGCCGACCTGTCGCGTTTTCGCGTGCGCGTGCTGGTGGCGGGCCTGGCGGTGCTGTTCTGCTTTTCGCTGGTCGTGGCCCGGCTGATCTACCTGCAGGTCTACCGGCATCCCGACCTGATGGCGCAGGCGGAAAGCAACCGCACGGCCATTGTGCCCATCGTGCCCAACCGGGGACTGATCCTGGACCGCAACGGCATCGTGCTGGCCTCCAACTACTCGGCCTACACCCTGGAAATCACGCCCTCCAAGGTCGCTGACCTGGAGGCGACCATTGCCGCGCTGGAGCAGCTGATCGATATCCAGCCCCGGGACAAGCGCCGCTTCAAACGCCTGCGCGAAGAATCAAAAAGCTTTGAATCCATTGCGCTGCGCACCCGCCTGAGCGATGAGGAAGTGGCGCGGTTTGCGGCACGGCGTTTCAGTTTCCCCGGCGTGGACATCAAGGCGCGGCTGTTTCGCAGCTATCCCTATGGCGAGCTGGGCAGCCATGTGGTGGGCTACATCGGCCGCATCAACCAGGCGGAAAAGGACGCGATCGAGGAGCGCGAGGAAGAGGGCAACTACCGCGGCACCGACTACATCGGCAAGCTGGGGGTCGAGCAAAGTTTTGAAAAGGAACTGCACGGCCAGACCGGCGTTGAACAGATGGAGACGTCGGCGGGCGGGCGGGCCCTGCGAAGGCTGGCCACCAGCCCCGCCACGCCCGGCAACACCGTCATGCTGTCGCTCGACATCGGGCTGCAAAAGCTGGTCGAGGACATGTTCGGCAGCCGGCGCGGCGCCCTGGTGGCGCTGGATCCGACAAACGGCGAAGTGCTGGCCTTTGTCAGCAAGCCGAGCTTCGATCCGAACCTGTTCGTCGACGGCATCGACCAGGAAAGCTGGCAGGCGCTCAACGAGTCGATCGACAAGCCGCTGCTCAACCGGGCCTTGCGCGGCACCTATCCGCCGGGTTCGACCTACAAGCCCTTCATGGCCATGGCCGCGCTGGAAACCGGCAAGCGCTCGGCCACGACCATCATCAATGACCCGGGCTTTTACATGTTCGGCGGCCACCGGTTCGGCAGTCCGGAAAACGAGCGCGGCGGCCTGATGGACATGAACCGCGCCATTGTCGAATCAAGCAATGTCTATTTCTACACGCTGGCCAATGAACTCGGCGTGGAAGCCATGCATGACTTCATGGCCCCGCTGGGCTTTGGCCAGCTCAGCGGCATCGACATCAATGGCGAAGTGCGCGGCGTATTGCCCAACCAGGCCTGGAAGCGGCGGTATTTCAAGCGGCCCGAGCAGCAAAAATGGTTTGCCGGCGAAACCATCTCGCTGGGCATCGGCCAGGGCTACAACAGCTTCACCATGCTGCAGCTGGCGCAGGCCACGGCCATCCTGGCCAACAATGGCGTCAAGCACAAGCCCCGGCTGGTGATAGGCACCCAGGACACCGTGACGCGCGCGCTGCACCCGCTGCCCGCCGAAGCGCCCGTCAACCTGGGCTACAAGCCTGACAACGTGGCCGTCATCCGCAAGGCGCTGGTGGGCGTCACCCAGGGAGGCACGTCGACCAAGGTGTTTGCGGGGGCGAAATACCTGTCCGGTGGCAAGACCGGCACCGCCCAGGCGGTCAGCATGGGACAAAAAGACAAGTACAACAAGGCCCGGCTGGAAGAGCACCAGCGCGACCATGCGCTGTACATGGCGTTTGCCCCGGCCGACAAGCCAAAGATCGCGCTGGCCGTGATTGTTGAAAACGCTGGCTGGGGCGCAGGGGTGGCCGCGCCGATTGCCCGCCGGGTGTTTGACTATGTGCTGCTGGGCCAGTACCCGAGCGAGGAAGACATGCTCGCGGTGCAGGCGGGCCGGGCGGCGGCACCGACGGGCAAGCCGCGCCTGGCTGCCGACATGCAGGCGCTGCTGGTGGGCGATACGCCCGGCGCGGTGGTGCTGGCGGCGGGTCGGCAGGCCGTTGCCGTCCCAAAGCCGCAACCTGCCAGCCTTGTGGTTCAGGAGAAAACGGTGCAGGAGAAACCGGTTCAGGCACCCAGGCAGGGCAGCGCCGCGGCCAAGCCGGTTAAAAAGCCTGCCAAGCCGGCTTCCACCGCCGCATTGCCTGGCAACTAGAGCGCAGTTCCCTGCCGGCCGCTTGCCCTTTCTGCCGGCAAAACACGGCCGGCCTGCTTATTTCAGGAAAGCGTCATAGCCGGTTTTCAAGATCAGCGCGGTGACGACGGCAATGAACACCAGCCGCACGAAGCCCGCGCCGTGCTTGAGCGCCAGCCGCGTGCCCAGCAGGCTGCCGGCCACATTGGCCACCGCCATCGTGAGCGCGAAATGCCACCACACATGGCCCTTGTAGGCAAACAGCGCCAGTGCCGCCAGGTTGGTGGCGGTATTGATCAGTTTGGCCGAACCCGAGGCGTTCAAAAAATCGTAGCCGAGCCAGCGCACGAACAAAAACACCAGGAAGCTGCCGGCGCCCGGACCGAAAAAACCATCGTAGAACCCCAGCACCAGGCCAATGCAGCAGGCGGCTGCGGTTTCGGCGCGGCCGGTAAAGCGTGGCGTGTGGTGGTGGCCCAGGTCTTTTTTGATCAGCGTGTAGCCCAACACGGCCAGCAGCACAAAGGGCAGGGTCTTGCGCAAAAAACCGGGGTCGATGACCGTGACCAGCCACGCGCCTGCCAGCGAGCCGCAAAACCCCACCGCCGCCGCCGGCAGCAGCGCCGACCAGCGCAGTTGCACCCGGCGGGCGTACTGGGCCGTGGCCACCGCCGTTCCCCAGACCGATGCGCCCTTGTTGACGCCAAACAAGGTGGCCGGGTGGGCGTTGGGGAAAACGGCAAACAGTGCGGGCACCAGAATCAGGCCGCCGCCGCCCACGATCGAGTCCACAAATCCAGCCAGCAGCGAAGCGACAGTGACCAGTAGTAATTCCATGGCCGGAATTGTCGCATCCGGGGCCTGGACTTTTTACTCTTGCTTTCATAGCAAAGAAAACAAGCCCCGCATGCGAAAAGGCAGTCTTCACGCCCCAGCTTCGTTGAGACGAAAAAAAGCGCCGGGATCGCCAGCGCTTTTTGTCAAATAGCCATTTCTGAAATGCCATCAGTTTTTATTGTGATTGTCTCCTCAACTCCCCGCATTGCGAGCAGCAAGGCTCGATAGCAAGTCCCTGAATGTAGCCTGCGCACTGAGACAGTGCATCAGGGATTTCCCGTGGAATACTGTTTCAGGCAGGGAAAAAGAGAAACGAAGGGTAAATGCGCCTTCAGTGCATGTTTTTGGCCTGGATTTGTGGCGATTCGCAGAAGTTGCCGGTTTTCGACCCCATTAACCAGCGCGGCACAGATCATGCTCATTGTTGCCATCGTGAAATTTTTGCAATCGATTGAGCAACCAAGGCGAGCCTGTATGAAAACACTGCGATGGATGGCGGCAAGCCTGTGTCTGTGGGCCGGCCTGGGGCTGGCAACGCAGCAGGCGCATGCGCAACAAGCCCCGGCCGACGTTTCCCCGGCAACCGAACAGCCGGCCCCGATGACGCCGCCTCCGGGGCTTGGAGCCGGCGCCGCCGTGCCTGCCCCGGCCGCACCGCTGAGCCATCCGGGCCGGGTGGGCGCTGACACCATCAACGGCGCGGACACGGCCTGGATGATGACCTCGACCGCACTGGTGCTGCTCATGACCCTTCCGGGCATCGCCTTGTTTTATGGCGGCATGGTGCGGCGCAAGAGCGTGCTCAATGTCATGGCCTGCGTGGTGGCGGTGTGCGCCATTGTCAGCCTGCTGTGGTTTGCCGTAGGCTATTCCATCGCCTTCACGCCGGGCAGCGGGCTGCTGGGCCACTTTGTGGGCGGCACAGAACGGCTCTGGTTTTCCGGCCTCGACTACATCAAGGACACGCAAAAGGTCGCGGTGAGCCATATCGCGCCGAACATTCCCGAATCGGTCTATTCGATGTTCCAGCTCACCTTCGCCATCATCACGGCAGCGCTGGTGGTGGGCTCGTTTGTCGAGCGGATGCGCTTTTCAGCCACCTTGATCTTCATGGCCTTGTGGACGGTCATTGTGTACGCGCCCATCGCCCACTGGGTCTGGGAGCCCAACGGCTGGCTGGCCCGCATGGGCGCGCTGGACTTTGCCGGCGGTTCGGTCGTGCACATCAATGCCGGTGTCGCCGGGCTGGTCTGCGCCTATGCGCTGGGCCCGCGCAGGGGTTACGGAACCGAAGCCTTCTCCCCCTTCAACCTGGGCCTGACCATGGCCGGCGCAGGCCTGCTGTGGGTCGGCTGGTTCGGCTTCAACGCCGGTTCTGCCGTAGCGGCTGACGGGCGCGCCGGGCTGGCGATGGCGGTGACCCACATTGCCGCCTCTGCGGGCGCCCTGTCCTGGATGGCCGCGGAGTGGCTGGCGCGGGGCCGCCCTTCCTTGCTGGGCCTGTGTTCAGGGCTGGTGGCCGGGCTGGTCGCCATCACCCCGGCGGCTGGCTACGTGTCGCCGGGGTCGGCCGTGGTTTTTGGCCTGGTCGCGGGCGTGGCCTGCTACTGGGGCGCGACCGGCCTCAAGCGCCTGCTCAATGCCGACGATTCGCTCGATGTGTTCGGCGTGCACGGCATTGGCGGCATCGTCGGGTCGCTGTTGACCGGCGTGTTTGCCAGCAAGACCATTGCAGGCGTCGAAGGCAGCGTGCTGATCCAGTTCGTGGGCGCCGCAAGCGTCATGCTCTACAGCCTAGTCATGACTGGCCTGCTGCTGTGGCTCACCTCGCTGTGCGTGAGCCTGCGGGTGGACGAAAACGCCGAAAGCGATGGACTGGACATTGACCAGCACGCCGAACGCCTTGGAGCTTGACCGATTGGCTGAATCTCAAGGAGCATGAACCATGGCTTTCAGTGAAAAACTGGCAATTGCCGCACACCTGCATGTCTTGATGCGCCGCAAGACCGGCCGCGTCACCGACACCGAGTGGATGGCCGCCAACCCGGCCTATGCGGCTGAAATCATCCGCCTGGCCCATCAAAAGGCAGCCGAAGGCGGCCATGACGACCTGGGCATCCTGGCCGACAAGCTGGAGGCCGCCATGGCATTGCCGGAAGCCCCCGCCTACCGGCCACTGGCCCAGCGCTTGACGGAGGCGGCCATGGAACACCACGCGCAAGTCTTGAGCGCCCGGGCGGCCTTGCCGCTTGAACCCGGCGGGAACACTGCGTTTGGCGACAGCCAGTTAAGCGCCGACGGCACACCGCGGCCGAATGCGCCGCGTTATGTGAAGGGCCTGCGCTGACGCCAAAGCGGTTCTGCGCGCTCTGACTGGCTAGACGCCGGCCTGTATCCACTGCGCTGCCTTCTCGGCAATCATCAGCGTGGGCGAGTTGGTGTTGCCGCTGGTGATCAGCGGCATGACGCCGGCATCGACCACGCGCAGGCCGCGAATGCCGCGCACCCGCAGGTGCGAGTCGACCACGGCCATTGGGTCGTCGGTGCGGCCCATCTTGGTGGTCCCGACGGGGTGAAAAATGGTGGTGGCGATTTCGCCGGCCAGCCGGGCCAGGTCTTCGTCGGACTGGAACTGCACGCCGGGCTTGAATTCTTCCGGCTGGTAGCGGGCCATCGCGCTCTGGCCCACGATCTTGCGCGTGATGCGCAGCGAGTCGGCCGCCACCTGCCGGTCCTCTGGCGTGCTCAGGTAGTTGGGCGCAATCGCCGGCGCATCTTCAAACCTTCCGCTTTTCAGGTGAATGCTGCCCCGGCTGGTCGGGTTCAGGTTGCACACACTGGCGGTGAAGGCGTTGAAGTTGTGCAGCGGTTCGCCGAACGCGTCGAGCGACAGCGGCTGGACGTGGTACTGGATGTTGGGCCAGGGCCGGTCGGGCGATGAGCGGGTGAAGGCGCCCAGCTGCGACGGCGCCATGCTCATCGGGCCGGTGCGGCGCACGGCGTATTCCAGGCCGATGCGGGCCTTGCCCCAGAGCGAATTGGCCATGGTGTTGAGCGACAGGCCCCAGCGCTTGCTGTCCTTGTCGCCCTGGATCTTGTACACCGAGCGGATCTGCAGGTGGTCCTGCAGGTTCGCGCCCACCCCGGGCAGGTCCCGCACCACGGCAATGCCGTGCTGCTGCAGCAGCGCAGCCGGCCCGATGCCCGAGAGCTGCAGGATATGCGGCGAGCCGATGCTGCCCGCGCAGAGCAGCACCTCGCCCATGTGCCCCGAGTCGCGGGTGGCCAGCGCCGTGACGCGCTCATTGCCGGTCCATACCTCCACCCCGGTGCAGCGCTGGCTGCCGTCATCCTGCGGCTGGATCACCAGCTTGCAGACCTGGGCATTGGTCCAGAGTTCAAAGTTCGGCCGGCCCAGGCAGGTGGGCCTCAAAAAAGCCTTGGCCGTGTTCCAGCGCCAGCCGTTTTTCTGGTTGACCTCGAAGTAGCCCACGCCTTCGTTGCTGCCCCGGTTGAAGTCGGGCGTCTGGGGAATGCCCGCCTGCTGCGCAGCCTCGGCAAACGCATCGAGCACGTCCCAGCGCAGGCGCTGCTTTTCCACCCGCCATTCGCCGCCCGCGTTGCGATGGCGCAGTAGCTTCTGGTAGGGATTGCTCTTGTCTTCCATCAGCGAAGGCGCCACGCCGCGCGCGCCGTGCAACAGATCGGCGCCCTTGTAATGATCTTCATGCAGCTTGAAGTGGGGCAGGGAGTTGTTCCAGGTCCAGTCGCTGTCGCCCGTCAGCTCGGCCCACTGGTCGTAGTCGCGCGCCTGGCCGCGCATGTAGATCATCCCGTTGATGCTGGACGAGCCGCCCAGGGTCTTGCCGCGCGGATAGCGCAGCGACCGGCCATTCAGGCCTGCGTCGGGCTCCGTGTTGAACAGCCAGTCGGTGCGGGCGTTGCCGATGCAGTACAGGTAGCCCACCGGAATGTGCACCCAGTGGTAGTCATCCTTGCGGCCGGCCTCGATCAGCAGCACGCGCTTGGACGCGTCGGCGCTCAGGCGGTTGGCCAGCAGGCAGCCGGCTGTGCCGGCGCCAATGATGATGTAGTCAAAAACGGAATTGGGGTCTTGCATGAAATAGGGTTCTGGTTGGCTCAGCTGCGATTGTGGCAAAACCTGGCGGCGTCATGCCACGGGGATTACCCCTTCGCCCGGGCAAAAGCCGTCAGGCCCGACAGGCTCCAAGCGTTGTAGGACCACGGCGAATCCCGGACGGGCGCCGATGTTCTGCATTTTCAGCAGTTACCATGGCAGTTTTGCGCCGATTCGCACACGCGCCCAAGTGCTTGCCTTACCCTGTTTTTTTGAATGCCCCTTGACGAATCCCTGCCGTACATTGAAATCCAGGACTTGCCTGAGGGACGGCTGGTGCGCCTGCTGGGCAGCTGGACGGCCGCCCGCCTGACGCTGCCGACTTCATGGGCCGCCGTCAACACGCAGCTTGACAGCCTGCGCAGCGCGCCAGGCCATGCATCCCGGGCCGCCGCGTCGGCGCAATGGAACCTGAGCGGCATTGAAAAGCTCGACTACCTCGGAGCGCAGGTGCTGTGGAATGCCTGGCGCCACCAGTGGCCCGCAAGCCTCCAGCTGGAGCCCGAGCACCGGGAAATGCTGGAAACAGTCGAAAAGTTCACGGCCAACCCCAAGCCGCCGCGCCCGACGCCGTGGTTCGAACCGCTGCTGATGCTGGGCGGGCGGCTGATCAGCCTGCTGGACCATGGCCGGGGCATGCTGCGCCTGCTGGGCCAGTTGCTGCTCGACGTTCTCCGGCTCATCCGGCACCCGCAGCAAGGGCCGTGGCGCGACCTGTCGGGTCATCTCTACAACTTCGGCGCCACGGCGCTGCCGATCACCGCACTGGTGGGCTTTTTGATCGGCGTGGTGCTCGCCTACCTGATTTCGCAGCAGCTGCGCCAGTTCGGCGCCGATGCTTTCATCGTCAACATCCTGGGCGTTTCGCTGATCCGGGAACTCGGCCCGGTGCTGGCCGCCATCTTGATCGCCGGTCGCAGCGGCTCGGCCATCACCGCGCAGATCGGCGTGATGCGCGTCACCGAAGAACTCGACGCGATGCGGGTCATGGGCATTGCGCGCGGCTTCCGGCTGGTCATGCCGCGCGCCATCGCGCTGGCCGTGGTGATGCCGTTGATCAGCGTCTGGACCACCCTGGCGGCGTTGCTGGGCGGCATGCTGGCCGCCAACGTGGCCATGGACGTGACGCCCTCGTTTTTCATCAACGCGCTGCCGGCCGCCGTCAAGGTGTCCAACCTGTTGCTGGCCACCGCCAAGTCGGTCGTTTTCGGCCTGCTGATCGCGTTGGTCGGCTGCCATTACGGCCTGCGCGTCAAGCCCAACACCGAAAGCCTGGGGCAGGGCACGACGGCTTCGGTGGTCACCTCCATCACGGTGGTCATTCTGGTGGATGCCCTGTTTGCCGTTTTATTCAAAAGTGTTGGCATCTGATGAGCAGGATCGATGCCCAACCCGTGGTTGAAATCAGCAAGCTGTGGACGGTTTTCCAGAACGGCGACAAGAAGGCGGTGATTCACAAAGACCTGGACCTGACGGTCGAGCGCGGCGAGATCATGTCGCTGGTTGGCGGATCGGGGACGGGCAAGACCGTGCTGCTGCGCCAGATGCTGGGGCTGGAAACGCCGACGCAGGGCGACATCACCGTGCTGGGCAAGCCGGCTGCCGAACTGGGCAAGCGCGGGGCGGCCAGCCGGGTGGGCATGCTGTTCCAGCAGGGCGCGCTGTTTTCGGCCTTCACCGTGCTGGAAAACATCGCCTTTCCGCTGCGCGAACTCAAATGCCTGCCGGGCGACCTGATCCGCGAGGCGGCGATGGTCAAACTGCAGATGGTCGGCTTGAGCCCGGACGCGGCCGACAAGATGCCCAGCGACCTGTCGGGCGGCATGATCAAGCGGGTGGCGCTGGCGCGCGCGCTGATCATGGACCCGCCGCTGCTGCTGCTCGACGAGCCGACCGCCGGGCTGGACCCGGACAGCTCCGACAGCTTTTGTGCCCTGCTGCGCTCATTGCACCAGGGCATGGGGCTGACGGTGGTGATGGTCACGCACGACCTGGACACGATTTTCGAGCTCAGCACCCGGGTTGCCGTGCTGGCTGCGCAAAAAGTCATCATCAACGACACGCCGCAGAAGGTGGTGGCTTTCAAGCACCCTTTCATTCAAGACTTTTTCCTGGGCGAGCGTGGTCAGCGGGCAATGGCGCTCCTGAACCATGCCCCGCCTGTTTGATCCAGAAAGGTTTTCATCATGGAAAACAAGGCCCATGCGCTGATAGCCGGCGCATTTGTACTGATCGTCACCGTGCTGCTGGCTGTGCTGGCCCTCTGGCTCACCCGCGACAACACCCAGCGCAACCTGTACGAAATGAGCACCTCCGAAACCATTTCCGGGCTGCAGCCCCAGGCCACGGTCCGGTTTCGCGGCGTGGCGGTCGGCAAGGTCGAGCGCATCGGTTTTGACCAGAAGGTCAAGGGCAATGTGCTGATCCGCATCTCCGTCGACCAGGCCGCACCGGTGACCCGCTCCACCTTTGCCACCGTGGCGTCGCAGGGTGTCACCGGCCTGGGGTTCATCCAGCTCGACGACGACGCTGCATCCGGCGAGCGGCTGGCGCCCAACGACGACGATCCGCCGCGCATTCCGCTCAAGCAGGGCGGCATCGACCGGCTGCTCAGGCAGGGCGAAGTCATCATGGACCAGGCCGAGCAGGTCACCAGGCGCGTCAACCAGCTGCTGTCGCCGCAGAATGAGCAGGCGATCAACACCGCCGTGACGCAACTGGCAGAAGCCGCCAGCAGCATCAACCGGGTGGCCAAGGGGCTGGAGCCCGTGGTGGCCACGCTGCCCGCCCTGTCGAAAGACGCGCAGGCCGCCTTGCGGTCGGTCAAGAACGTGACCGATGAAGTGGGTCTCACCGCGCAGCGCCTGAATGAAAAAGGCGGCGCGCTGGACAAGCTGACGGCAGGCGGTACGGCGCTGGCGGCAGGCGTGGAAACGTTCAGCGCGGCCACGCTGCCCAAGCTGGGCGAGGTGGCCGACGAGACCGCCCGCACCATGCGCCAGCTGCGCCGCACGGTCAACGCCGTCGACGACAACCCGCAGGCGCTGATTTTTGGCAACGGGCCGGCCGTTCCCGGCCCCGGCGAAGCCGGCTTTACCGCCAACGGAGACTGACCATGATGATTTTCAAGTTTCGCCGAAATGGTGCAAATCCAGTGGCTGCAAGTGCAGCTCGGCATTGCGCAAAAACGGCTTTCGTCCTGGCAGGCGTGCTGGCGCTCGCTGCCGGTTGCTCGGTGGTCGACAAGCCGATGCGCGCCACGATGTACGACTTCGGGCCGGGCGGCCTGCCTGTGCAGGCGGCGGTGCTGGCCCCCGCCGGTGCGCCGTTGCCAGGGGTGTCGCCGCTGGCGATTGCCGACATTGCCACCTCGGGCGGCGCGCTGGACAACCAGGGCGTGCTGTACCGGCTGGGCTATCTCGACGCCCAGCAGCTGCGGCCCTACTCGCAGGCGCGCTGGACCATGCCGCCGGCGCAACTGGTGCGCCAGCGCCTGCGCGAGCGCCTGAGCCAGCAGCGGGTGGTGCTCAATGCGCGCGAGGGCGTCGCCTTGAACCGCAGCCAGAATGCCAACTTGCCCATGCTTCGCCTGGAACTGGAAGAATTCAGCCAGCTGTTCAGCGCGCCCGATGCCAGCGTCGGCCTGGTCCGGATGCATGCCACCCTGGTCGAGATCACGCCGGCCGGCGAACGCCTGGTGGCTCAGCGCAGCCTGTCGGTGCAGCGGCCGGCGACCAGCGCCGACGCCGCCGGCGGCGTGCGCGCCCTGACGCAGGCCACCGACGCCGCCATCGACGAGCTGGACCAGTGGCTGCGCCAGTACCCGGTGCGCTGAAGCGGCTGGCCCCTGGCCGGGTTGCGGCGACACAACAGCCACGGGCTGGCTGCCCGATCAGGCGCTGAAGTCGATGCGCGCCTCGCCGATGCCCTCAAAAAACACAGTCACCTGATCGCCCTGCCGCGCGTGCAGCACGCCGCACCAGGTGCCGGTCGTCACCACGCTGCCTGCCGGCACGACCTGGCCGGCGTGCGTGGCGTGGCGCAGCAGGGCCGGCAGCACATAGGCGGGGTTGCCCAGTGAATGCGTACCGCAAAATTCCTGCGCTGCCGCCCCCCGGACCTGGACGCGGCAGGGCTGGCGCGACCAGTCATGCGCTGCATCGAAAGGCACCCAGTTCCCCAGCACCAGCGCGCCATGCGACTGCAGGTCGGCCAGCTTGAGCAGGGCCGGCGCCTCCAGCCCCAGCGACCAGCGCGAATCGACCACCTCGATCGATACCGCCATGGCGTCGACCAGCCGGCTGGCGCTGACCGGGTCCAGGCTGGCGGCGCACCGCGCATCGACCGGCACGGCCAGGCGCAGGGCGATTTCTGCCTCGATGCCGCGCAGGGCGAACGGCCCGGCGCAGGCCGCCGGGCTGGGCCAGATGCCGGCCTCCGGCAGCCGGGCATGAGTCAGCTCGGCGCCCGGCGCCGGCCCGCCCGATTTCCAGTGCTGCGGCGCATCCGGGCTGAACCATGACAGCCGGTCCGCCACGGCTTGCTGCACGCCGTAAGCCTGTTCGGCGCTGGACACGGCATCCCGCAGGGCTTGCGCATCGGCCAGGCTGTGATGCAGGCGCGCATGAACCAGCGCGTCAATGGCTGCCTGAAGATGTGCGTTTTTCATAAGAGATTTTTTCAAGTGGCGGCCCCGCGCGCGGTCGCCAGGCGCGCCATGGTCAATGGCGCAGAACCGGAAACAGCTTGCCCAGGCCGTCGGACATCACCTCGACCGCCAGCGCCGCCAGTATCAGTCCCATCAGGCGCGTCATGACGTTGATGCCGGTCTTGCCCAGCACGCGCGAAATCGGTTCGGCCAGCGAAAAGCACAGCGCCGTGGCCAGGGCGATCACCAGGCCGTAGCCGACCAGCGTGCCCAGCTGCAGAATAGTCTTGGCTTTTTCGGCATAGATCACGACGGTGGACATGGTGGCCGGGCCGGTCAGCAGCGGAATTGTCAGCGGCACCACCGCAATGCTGGCGCCCCGGGCCGCTTTGGCCGCACCGTCTTCATACTCGTTGGTCTGCGGCTTGGCTTCCGCCGGCTGGGCATTGAGCATGTTCATCGCGCTGATCAGCAGCAGCATGCCGCCGCCGACCTGGAAACTTGCCAGCGAAATTCCGAAGAACTCCAGGATCTGCAGGCCCAGCAGGGCACTGACGGCAATCACGACAAAAGCGCTGAACGAAGCCACGACCACCGTGCGCTCCCGCTGGGCCTTTGAAAACCCCTGGGTGTAATGGATGAAGAACGGCACGATGGCCAGCGGATTGACGATGGCCAGCAGCGTCACCAGGGGTTTGAAGTCCATCAGCGGCCACCTGTCACGTCCAGCAGCGCGCCGGTGGTGTAGCTGGACGCATCGCCCAGCAGCCAGAGAATCGACTCGGCCACCTCTTCGGCGCTGCCGGCGCGCTGCATCGGGACCTGGGGCGCCACGTCGCGCGCCCGGTGCGGCAGGCCGCCCGAGGCATGGATGTCGGTGTCTATGATGCCCGGCCGCACCGCATTGACGCGAATGCCCTCGGCCGCCACTTCCTTGGCCAGGCCGATGGTGAAGGTGTCGATGGCGCCCTTGGCCGCCGCGTAGTCCACGTACTGGCCCGGCGAACCCATGCGCGCCGCCGCGCTGGACACATTGACGATGGCGCCGCCCGCGCCGCCATGGCGCGTGCTCATGCGCCGCACCGCTTCACGGGCGCACAGGAAAGAGCCGAAAACATTGATTTCAAACATCCGCTGCAGGCGCGCCAGGGTGATGGCGTCCACCCGCGTCGTCTGGTCCACCACGCCGGCGTTGTTGACCAGCGCGCCCAGGCGGCCAAACCGGGCGTCGACCTTTTCAAACATGGCCACGACCTGCGCCTCTACCGCAACGTCGGCCTGCACCGTCATGGCCTGCCCGCCCGACTGGCGGATCTGGCGCACCACCTCGTCGGCGGCCAGCGAGTTGGCGCTGTAGTTGACCGCCACCGCATAGCCCCGGCTGGCGGCCATCAGGGCGGTCGCCGCGCCAATGCCGCGCGAGCCGCCGGTGATCAAAACAACTTGGGACAAACCAGGCTCCTGCAAAAAATGGCAATCCCGGTTACAAAGGGAATCGCGTTTAAGCAGCAACTGTAATGACTTCTTGCGCCAACCGGAGAAAAAAACTTGAGCACCACCGTAGACTATTACTTCACCCCGCAAAGCCCCTGGACCTACCTGGGCCACGCGCGTTTTGCGCAACTCGCGCAAGCTGCGGGCGCGTCCGTCCGGGTGCTGCCGATTGACCTGGGCGGCAAGGTGTTCCCCATTTCCGGCGGACTGCCGCTGGGTCAGCGCGCGCCGCAACGCCAGGCCTACCGGCTGCTTGAGCTGCGTCGCCATTCGGATCACCTGGGCCTGCCCCTGCACGTCAAGCCAAAATATTTTCCGGTGTCGGGCGACGATGCCTCGCGCCTGATCATCGCGGTCGACCTGCACGACGGCCGCGACGCGGCCATGAAAATCAGCGGGGCGGTCTTCAGCGCCTGCTGGGCGCAGGAGCGGCACATTGCCGATGAAAAAGTGCTGGCCGAACTGCTGGACGAATGCGGGCTCGATGCTCACCGTCTAGAGCAGTCCTACAGCCAGGCGGTGCAGGAGCGCTATGAAGCCAACACGGCGCAGGCCATCGGTGCCGGGGTTTTCGGCGCGCCCACCTACCTGGTCGAAGGCGAGATGTTCTGGGGCCAGGACCGGCTGGACTTTCTCGAGCGCCGGCTTCTTTCGGCCTGACTGAAAACCCGGCCATCCAGTATTTAAACCAGTTCAAAAGGAGTTTCACATCATGGGTCAATTCATCCCTATGCAGGCTGCCGACGGTTTCGCGCTCTCGGCCTATGTCGCCCAGCCTGCAGGCAAGCCGCGTGCCGCCGTGGTGGTGCTGCAGGAAATTTTCGGCGTCAATTCCCACATCCGCGAGGTGGCCGACCGCTTTGCCGCCGAAGGCTACCTGGCGGTGGCGCCGGCCACCTTCGACCGGGTCAAGGCCGGCATCGAACTGGGCTACACCGAAGACGACATGAAAGCCGGTTTCGAGTTGAAGACCGCCGTCGATGCGCTGCCGGGCGCCGGCGTGCTGCAGGACATCCAGGCCGCCATCAACCATGCGGCGCAGGTGAGCGGCGGCAAAGTGGGCATCATCGGCTTTTGCTGGGGCGGCCTGCTGACCTGGAAGGCTGCGTGCCTGCTTCAGGGCCTGTCTGCCGCGATTCCGTACTATGGCGGCGGCATCACCGCTGAAACTGAAATTGCCCGCCAGCCCGCCTGCCCGGTGATGGCGCATTTTGGCGACCAGGACCACTGGATTCCGCTGGACGGCATCGAGGCGTTCAAGAAAGCGCATCCGGAAGTCGAGGTGCATGTGTACCCGGCCCACCACGGTTTCAACTGCGACCAGCGGGCCTCGTGGAATGCAGAAGCCGCCAGCTTGGCGCGCAACCGCTCACTGGCTTTTTTGTCCAGCCACCTGGGCTGAGGCCGGTTGGCCCTGCGGCGCCGGCTGAACGCCTGAACGCCCGGGCTTCAAACCGGCGCCAGGCCACCCATGGTGTACAGGGCGTTTTCAACCGCAGCACCTTCAGCGGTATTGTCAAAAATGCACCAGACGGCCACACCAGGCTGAGCAGCCGCTGCAAGCCGGGTTTTCAGCGCATCCAGCACGGCGCGGTCATAGGCCGAGTAGTACATGCGCGGCGAGCCATGCAGGCGCACATAGACCAGGCCCGCAAAGCCGCCCGGGCGCCGGCCGGCCGCATCCACCACCGGATCGGCCAGCACCCGGCCAACCTGCCAGGCGTCCAGCAGCGTGTCGGCCGGGCCGTCGAACCAGCTGGCATGGCGCGGCTCCAGCGCAACCGGGCCGTCATGGCGCTGGCGCAGCTGCCGCAGAAAACCTTCAGCCACTCCAGCTTCGAAAGCCAGGCTGGGCGGCAGCTGCACCAGCAGGCAGCCCAGCTTTTCGCCCAGGCCGGTGGCCTGCGCCAGAAAATCGTCGAGCAGTTCGCCGCAGCCGGCCAGGCGCTGCTGGTGGGTGATGGTCTTGGGCAGCTTGACCGCAAACCGGAAGTTGGCCGGCACGCTGGCCGCCCAGCGCGCGTAGGTGGCCGGCTGGTGGGGGCGGTAAAACGACGAGTTGATCTCCACCGCGTTCAGGCGGGCGGCATAGCGCTGCAGGTGCGTGCCGGCCTCGGGAAATTCGGGCCATGCCGCGCGCGGCAGGCTCCAGCCTGCGCAGCCCACGCTGATTTTTGAATCGGGAGAGAGCAGGCCGGCCGCAGGTTGTTTCACATTGAGTGATCCCGGTGAATCAGGGAACAGGCTGGCTTGCATGGCTTGCCGTGGAACCATGAACAGTCAGCGGCTGGCCCGGGCCAGGTAGCGTTTGCGCCAGAACACCGACACCACCACGACCACCAGCAGGACCATGAAGCCGAACGTCCACCAAAAGCCGCTGGGGCTGTGGATTATGGGCAGGAATTCGAAGTTCATGCCGAAAAATCCGGTGATCAGGTTGAGCGGCAGAAAAACGGCGGTCAGGGCCGTGAGGGTGCGCATGATGTCGTTGGTGCGGTGGCTTTGCGCTGAAAAATGCATCTGCACCGCGGTTTCGGCGCTTTGCTCCATGCGCCGCACATGGTGGACGACCCGTTCGATGTGCTCGAGCACGTCGCGCGAGCGCACCTTGAGCAGCTCGCGTTCGCGCTGCGCCACAGGCGTCACGGCGTCGGGCCAGGTTTCAATCGAGTCGATCCAGTCCTGCAGGGCCGCCCGCTGGTCCTCGCATATTTCATCGAGCTGGTGCAGCGCCAGCCGGGCGTCGAGCACCGAACTCCAGTTGGTGAAGCGGCTGCCGGGCTTGAGCAGCTCGGACTGCCAGTGGTCCATCTGGCGCGTCAGTTCACGCCGCAGGTCCAGGTAGCCGTCAACCATCTGGTTGACGATGCGCAGC
The DNA here is from genome assembly GCA_028292045.1 of Polaromonas sp. Classification (GTDB taxonomy): domain Bacteria; phylum Pseudomonadota; class Gammaproteobacteria; order Burkholderiales; family Burkholderiaceae_C; genus Polaromonas. The sequence goes on along the minus strand of JAQGMZ010000017.1, from coordinate 6,253 downwards.
ATCAGGTCGGCCGGGCTGGCCGGCAGCTTCACGCCATTGGCGCGGGCTTCGGGCGAGGTGGCGTTGAGCAGCCTAAGCGCGTAGGCTTCCCGCACGGCGCATCCGGCCGGGTGCACCGTCAGCAGCACCCGGTCAAAGACCACAAAACCCACCGGGCTGGTGTCGATGCGCTTGAGCACCGGCGGTCCGCTGCGCCGGGTGGGCTGGTGCAGGGGTTCGCCAGGATGGGCCAGGTCGGTCTCGAGCTGGCCCGCTGCCAAACGCCGGAACACCAGCATGTCGTACTGGGAGGTATAGTCGTAGTGCGAGGGCAACTGGTTGTTCAGCAGGTCGGACACGTGCAGGTCCACCAGCTGGGTGCCGCACAGCTTGTTCAGGGCCGTCTGGAGGGGCGCCTGCATGACTTCGAACTCGCGCCGGGCGCAGGCGATCCAGAGAAAGCCCTTGAGCGGCAGTTCAACGGGCAGGGTGTCCGATTCGGTGACGCCCAGGCTGCTGGCATTGAGGGTGAAAACACGCATGAAGGTTCAAATTTCTCGCATCAGGTAACAAACAACAAACAACAAACTAACAACAAACAGCCTGTTGCCCTTGCAGGACATTCACGGTCGGCCATGAATTCGACAGCTACCCGGCCCGGAGCGGCGGCCTGCGTCAGGCCTGGCGCAGTTTCCTGGCGGCATCAAGGGCGAAGTAGGTCAGCACGCCGTCGGCCCCAGCGCGTTTGAACGCCAGCAGGCTTTCCATCATCACCGCGTCATGGTCGAGCCAGCCGTTCAGCGCGGCGGCCTTGAGCATGGCGTATTCACCGCTCACCTGGTAGGCAAAGGTCGGCACCTGGAACTCGTCCTTCACGCGGCGAACCACGTCCAGGTAGGGCATGCCGGGCTTGACCATCACCATGTCCGCGCCTTCGGCAAGGTCCATGGCCACTTCGCGCAGGGCTTCGTCGCTGTTGCCGGGGTCCATCTGGTAGACCTTTTTGTCGGCCTTGCCCAGATTGCCTGCTGAACCGACGGCATCGCGAAAGGGGCCGTAGAAGGCTGACGCGTACTTGGCGCTGTAGGCCATGATGCGGGTGTGGATCAGGTTCTGGCTTTCCAGCGCCTGGCGAATCGCGCCGATGCGGCCGTCCATCATGTCGCTGGGCGCGACGATGTCGACGCCGGCCTCGGCCTGCGTCAAGGCCTGCTGCACCAGCACTTCGAGCGTTTCATCGTTCAGGATGTAGCCGTTCGCATCCGGCAGGCCGTCCTGGCCATGGGTGGTGAACGGGTCGAGCGCCACATCGGTCATGACGCCGAGTTCGGGAAAACGCCTTTTCAGCTCGCGCACCACATGCGGCACCAGGCCTTCGGGGTTGAGCGCTTCCTGGCCGTCCTCGGTTTTCAGCGACGCGTCGATCACCGGGAACCGCGCCATCACCGGAATGCCCAGCCGCACGCATTCCTCGGCCACGGGCAGCAGCAGGTCCACCGAAAGTCTCTCGACGCCGGGCATGGAGGCAATCGGCTCCCGGCGGGGCTGGCCGGCCAGCACAAAGACCGGGTAGATCAGGTCGTGCGCCGTGAGGGCGTTTTCGCGCACCAGGTTGCGCGTGAAGCTGTCACGGCGCAGGCGACGGGGCCGGCCCATCGGGAATGAGGCAAAGTTGGAAGCATGCAAGGTCATGGACAAATTGTGCCAAAGCTTTGCCTGGCCACCGGATTTTTCGCACAGCGCCATAACTGCTACAAAACCTTCCATCTATTTACATGCCCTTACCCGTATTGACGGGAGCAGTGTATGGGCGCAGCCGTGTCTGGGGGCTAGAATCAAATTGTGCGGTTACCAGTTGATGGCAATTGCATCCCGCTTTTCCTCCCTGAGCGGGGCCTTTGCGTGTGACAGCAAAAAGGCGTTTTAATCCCGGCGGGCCTTCAGGTCTCCGGGATTTTTTTATGTTGCCTGCAAAGGTTGGCCTGCTTCGTTTCAAGCAGAAAGTCCAGGGAACAATAGCCGGAAAAACAGGCGAAGAAGGCAGGTCAGGTCGGTGAAATAGCGGGGGCTAAACTACAGCGATGCTCTGGATCAAATCTTTTCACATCGTTTTCATCGCCAGCTGGTTCGCCGGGCTTTTCTACCTGCCGCGTATTTTTGTCAATCTGGCGATGGTGCCGCCGCAAAGCATTGCCGAGCGGGACCGCCTGCTGCTCATGGCCCGCAAGCTGATGCGCTTCAGCACCATTCTGGCGGCGCCGGCGATTGTGCTGGGCCTGTGGCTGTACCTGGGCTACGGCATCGGCCGTGGTCCGGGCAGTTACTGGATGCATGCCAAGCTGCTGGTCGTGGTGCTTGCCATTGGTTACCACCACGCGTGCGGCCGCATGCTGGCGAAATTCGTGGCCAACCGCAATACCCGAACCCATGTCTGGATGCGCTGGTTCAATGAAGTGCCGGTGCTGCTGCTGGTGGCTGCCGTGATCCTGGTCGTCGTCAAGCCGTTCTGACGGCTGGCGCCAACTCCCCCTCTACGTGGCCGACCATCACCCTTCAGCCGACGCAAGCAAGCCCCTGGCCCTGGCGCTCGTTTGCCTGATCGTCTACGCCAGCCTGTATCCCTTTGGGGAATGGCGCAACCAGGGCATTGCGCCTTGGGGCTTTCTGGCCTCGCCGCTGCCCAAATACTGGACCGGCTTTGATGTTGGCGCCAATTTGCTGGGCTACGCCCCGCTCGGCTTCCTGCTGGCCCTGTCGGCGCTGGGCCGGCGCCGCGCCGTCTGGGCGGCAAGCCTGGCCGTGCTTGCCGCTGCGGCGCTGTCACTGACGATGGAGACACTGCAGAGCTATCTGCCGTCGCGCATTCCTTCCAATGTCGATCTGGGGCTCAACACGCTGGGCGCTTTGCTGGGCGCCTGCTGCGCTTTGGCGCTGGAGCATTCCGGCCTGGTGGGCCGCTGGAGCCGCCTGCGCGCACGCTGGTTTTCGCCCGACGCGCGCAGTGTGCTGGTGCTGCTGCTGCTGTGGCCGATAGCTTTGCTGTTTCCGGCAGCGGTTCCCCTGGGCCTGGGGCAGGTCTTTGAGCGGCTGGAGTCTGCGCTGGCCGAAGGGCTGGCCGACTCGCCTTTTCTGGAGTGGATGCCCGTGCGCGAACTTGAACTTCAGCCCCTGGTGCCGCTGGCTGAACTGGTTTGCGTGGCGCTGGGCGCGCTGATTCCCTGCTTGCTGGCTTACTGCGTGATACGCGCCGTGTGGCATCGCGCCGTGTTTGCGGTAGCTGCCCTGGCCGGTGGGCTGGCGGTGTCGGCCCTTTCGGCCGCCCTGAGTTATGGACCTGAACATGCCTGGGCCTGGCTGGATGTGCCGGTCCAAGCCGGCGTTGGCCTGGCTGTGCTGCTGGCCGCGCTGCTGCTGGCATTGCCGCGCCGCGTGGCCGCCGCGCTGGCGCTGCTGGCGCTGGTGATTCAGCTCAGCCTCCTCAACCAGGCGCCGGCCGACCCGTATTTCGCCCAGACGCTGCAGATCTGGGAGCAGGGCCGGTTCATTCATTTTTATGGCCTTATCCAGTGGCTGGGCTGGCTCTGGCCCTATGCCGCGCTGGTCTGCCTGGTGGCAAGGCTTTCCAGCCCCGGGCCCGAGCCCAGGCCTGAAAAGTAAAATGGGGGCATGACGCCTTCACCTGCAACCCACGCCATGAACAACACCAGTCCTTCTGCGCCGCCGGATTCCTATTACGAACTCCACATCTTCTTTTGCCTGAACCAGCGCGGCAAGGGCGAGTCGTGCTGCGCCGGGCAAGGCGCGGAGCAGGCTTTCGACCGGTGCAAAAAGCTCATCAAGGCCGCCGGCTTGTCCGGGCCGGGCCAGGTAAGGGTAAACAAGGCCGGCTGCCTGGACCGCTGCGCCGGGGGCCCGGTGGCGGTGGTCTACCCGGAAGCGGTCTGGTACAGCTATGTGGATGCCAGCGACATTGACGAGATCGTCGAGTCGCATCTGAAAAACGGCCAGGTGGTCGAGCGGCTGCTGACGCCAGCGCATCTGGGGCGCTAGGCCCAGGCAGTCCGCAAGGCGGTCAAAAGCACCAATCACGCCTGCTGACAAACACGGCCATGCATTGACGGCCAGGGTTTGAATGGCAGGTCATTTTCGACAAGGAAAGCGGTTTTCATGAACTCCAAAACCCAGAAGTCCAGCATTGCCGGCCCGGCCGGCGCGCTGGAAGTTGCCCTGGACCGACCCGAAGGCGCCTCGCGCGGCGTAGCCGTGATTGCCCATCCACACCCGCTGTTTGGCGGAACGCTGGACAACAAGGTGGTGCAGACGATGGCACGGGCGTTCGTGCAGTCCGGATGGACGGCGGTTCGCTTCAACTTTCGCGGCGTCGGCGGCAGCGCCGGCAGCCATGACGAAGGCCGGGGCGAACTGGAGGACTTGCTGGCGGTGCTGCAGCATGCCGCGCCTGCGGGCGAGGGTGCGCCGGCGCTGGCGCTGGCCGGTTTCTCGTTCGGCGCGTTTGTCACCACGCATGCGTTTGAACGCCTTCATGCCCATCGCGCGATTGAAAAGCTGGTACTGGTCGGCACCAGTGTCAGCCGCGCGCCTGCCGCGCCCATCAATGCGGCCGCGCACGGCAACACCCTGGTCGTGCATGGCGAGCTTGACGACACCGTGCTGTTGAAAGATGTGATGGACTGGGCTCGCCCGCAGGCACTCCCTGTTACCGTTGTGCCGGGGGCGGGTCATTTCTTTCATGGACAATTGCCGCTTCTGAAAAACCTGGTCATTCGCCATCTGGCTTCGCCCGCAGTCTGAATTTTTTCGAACCTGCGGTGTCTGCTGACCCCCTGGCTTTCTTTTCCTGATTCTTTTTACCGGTTTTCCCTACATGCAATGCTTTTTCAAGGCCTCCGCCGGCCTGCGTTTCCTGACGGCTTCCTGGCTCCTCGCTGCATCGGCTGTGCTTCCCGCAGCACATGCCCAGGCGCCCCAAGCCCCCGATATCGCCGCCCGTTCATATCTGCTGCTGGACGTGACGGCCAACCAGATCCTGGCCGCCAAGGACATCGACTCGCCGGTCGAGCCGGCGTCGCTCACCAAGCTGATGACCGAATACTTGGTGTTCGACGCGCTCAAGTCCAAAAAAATCACCTTGACGCAGACTTTTGGCGTCAGCCAGCGAGCCTGGAAAATGCCCGGTTCGCGCATGTTCATCGACCCGAAAATGCAGGTTCCGGTCGAAGACCTGATCAAGGGCATGATTGTTCAGTCGGGCAATGACGCCACCATGGCGCTGGCCGAAGGCGTGGGCGGCACCGCCGAGCAGTTCGTTCAGCGCATGAACGAGCAGGCCAAGGCGCTCGGCATGACGGCGACCACCTACAAGAATCCCGAAGGCCTGACCGAGGCCGGCCACACCACCACGGCACGCGACCTGAGCATCTTGTCGACCCGGCTGATGGCCGATTTTCCGGACTATATCGGCTATTCGGCGATCAAAAAGTACCGTTATCCCGGCACGCCGGCCACCAACGACACCAACCGCAACACGCTGCTGTTCCGCGACCCGACCGTTGACGGCCTGAAAACCGGCCACACCAACGCGGCCGGCTACTGCATGATCGCCACCGCCAAGCGGGACTTTCCCAACCTGGGCGCGGCCGGCAAGCCCGGCGGCCGGCGCTTGCTGGCCATCGTGCTGGGCGCCTCGAGCGACAGCGCACGCGCCACCGAATCGCAAAAATTGATGAATTGGGGCTACACCGCCTTTGAGGCCGTCAAGCTGTTCGACGCCGGCCAGGCCGTGGTGACGCCCGCCGTCTGGAAGGGCAAGGAGGCAGTCGTCAAGCTGGGCCGTCCGGAAGCGATCATCGTGTCCGTCGCCGCCGGGGGCGCCTCCCGCATCAAAACGCAGGTGGCCCGTCCCGAACCGCTGGTTGCGCCCTTCAAGCAGGGCCAGTCGCTGGGCAGCCTGAAAGTCATGCTGGGCGACAACCCTGCGCTGCTGGCCGAGGTGCCGCTGGTGGCGCTGGAGGCGGTGGAAGAAGCCGGCATTCTGGGCCGCGCCTGGGACTCCATCCGCTTGTGGATCAAGTAACCCGGCGCCGGATGGCGCGCCCTCAAGCGCGCAAGACTTGAGCCTTTTGCCTATCCGGCTTATACTAGAAAGCTTTTCCGCTTTTGGTGCGGAGAAGTTTTCCGTATTTTTTACCGTTTTCCAGACGTTTAGGGACGTTTTTAATGCCAACCATCAATCAGTTAGTCCGTCAGGGGCGCG
>JAQGMZ010000092.1 GCA_028292045.1 Polaromonas sp. | reverse complement strand
GGCCCTACTGTGCGCTAGACTGGCTTACACCCGCCGAATTCGCGCGCCGAAGTGTCCTGCAGGGCACTTCGGCGATTCCCAGGAAGCCGGGATTTTCTAGTTCTGGACGGTACTAGATCGGGGACAGAATCAAACCTGAACCTCGTTGCTCCATACGTTCACTGCCGTATAGGCAGCTCAGAACGTCCGAGAAAGCTATCAGGCCTTAATTGTCAAGGCTTAACGCTGTCCAGACGCAGCATGAGCACCAAGGGATGGGCTGGTGATGCTTGAAAGCCATAGTGTTCGTAGAACAGCTTTGCACGCTCATGCAGCGCATGCACCAGCAAAGCCCTGACACCTGCGTTGTAGGAAACGGCTACGGCCCGGTTGACAGCGTCTTGCAGCAAAGCTGCTCCCAACTTGACGCCCTGCGCCTGGGTGCCCACCGCGAGCCGTGCCAGCACCATCACTGGCACAGGGTCTGGCATGTTGCGCCGCACTGAAGAAGTGGCACTTTGATGAGCGACGGCCCCGGCAGCCATGGCATAGTAGCCGCAAACTCGCTGATCCTGATCGACCACGACGAACGTGCGAGTGGCGCCGCTTGCTTGATTGCTCATGGCCCTTTTTTTGAGCCAGTCGTCCAGGCTGGGCTCGCCACAGTTGAACTCATTGAGGCGATGAGCGCTGACCAGCGGCTGCGGCGCGCTGAGCAGCAAGCTCATGCCTTGGCTGCAAGCCAGGGCACTTTGACATCCATGAGGCGATTGAGTCCAGGATTGTGGGCTGGCGGGGCATCCAAAAGCTGGTTGAACTGGCGAAACTTGGTATCGTCCAGGCTGAAAAAAACCTGGTCAAGCACCACAGACTGCGCCTTGTCGCAGGCCGCCTCCAGCATGAAATCCGAGCGGTTCTTGCCCAGCAGCTGCGCGGCGTGGTCGATGAGATCGCGCTGTTCGGCCAACGCACGCAGGTTGATGGCAGCATCACGCATGAATTTCTCCTTTTGACTTCAAATGAATATACAACAGATATACAAATTTTATTGATGTGTATAGCAATTGTCAATACGAGACAAGCGCATCGAAAGCTACAAAAAAGTGCGAATGTGCGAAAGACCGAATTAAATAAAGCCATGACCGTAGCTCCAAACCCTCTTTCAACGGGACACGCCTGATCAAAACAGACAACGGGAAAAGCGTTGGAAACTGCTGGAAGATGGCAATCTTCAATGCTCACCTGGCTAATCAAGAGCTGCTAGCGCGATAAAACGCGGAAAATGGCGCTTTGAATAATGAAGTCTTTGTGAATCAATCCGTTGCCCATGCCGAACTCGTCGCCACTTTTAAAAGGGCCGAAATAGAAGCTGCCCACAAATTCGGCTTGATCAAAGCTGCTGAGAATAAGGGGCCCAAGGCCATTTTGGCGGCCATTGCGACTGCGGAAAAAGCAGCCAAACGCAGGGATTCGTATGCAAAAAAGTTGAATGACCTTGGTGTCATCGTCAAGGATTGAGAACGACTCATCAGTAGCGGCACTGCTGACCACCGACTGCTGGCTGTAGAGTGCTGCGCCTCACCATGAAGCCCGGTAAACAGGCAGGGAAATGCGAGGGAATTGAACTTCCACGAAATTACCATTGGCGAATGGCTCGAAATGGCCGAAACCACCCTTTCAACTGACTTCGACGAAAACCTGCTTTCGCTGCACAGGAGCTATTCACCCGGTGGCTTGGACAGGGTCTAGCCAGGCGACAACGATTTTCAATCCCGGTGCCAAGGGCATTTATAAAAAGAGGTTGGTTTTGTGCGGGGGTCGTCGGGACGCCAAGGCAACTCGAAATCGTCAACAAACTTAACATAATCAGCATCGTGGAATACCGTTACTGTTAAAATTTAAGCTTTTTCTGATTATGTTAAGTATGTCGATTCCTTTTTGTTCAGGAAGTCTGCCTGACGCATCAGGTCCGCGACGTTATGGTTCCAGTTCAGCGCAATGCGCGTAAGATTTCGATCGACAGACCAATTCACTGTGGGAGCGCGCACTGCGATGAGCCAGCATGTCTGCAAGCAGCTCGAACTGACCGGCTCGTCCAGCGTCAGCATTGAAGAGGCCGTGAGCGCGGCCATTGCCAAGGCGCATGAAACCGTGCGCTAATATCCAGTGGTTCAGCATCACCGAAACCCGGGGCCATGTGGTCGAAGGCAAGGTAGCGCACTGGCAGGTGTCGCTCAAGATCGGGTTCACACTGGAGTAGCCGGCCTTCGTTAAATCCGGCAATTTGTAAAGGCGCCCCCCATGTACAAACGCATCTTGCTCGCCTACGACGGTTCGGCTCCCGGGCAGCAGGCTTTGCTCGATTGCCATGAGATTGCCCATTGGAGCCAGTCCGAACTCACGCTCATTGCCGTGATGCCGCTTCCCCTGGCCTCCGTCGGGACGGAGGGACTGGTTTATGCCGGAGCACTGCAGGCGGGCGAAAAAGATCGCTACCAAACCATCCTCGAGACGGGCGTGCGAAAGCTGGCCGATGCCGGCCTGCGTGTGCGCGGCGAGGTGGTGGTCGGCGATCCGGTGCGTGAGATCGCCGATTGCGCCCGCCGGATCGAGGCTGACCTGATCGTGGTCGGCCACCAGCATTTGAGCAGCTGGACGGCCCGGTGGTGGCGCGGCTCGGTCTCCAAGGCCTTGATCGAGCAGGCTCCCTGCAGCGTGCTGGTGGTGATCACGCCGTGAAAGGGCTCGGCATGGCGCCTGGCGCCCAGCCTCAAAGGGACGGGGACCAATTCAAGCCGCCTGTTTTGCGGCCCTAAACCCTTGGTGCTTTGTTGCACTCCAGGGTAGCTTGCACGCGCGCCAATCCACGATAACCTTCCCCCGCAGCGGTGCGTAAAATACAGGCAGCCTTGCGAAAGCCGCGCCCCGCGTGGCTTTGGACGGCTTTGCAGCCCTTCATCAACAAAGTTATCCACCACAAGCGCGAACAACTTCGACAACTCACCACCCAAGCGCGTCATGGGCAACCCGGGGCAGGCTCGACTTTGCGTACGGCCCGCGGCTTGCGTAAAAACCCTGTATCGGGCAAACTACCCGTCTGCCCCAAAGAAAACCTTAGGTTTTTCGATAGCTCCATCAGGTAAAGCCCTAAGCTGCACATTGCGCGCAAATGGCCGCGCCTATATTTTCCTTCTGCCGCTTTAGACGCACTGGGCAATTCTTCTTCAAACCGCTTCTTGAAGACCCGGTGTTTAGTGTTCGAGTCCTGGCTTAGCCAAACCCCGCCAGCTTGATGCTGGCAAGCGCGGCGCATTGGTTGATCTGGAATCTTTTCCATGTTGACGCCCTATTTTTCCCAGCATCGATCTTTCCTGCCAATCCATTGGCGCTTACTCGATCATCAACCTATCCCATCCCATCCCACCTGCCCTAATGTTGACCAACCAACCCAGCGACCAAAAACCCGAAAATGATGTTCCCCTGAAGGGCGTGCGACCCAACATCGTGCAGGGCATACGCGCTTGGAGCCGGCAGGATTTGCAGACAGCCGCTGGCCTGCTCGGCCATACTTTTTTACATGCCGACCTGGGCAGTGCCACCTGTAAGCAGGACACGCTGGACGTGCTTGCCGCCCAGTGCGCCCTGCCGGGGCAGCCGCCCAAGAGCATGGAGGCGCTGGCCAGGGGGCTGACCGAACTCCTAGCCAAGCTGCCAGCACCGCTGGGCTTTATCGTGGTGATTGAACAGATTCCGGCGCATGCCAGGTTCGACAAGGAAGCGCGCGAACAACTCCTGGACGTTTTTAGGGATGCGGCGGACTACTGGGCCGAACGCCAGCTGCCCTTTCGGTGTTTCTACACCTTTGCCGTCGCCCGCAAACCGGCCCCGGCACCAGCAGGCCAAAAAAACCTCCCCACACCGATCTTCATGGAGGGCGGCGAGCCCATGCCGACGGACAAGCTGTGCGACGTCTCGCCCCTGGCGCTGCGCATGAGCAGCCCGTTCAATGCGCATTACTGGCGCCTGGCGGCGTAAACGGAAAATAGCTTTCAGACCCCGAGCGCGATCCCGCACCAAGGTCCGTGCTGCTTTACAGGCAGCAGCGCTTTGGGATGGACCGGGGTCCATCCCCGGCGCCGGGCTTTTGCGCCGCGCGTGCTTGAGGTTCAGTGCTCAGATGTCAAGGCAGCGGCAACCGAGCTTTGGTTCAGCCTCACTGAGCAGCAGCAGCATCAATCGGATCAATGGCGGCAAGGGACTGCGCCACGGCATGGACCTGCGCTGGCCGCACCAAGCGGGCCACTTCCTGTCCATTGGCCAGGAAAATCAGGGTTGGCCACAGCTTGACCTGAAACGACCGGCCCAGCGCCCGGCCGCGGCCATCCTCGACCTTGAGGTGCTTGACCCCAGGGTGGGGAGCCAAGGCCTTGGAGACGATGGGCGCGCTGGCCAGGCAGTGGCCGCACCAATCGGTGCCGAACTCCAGCAACGCCGCACCGGGCAAGGCATTGGTCGCGCTCCGTGAGGGCGCATCGCTGGCATAGCCAAAAGTAGAAGCCATGATCGAAGGTCCTCCAGTAAACTCGAACTCAAGCGATCAAAGCACGCTGCAGCGCCTGGTGTCAAAAATCAACGAATTGCACATTTTGCCCAAAGGGTTTTTGCTGAGGCGCAAGGCGAAATGGTTGAACGCTTTGACTGGCCAAAAAGTATCGGACGACTGGAACCTGGTTTGCGCAAAGAGAGTTGGTTGCTTTCGGCTGGGGGCAATGCACTGCAAGTGACGCATGTCCTGCCAGGCAAGGTCAATTCTTGCGGTGTTCAAGACTGGGCAGATGGCTGGTGCAGCCATTGGTTCTTCATCTATCGCCTGAAGGCCTGCACTTTTTCCAAGGCTCACAGCTGCTCAAACATCCTTCGGCGACCGGGCGCTCTGAAAACAATGGCCCGGCTTGGGATGTGCACGACCCGCACTTCCTGGTGCTTGGGATGGGCGATGCTTTTAGCCGCCACGCCAACGG
>JAQGMZ010000061.1 GCA_028292045.1 Polaromonas sp. | reverse complement strand
GGGATTCAAAAGTTTCACACCCAGCCGACTCCCCGCGTGGGGGGAATTGCTGTGGCGATGGGGGTTGGGGCCGGTTATATGATTGTCGGTCCCGACAAGCAAGCCCTGCTCGGCCCATTGATTCTGGCGGGAATTCCCGCATTCGGTTTTGGTTTGCTTGAAGACATCACCAAGCGCGTCAGTGTGTCTACCCGCTTATTCGCCACCATGGGCTGCGGCGTCCTAGGCTGGGCCATGACCGGCTACTCAATCACCAATGCAAACGTCTGGGGCTTGGACTGGCTGCTGAGTTTTGTGATGATTTCCGTGGTGTTCACGGCTTTTGCAGTCGGTGGCATTGCCAACGCGATCAATATCATCGACGGCTTCAACGGCTTGTCGGCGGGCACCGTGATCATCATTCTCCTGGCTTTCAGCGTGGTGACTTCGGCATTGGGTGACCCCAACCTGACCCAAGTCTGCCTGGTTCTGGTTGGTACCATGGTCGGCTTTTTGGCCGTCAACTGGCCCATGGGAAAGATTTTTTTGGGCGATGGCGGTGCTTATTTCATCGGCTTTGCGCTGGCCTGGCTGGCTGTTTTGATCCTGGTGCGCAACCCGGAAATATCGGCCTGGTGTCCGCTGCTGGCGTGCGGTTACCCGATTCTTGAAGTGCTGTTCAGCATTGTTCGCCGCCGCCGCCGCAACCTCAGCCCCGGCGAAGCTGACCGCCTGCACCTGCACAGCCTGGTCAAGCGCCGGCTCGTACGCCGCCTGCTGCCCCGGGCCTCCAACCTTGCCCGTAATTCGGCCACCGGAGCTGTCATGTGGCTGGCCGCGCTGCTGCCGGCGGCCATTGCAGTGCAGTGGCCGTTGAGCACATTGCACATGGTGCTCGGTTTCGGGTTGTGCGCGTTCCTGTACTCGGCAGTCTATGCACGACTGACTCAGTTTGCCTGGTGTTTCAAGCCGGCTACCTTGTCCTTTAAACCCGCTTGACTGCGTTTCGAAATTCCTCATGAATGCAACCCACCCCATCACCAGCCTAACGGCTGACCGCTACCTTGCCGTCATTGGTCTGGGCTACGTTGGCCTTCCTCTGGCCGTCGAATTCGGGAAAAAACGCGCCGTCGTTGGCTTTGACATCAATGCCCAGCGGATTGCACAGTTGCAGGCCGGCCATGATCATACGCTGGAGACGGAGCCCGAAGAACTCCGGGCGGCCAGCGAGTTGCGCTTCACTACCCACATCGAAGACCTGCGTGAGTGCAACTGCTTCATCGTCACCGTGCCTACGCCGATTGATGAACACAAGCGACCTGACCTCTCGCCCCTGATTAAGGCCAGCGAAACCGTGGGCAAGGTGCTCAAGCCCGGCGACATCGTGATTTATGAGTCGACGGTGTACCCCGGCGCGACCGAGGAAGACTGCGTGCCGGTGCTGGAGAAATTCTCAGGCCTGAAATTCAACGTGGATTTTTTCGCTGGCTATAGCCCCGAGCGGATCAACCCTGGCGACAAGGAGCACCGCGTCACCACCATCAAGAAGGTCACCTCCGGCTCCACGCCCGAAATCGCCGACTTGGTCGATGCGCTTTACAACGAAATCATCACTGCCGGTACCCACAAGGCACCCAGCATCCGGGTCGCCGAAGCCGCCAAGGTGATTGAAAACACCCAGCGCGACCTGAACATTGCCCTCATCAATGAACTGGCCATCATCTTCAACAAGATGGGCATCGACACCGAGGCCGTGCTGCAGGCGGCCGGCAGCAAATGGAACTTTCTGCCTTTTCGCCCAGGTCTGGTGGGCGGGCACTGCATCGGCGTGGACCCGTACTACCTGACCCACAAGGCCCAGGCGATGGGCTACCACCCCGAAATCATCCTGGCCGGTCGCCGCCTGAACGACGGCATGGGCGCCTATGTGGTGGCCCAGCTGGTCAAGGCGATGGCCAAGCGCCGCGTGCATGTGGATGGCGCCCGCATCCTGGTGATGGGCCTGGCCTTCAAGGAAAACTGCCCCGACCTGCGCAACACCCGCGTGGTCGACATCGTGGCCGAGCTGCAGGACTATAACTGCCAGGTGGATGTGTACGATCCCTGGGCGACAGCGGAGGAGGCCGAGCGCGAATACGGCATCACTCCCATCCACCAGCCCGAGCCGGGCACTTATGACGGCATCATCCTGGCCGTGGCGCACCACCAGTTCAAGGCCATGGGCGCCGCCGCGATTCGCGCGCTGGGCAAGCCCGGCCATGTGCTGTACGACCTCAAGTACCTGTTGCCTGCGGAAGCGAGCGATTTGCGCTTGTAAAACCGCTGGGGGCCGCAGTGCATTCAGCACACCGCCCATAGCCTATAGAACACGATGAACTTACGGCTGATTTTGGGCTTTGCCATGCCGTGGCGCGCTACGCTGGGCTTTTGCTCGCTGCTCATGCTGCTGGAGACCGGCGCGGCACTGGCCGTGCCCTGGCTGGCAGGGCAGTTTGCCGCGCGCCTGCTGACGGGCGCGGCCCAGGCGGGTGGAGCGCTGCTGCTGGGCCTACTGGCGCTGTTTGCGGTGCAGGCGCTGCTGAAGTTTGCCAATACCTTGCTGTTGGGCCGCACCGCTGAAGCCATCCTGGCCGACCTCCGCACCCGTCTCTACGACCACCTGCAGGCGCTGCCACTGGCATTTTTTCACCAGCGCCGGCATGGCGAAATCCTGGCGCTGCTGACGAACGACGTGGGGCGCCTGGCTAATTATATCAGTGGCACGCTGCTCAGTGTGTTGCCCCTGTTGTTGACACTGGTCGGCGCGGTGCTGCTCATGCTGCGCATCGACGCACGCCTGACGCTGCTGGTCTTGGTAATGATCCCGCTGTTTTACCTGCTGCTCAAGGTGCTGGGTCGCCGCTTGCGGCCCTTGTCGAACCAACTGCAACAAGCGCATGCTGACGCTGTGGCGATCGCCGAGGAGAACCTCGCCATGCTGCCCGCCATCAAAACCTTCACACGCGAGCCGCTCGAATCGGCCCGCTATGGTCGGCAGATAGCCCGCATCGTGAGCCTGAGCAACGACGAGCGGCTGGTTTATGCCGCTTTGGGGCCAAGCGTGCAATTTCTGGCCGCCGCTGGCATGGTGTTGGTGTTGTGGTTACTGGGCAGCG
>JAQGMZ010000056.1 GCA_028292045.1 Polaromonas sp. | reverse complement strand
GGCAGCACGCCGCGCGTCACATCGTCCATGCGCATCTTGCCCACGCCGGCCACCACATTGAGCACCGTGCCCACGGGCGGGGTGATCAGGCCGATCGAGTTGTTGATGATGAACAGCACGCCAAAGTACACCGGGTCGATGCCGGCGGCCTTGACCAGCGGCATCAGCACCGGCGTCAGGATCAGGATGGTGGGCGTCATGTCCATCGCGGTGCCGACAACCATCACCAGCAGCATCATGGCCAGCAGCAGCAGCTTGGGGCTGTCGAGCAGAGGCTGCAGCAAGGAAATGACCTGGTCGGGCAGCTGCGCCACCGTGATCAGCCAAGCCGACACCATGGCTGCGGCGACCAGGAACATGATGACGGCGGTGGTCTTGGCCGCTGCCAGAAACACCTCGTACAGCTGCTTGAGGGTCAGCTCGCGGTAGATGACACCGGCCACGAACAGCGCATAGACGGCGGCCACCACGGCCGCCTCGGTCGGGGTGAACACGCCCATGCGCAGTCCCACCAGAATGATGACCGGCAGCATCAGCGCCCAGCCGGCCTTGCGCATGGCCAGCCACACTTCGCTGCGCGTGCGGCGCGGCGGGCTTTCCAGCACTTCGCTGCGCGTCAGCCACCACCAGGTGAACCACAGCGCGGCGCCCAGCAGCAGCCCCGGGAAGATGCCCGCCAGGAACAGTTTGGAAATCGACACATTGGCGGCCACGCCGAAAATCACGAAGCCGATGGACGGCGGAATGATCGGCCCGATGACGCCGCAGGCCGCAATCAGGCCGCCGCTGCGCGCCTTGTCATGCCCGGCCTTGACCATCATGGGCAGGAGCAGGGCCGTCAGCGCGGCGGCATCGGCCACGGCCGAACCCGACAGCGCCGACAACAGGCAGGCGGCAATGATGGTAACGTAGCCCAGCCCGCCCTTGATGTGCCCGACCAGAGCCATGGCGAAGTCCACGATGCGCCTGGACAGGCCGCCGGTGTTCATCACTTCGCCCGCCAGCATGAAGAAGGGCACGGCCAGCAGTGGAAAGCTGTCGGCTCCGGTGATGACGTTCTGCGCCAAGATTTGCGCATCGAACATGTTCATGTGCCACATCAGCGCGGCGCCGCACAGCAGCAGTGAAAAAGCAATGGGAATGCCGAGCGCCATGGCGCCGAGCAGCGAAAAAATGAAAACAGCAATGGTCATGGTGTAATTTCTTTCGCGTTCACTGCAGCGGCTTGGGAATGTCCAGAGGCTCTTCCTCGGACTCGCGGATGCCGATCAATTCATCTTCCGACAGCTGGCCGGTGACCAGGCGCCACAGGTGGTTGAGCAAGATGACCGCGCCCGAGACCGCAAACACCACGCCGCAGCCGTAGAAGTAGGCCATCGAGGTTTCCATGGCCGCGCTGGTCGAGTCCCAGTTGATCACGACCTGGTCCAGCGAGCCCTTGAACAGCAGCCAGCAGATGAACAGCATGAGCAGGTGGCCGATGACCAGGCAGGTCTTCTTGCCCCGCACCGACAGGCGCGACACCAGCGTGTCGGTGCCCAGGTGGGCGCCTTCATTGAGGGCGACGATGCCGCCCAGGAAGGTCAGCCAGACGAACAGCCAGCGCGACAGCTCTTCCGACACCGAGATGCCGGAGTTGGCCGCGTAGCGCAGCACCACGTTGGTGAACACCAGCACCACCATGGCGGCCAGCGCCACCACCATGAGCACCGACAAGAAGCGGCAGTACTGGTTGATAATTTTTTGAAGCATAGTTGTCTCCTTGAAAAAGTATTTTGTACGAACTGGTTAGTTTTATTTATCAGTACAAACCCTAGGATTTTTTCGGCATTTTCAGGCGAAAAATAGGCGCATCAATTGCTGCCCGCCTGTTGGCGCCTGCATCCTCTTGCCGGCCCTGCCCGCTTGCTGCTGCACGGACCTAAGCCATGCATTGATTGTGGATTCCCGGGCAACCCGCCCGGCCCGGACTGCCGGTTCTTATTAGACTCGCAGGCTTTACTTTTTTTGAGATTTCCATGGAACTTCTGTCCGACCCGAATATCTGGATTGCTTTCTTCATGCTCGCGGCGCTCGAGATCGTCCTGGGCATCGACAACATCATCTTCATCAGTATTCTGGTCGGACGCCTGCCCCCTGAAAAGCGCGACCTGGCGCGGCGCCTGGGCCTGGGTTTCGCCATGGTGTCGCGCATTGCGCTGCTGTTCAGCCTGGCCTGGGTGATGACGCTGACCACGCCGATCTTTACCCTGGTCGGCCAGGAAATCAGCGGCCGGGACCTGATTTTGCTGGGCGGCGGATTGTTCCTGCTGTACAAGGCGTCGCACGAGATTTTTCAGGAAGTCGAGGCGCATGAGACCGACGAGGCCGGCGCCGGGGTGGACAAGGTCAAGGCCGGCACCACCATGTTCTGGGGAACCATCGTGCAGATCGGCATCGTGGACATCGTCTTTTCGCTCGACTCGGTGATCACCGCCGTCGGCATGGTCGACAACATCAGCGTGATGGTGGCCGCCGTGGTGGCCTCGGTGGCCGTGATGATGTTCGCTGCCAAGCCGATCGGCGAGTTCGTGGACCGGCATCCGTCCTTCTAGATGCTGGCGCTTGCTTTCCTGACCATGTTCGGCACGCTGCTGGTCGCAGAAGCGTTCGACGTGCATGTGCCCAAGGCCTATGTCTATGTCGCCATGCTGTTTTCCCTGGGGGTCGAGGCGCTCAACATCCGGGCGCGCACCAAGCGCATGGCGGCCAAGACGCTGGCCTGACCGCCCGCACCGGCCCGCCGCCCTGAACCGCCGGTTCAGGGCGCGCGCATGAAGCGCACGATCATTTCGACGATGTTGCTGCGCCGGGCCGCCTGGGCCCGCTTGGAATGGGTGTCGCCCTTGAAGATCAGGCCGAAGGTGTGCTGGTTCGACACGTTGAAAAAGGTCAGGGCCGAGATGGACGCGTGAATGTCGATCGGGTCCAGGCCCGGGCGGAACACGGCCTGCGCCACGCCGCGCGCATACAGCTTGTCGATCGCGCCGATGGCCGGCACATTGAGTTCCTGGATGATCTTGCTTTGCGCCAGGTAGCTGCCGCGCTCCATGTTTTCGGACATCACCAGGCGGATATAGCCCGGGTTGCTGCAATGGTGGTCGAAGGTGAAGCCCACCAGGCGGCGCAAGGCGTCTTCGGGCGGCAGGTCGTCCAGGTTCTGCTGGGCCTCGATGCTGCGCATGCGCCGGTAAGACTCTTCCAGCACCGCCAGGTACAGGCCTTCCTTGCTGCCGAAATAGTAGTAAATCATGCGCTTGCTGGTCTTGGTGGCCGCCGCGATCTCGTCGATGCGCGCCCCGCTCAGGCCTTTTTCCGCGAACTCGGTCGTCGCCACATCCAGGATGCCGGCCATGGTGCGGGCCGGGTCGTTGGTGCGCGTCGGCGCGGGCGCTGCGGCCAGCGTCTTGGCCGGGCTGGCCGCGCGCCGGGGCGCCCGGGTTTTGGCAGCGGGCCGGCCCGCCGGTGCCTGCAGCGAATGTACTGTTTCGTTCATTCGCGAAGTATAGGCGCCAGCCTGTTTTCACAACGCTGCCTCAGATCAGCGCCAGGGTCAGTTTCGCAATCACGGCGCGGGTGTCCGGCCGCACGCCGCGCCACCACTCGAAGGCTTCGGCGGCCTGTTCGGCCAGCATGCCGACGCCATCGGCCAGGTGCTGCACGCCGGCGTTCTGCGCCAGGCGCAGGAAGGGCGTCAGCCCCTTGCCGTAGGCCAGTTCATAGGCCAGGCAGCCGGGCGCAAACACGCTGGCCGGCACCGGCGGCAGCTCGGCGCGCAGGCTGGCCGAGGTGGCGTTGAACACCAGGTCAAAGGCTTGTCCGGCCAGTTCCGGGTAGGTGCAGCCGCGCACTTGGCGGGCGCCCGCCGCCTCGGCGATGGCAACGAGCTCCTGCGCCTTGCCCGGGCTGCGGTTGGCAATCACCAGTTCGCCGGGGCCCTGCTCCAGAAAGGGCAGCAGCGCGCCCCGGGCCGCGCCACCTGCGCCCAGCAGCAGCACACGCTTGCCCTTGAGCGGCCGGTTCAGGTTGTGCGCCACGTCGCGCACCAAGCCCACGCCGTCGAAGTTGTCGGCCAGCACCCGCTCGCCGTCGAACTTCATGGCATTGGCCGCGCCGGCCAGCCGGGCGCGTTCAGAGCGTTCGGTGGCGTAGGCGAAGGCATCGAGCTTGAAGGGCGCAGTGATGTTCAGGCCCCTTCCGCCGGCGGCGCGGAACGCATCGACCGCGCCGGCAAAGCCGCCGAGCGGACCTTCGATGGCGGCGTAGGCCATGTCCTGGCCGGTGGCTTGCGCAAAGGTGCCGTGGATGTACGGCGATTTGCTGAAGCCGATGGGGTTGCCGATAACGGCATATTGATCAGGCATGGCGGGCTCCGGGTTCACAAGCCGCTGGCCGACGCTTCGGCATACAGCACGCCATCATGGACAAAGGTGTCGATCTCGTCGGCCGAATACCCCACGCTGGCGGCAATCTTGCGGTTGTGCTGGCCCAGCATTGGCGCGGGGCCGCTGGGCGAGGTGTCGCAGCCTGAAAAGCGAAAGGGCAGGTTCGGCAGCTTGATTTTCCCCAGCAGCGGATGGTCCTGCTCGACCACCATGCCCCGCGCCAGGGTTTGCGGGTCGCTGAGCACCTTGTCGATGGTCTGCACCGGCGCGGCCGGCACGCCAGCGGCGTCCAGCAGGGCGCAGCAGGCTTCGACGGATGCCTGCGCCAGCGTCCAGGCGCGCACTTGCGCCAGAATCGATTCGCGGCTGGCATTGCGCCCGTCCTGGCTGTGCAGCGCCGCATCGGCCGCATAAGCCTCGCCGCCGATCAATTGCGCCAGGCTTTTCCAGGTGTCCGTCATTTGCGCGGCAATCACCAGGTAGCCGTCCCTGGCGGCAAACACGCCATACACCGTGCTCTGCGGCAGGTCGTGGCCGGTCTGCACCGGCAGCTCGGTGCCGCCGCTCATCAAATAGCTCTGGGCGGCGAAGTCGTGCATGGAAATCATGCAGTCGTACAGCGCAATGTCAATGTGTTGGCCCAGGCCGCTGCTGACGCGCCCGAACAGCGCGGCGCAAATGGCCGACACGCCGTGCATGCCGGCGTACATGTCGGCAATCGGCATGCGAAACAGCGGCGGCGGCTCGCCCGGCACGCCGATCAGCGACATGGCGCCGCTTTTCGCCTCGGCAATCAGGCCAAAGCCCGGCCGGTGCGAGTCGGGGCCGGTGTGGCCGTAGGCCGAGACCGAGCAATAGACCAATTTGGGGTTGCGGCCGGACAGCTCGTCAAAGCCCAGGCCCAGCCTGTCCAGCGCGCCGGGGCGGTAGTTCTCGACGAACACGTCGGCGCTGTCGGTCAGCTTGTGCATCATCTCCAGTCCGCGCGGGTCGCGCAGGTTGATGCACAGGCCTTCCTTGCCCATGTTCTGCTGCAAAAAGTAGCCGCTCTGGCCCTTGACCATCGTCGGGCTGGCGCGGCCGGCATCGCCGGCCACCGGCCGCTCGACCTTGATGACCTCGGCGCCCATGGCCGACAGGCAGCGCGACATGTGCGGCCCGGCCAGAAAGTGGCTGTAGTCGATCACGCGGATGCCGGCCAGCGGCAGGGCTTGCTGGGGCCGGTTTTTGTCTGAAGGGTTCATGGAAAATGCTCCTGCTGCTTACTGGACGTGCATATCCAGCTATGGTTTTAAGGGGTATAAATCAGGCGGTGGCTGCCGGGCGGCGCGGCACCATCAGCCGGTGCTCGCCTTTTTGCACGATTTGGCCGTGCTGGTTGATCAGTTCGGCGGGCAAAATCAGGATGCCCCAGCCTGGCTTGCTGTTCGACGCGCGCATGCTTTCGACCCAAAAGCGGATGTGCACCACGTCGTTGATCTTGATGGGCAGCAGGAAGTCCCAGGTCCAGCCCAGCGACATGCCGGGCACAAAGCGGTATTCGCACTGGGTTTTCAGGCCGTCGGCCACCGACAGGCCCATCAGGCCGTGGGCCACGCGGCAGCCGAAATGCGAGGCGTTGGCGTATGCCTCATCGACATGCACGGGCGTGAAGTCGCCGGTCAATTCTGCGTAGGCGTCGATGCGCTCGGCCGTGACGGTGTAGCGCGGGCTGGTGCATTCGTCGCCGACCCGGGCATCGTCCCAGTATTTTTCAGGCGTCTTGAAATCGATGTGCGGGGCGGGCATGTTTATCTCCAGTATTGGTTCAAGAAAGAAAGGCTGCGCTGCATGGCGGCCACCGGTTCGCCCTGCACGCCGCACTCGCAGGACAGCAGGCCTGCGTAGCCACCGGCCTTGAGATGCCTGAAAAAACTCTCGTAGTCGTAGGCTGCCGCGCCGCGCCCGGTGCCGGGATTCAGGCGCCCCGCATCGGCCAGGTGAATGTGGGCGAGCCAGCCGCCCTGCGCCCCCAGCGCTTGCAGCGGCTCGTTTTCTTCATGCATGTGGTAGAAGTCCGCCAGGCCCCGCACTTCACTGCGGCCCAGGCGCCGGGCCAGGCGCACGCCGTCGGCCACGCTGTTGCAGAAGTTCGATTCCTTGCGGTTCAGCGGCTCGATCACCAGCGTCGTGCCCGAGCCGTGCAGGGCATCGGCGCACCACGACAAGGCGGCGAGAAACTGGTCCTCGGCGCGGTCATGCGTCCAGCCTTCGGGCACGTTGCGCGTCCAGCCGCTGCCCAGCACCACGATGCGGGCGCCTGCCAGCGCAAGGATCTCCACGACGCGGTCGAAGTAGGCGCGGTTGCGTGTGTCATCGACCGCATCGCCCACCAGGCGAAAGTCGTGCGGAAACAGGTAGCTCATGGCCAGCGCCGGCAATGGCAGGTCGCGCACGCAGGCCTTGGCCTGGGCAAAGCAGGCGTCGTCTTCAAGCTGCATCGGTACCAGCTGGGCTTCGATGTAGTCCAGCCCGGCCGCATGCATGTCGGCGGCTTGCGCCAGAGGGCCGCACCAGCCGAACGCAGGCCGCCCTTGGGGTAAGGCCCTGGAAGAAGTATCGGTATGCATCGCTTCAGGCCCTGGGCCTGACGGCCAGCGCCTGCGCCACGCTGCCGGGACTGGCCTGGATCAGCTCGACGGCCAGGCCGTCGGGCAACTGGAGCCAGTTGCGGCCCTGCGGCAACGCCGTGACGCCCCAGCCCTGGGCCGTCTGCAAGGCACCCTCCAGGTCGTCGACCATGATGCCCAGGTGCGCCAGCCACCCGGCGTCGCTGCTGGGCGGCGCGGCAAAGCCGGGCGTGCTCATCAGCTGCATGCCGCCCAGCGTCCAGTACTGGTTCGGCGCGTCCGTGGGGCCGTCGATCTCGCGCAGCTCCATGCCCAGCACTTCGTAGAAAAAGCGGATGTGCCACTGGATGTCGTTCACGCGCACGGCGACATGCTCGACGTAGGATTTTTGGGTGTAGGCCATGAAGGTCTTTCTTTGAAAATAAGGCGTCAGCGCATTCAGCGCGGCAAGCCGCGTTCAATGCCCTTGATGCAGGCCACCAGGGTCTGGTTGACCGGCGTCGGCACGCCGACTTTTTCGCCCTGGCGCACCACCGCGCCGTTGATGTAGTCGATCTCGGTGCGTGATCCTTTTTCCAGGCTCTGCAGCATCGACGGCTTGAATTCGTACGGCAGGCCGGCGCCGGCCATGCGCCAGGCGTCGCCCGGCTCGGCAATGCTCAGCGTGACGCCGCTGGCCCGGGCCACCGCCATCGCCTCGCTGACGGCCGCCACGGCGCAGGCCTGCAGCTCGGGCGACTGGTAGAGCAGGCCGTAGGGCAGGCGGCTGATGGCGCTGAGCGCGCCCGTGGCCACATTGACCAGCAGCTTGTCCCAGATGGCGCCCATGATGTTGTCGCTGACCGTGGTGTCCAGCCCGGCCTGGTTGAACACATCGGCCATGCGCCGCACCCGCGCCGACACGCCGCCGTCCAGCTCGCCGATCAGCGTCAGCTTGTTCACCGTGCCGGCAATCACATGGCCGGGCGCCAGCTGGGTGCCGCCCACATAGGTCTTGCCGGCCAGCAGCCGCTCGCGGCCCACGATGCCGGCCAGCACGTCCTCATGGCCCAGGCCGTTTTGCAGCGACAGCACCGTGGTCTGCGGCCCCAGCAGCGACAAGGCGGCCTGCATGGCCTCGGCGGTGTGGAAGGACTTGACCAGCACGATCACCAGCTCGACCGTGCCCACCGGCCCGGCCGTGGCGGCGGCGCGCACCGCCACCGTGCGGTCGATGCCGCCGGTGCGCAGTATCAAGCCTCGGGTGTTCATGACGTCCACCTGCCCGGCATGGCGGTTGATCAGCCAGACCTCATGGCCCGCCTCGGTCAGCACGCCGCCCATGGCGCAACCCAGCGCGCCGGCCCCCAGGATTCCAATTTTCACAGCCCGCTCCTTGCAGATAAGTGCAGCGATTCTGGCGCAGGCTTGCCATGTCGTCCATGCAATGGAGACAATAGGCATCATTTCATTTTGCAATAGTCATGACGCCCGATCCCCTTCTGCTCGACCTCAAGCTGCTTCGCTTGCTGGACCAGTTGCACACCAGCCGCAGCGTCACCCGCGCGGCCGAGGCGCTGGGGCAAAGCCAGCCCACGGTCAGCATCTGGCTGGCCCGGCTGCGCAGGCAACTGGGCGATCCGCTGTTCGTGCGCACCGCCGACGGCATGCTGCCCACGCCGCGCGCCGATGCGCTGATCGGCACGGTGCGCGAAGTGCTGGCGGGCCTGCAGCAGCTGTCCCAGACCCAGGCGGCGTTCGACCCGGCCACCGCGCAGCGGCGCTTTCGCATCTGCATGACCGACGCCAGCCACATCACGCTGCTGCCGCGGCTGTTGTCGCATGTGCGGGCGCTGGCGCCCGGCGTGGCGCTGGAGGCCGCGCAGATCGACGGCAACCTGGCGGCCGCCCTGCAGGCGGGCGAGGCAGACCTGGCGGTGGGTTTTCTACCCTGGCTGGACGCGGGCTTCTACCAGCAAAAGCTGTACGGGCAAGACTGGGTGTGCCTGGTCAACGGCCGGCATCCCCGCATCGACAGCGCCCGCTGGAGCCTGGACGCCTACCAGGCGGAGGCGCACATCGGCATCAGCTCGGGCACCGGCTACCAACTGCTGGACAGCGCCGTGGCGGCGCAGCGCGTCTCGCGGCAGGTTCGGCTGGAACTGCCGGGCTTTCTGGGGCTGTCGGCGATTTTGCAGACCACCGACCTGATCGCCACGCTGCCCCGGCACATAGGCGAAACGCTTGCGCGCGCTGCCGGACTGCAGGTGCTGGCCTGTCCGCTGGCGATACCGGGATTTGCCGTCAAGCAGTACTGGCATGCAAGGTACCATCACGACAGCGCCAACCGCTGGCTGCGCAGCCTCTTTGCCGACCTGTTCCTGCAAAGCCCGCTGCCGGCCGGCTAGTTCAGCAGGTGCTTGCGCCCCCGTGGCGCATGCTGCGCGCCCTGCGCCTGCTTCCTGGCCAGCTGGCGGGTCTGCTCCAGGCAGTAATCCATCAGCCGGTCCAGTTCGGTGGACTTGTCGAACACCGCGTCCGCGCCCAGGGCGGCGGAGCGTTCCCGGATCTCAGCGGTCGCGTAATTGGTCAGGATGACCACTTTTTGAAACGATTCGCGCTGGCGGCATGCCGCCAGCACGCCCAGGCCGGTGCCCTGCTCCAGAAACAGGTCCACGATGGCCAGATGCCAGCCGCAGGCGTGTTGTTCTAGCCACTCGCTGGCCTCGTTCTGGGTAGCCGAATAGGCGGTGATTTGCAGGTGCGCTATTTCGTTGAGGGTTTCCGTGAGGTTGGTCCGGACAGTGGGGTTGTCTTCAACCAGGTACGTAATCAGTGTTTGCATGGATCACCTGTGTGTTCATGGGGCAGCTTTTGCTGCACATCAGGAAATCTCCCTGAGCCATAGGAACACTTTGTCTCAAAAGGCGCGACCATCCAATAGCGCCACGCGGGGTAGGACAACAAGCGCCTGACCGGGAAACGGCGAGTTCAAGCCGGACCGTTCTCCGGGCGTTCTTCCACCCCGTCCGGATGCCGCGCATAGCGTTCCGGCGCGCCGCCATGCACGGGTGCGCCGTCGGGCCACGGCCAGCCGCCGAACCCGGTCCGCTGGTAGTCGCTGATCGCCTGGCGGATCTCTGCCTGCGTGTTCATGACGAACGGGCCGTGCTGCGCCACCGGCTCGCCGATCGGCCGGCCCTGCAGCAGCAGGAACTCCGAGGCATCGGGGCCGTTGACCAGTTCGACGGCCAGTCCGGCGCGCAGCTCAATGGCGCAAG
The DNA here is from genome assembly GCA_028292045.1 of Polaromonas sp. Taxonomy (GTDB): domain Bacteria; phylum Pseudomonadota; class Gammaproteobacteria; order Burkholderiales; family Burkholderiaceae_C; genus Polaromonas. The sequence goes on along the minus strand of JAQGMZ010000056.1, from coordinate 4,566 downwards.
CCTGGCGCACTGCCTGTCCGGCCACAGCCACCGAACTGCCCTTGTGGAAATACAGCTGGCGCCGCGTGTCCTTGCCCACAGCGGCTGGCAGTGTCCAGCGGGCGCTGGGGGACATGCGCAAGGTCCAGATGGCCACATCCGCACCGGCCTGCGCTGCCCAGGAATCGGGCGGCGGCGGCAACGGGGCGCCGACAGCGCCACCGGGCAGGCCCAGGCTGCCGGCGATGACTGCAATTTCCGTGGTGCCGCCCCGTTCGTCGGTGGCCAGCAGGCGGGGCATGTCGCCGGACCAGAACATGCTGAAGTAGGGCGCGGCCATCTTGCTGCTGGCCGGCAGGTTCAGCCAGATCTGGAACAGCTCCAGCGGATTCGGCCCGTTCTGGTCGAGCAAGGGGAACATTTCCGAATGCACCACCCCCTTGCCGGCCGTGAGCCACTGCACATCGCCGCCGCCGAAACGGGCTGTGGCGCCCAGCGAGTCGGAATGGTCGATGAGCCCCTTGCGCACGATCGTGACGGTTTCAAACCCCCGGTGCGGATGGGCCGGAAAACCCGGCACCGTGCTGCCGTGGTACATGCTCCAGCCCTCTTTGCGGCTGAAGTCCTGGCCCATGTCGCGCCCGGCCAAAGAGGCGGCCGGACCCATTTGTCCATTGGCGGCCGGATAGGCATCGTCGTGATAGACGCAAAACAAGAACGGGTCAAGCACAGGCCACGGCAAACCCAGCGAACCCAGCGGCTGCAGGCGGATGACCGGGCTGGCTTGCGCGGTAGAGTCAGCGGGAACAAGAACAGGTGAAGGAGTCATGCGGCCGGCTTTCTGTCAAAAACCACAGATGAGGCGCTTGCGCCCTGTTTCAAGCAAAAAGGCCCGGCCGCCGGGTGATGGATCACCAGACAGCCGGGCCTTCAGGCCATTAGGCCCTTGCGCGACCGGATCAGCGCTTGCCGGTCATCGATTCCCATCCGTGCCTGACCGCCTGCTTGGTCTGCTCCCAGGTGCCAGTGCCGCTGCCGGCGGGGTTGCGACTGGTCCAGTCCCGCTGCGCATCGGCTTCGACATCGTCCCATGAACGGCTGGAGTAGCGGGGGTCCGAACGCAGGGTCGATCCGTACTGGTAGGCGGGCTCGTACTCTTCATAGGTGCCGCCCATCGACGCCATGTTGCTCTGGTAGTGGCTGCGGAAATCGCCGCCTGACTGACCCATGCTGCCGGTAGTTGTAGCAGAGCCGGTAGTGCTCTTGTCGATGTCGACCACGGTGCTGCGGAGCTGGTCGGAGACTGTTTCCGTCCGGGTGCTGGCCTCGGTGCCCACCACGACTTCTTCCACGACGCGGGCCGTCTTGCTGACCACTGGCCGCTCGGCGGTTTCATGGATTTCAATCGAGCCGCCTTCGAAAGCCTTCAGGTCGGCTTCAGTGGCTGGCCGGTCCACCGCGCGGCGCTCGATCTCGGCACGTTCTTCACGCAACTGGACTTCCTCTTCGACCTGGCGCATTTCAGTGCGGGAAAACACCCGCACGGTTCCCAGATCGACCTCGCGCTTGCCGACTTCGATTTCCTCGCGGACCACGGGCAGCACCGTGCCGTTCTGCACCTGGCTGGACTGGGCGGCGGTGGAGTCGGGCGTCAACAGGATGTCGGGCTGGCGCAGGCTGCTGCCGGTCTGGCTCTGGTAGCGGCTGCGCTCGGCTGCGATCTCGTCGGACTGGTAGGGTTTGGCAGACGGGTCAAAGCCCGCGTAGCCTTCCTGGCGCCAGGATTCGCTGCGCTTGTCGATGTCCACCGCGCCTGCGGCGGCCAGCGCCGAACGCGCCTGCTCCACCCGGTCCGGATCGTTTACCGTCACCGCCACCACGGTACTGCCGCGGCGAACCGCCTCGGAGTAATGGCCCGCATGCTCGGAATTGTCGCTGCCGAAAAGGTCGCCGAAAAACCGGCCAATGCCTGCCATGAAACCTTCGTCTTCATGGCTGCTGGCGCTGCGGCTGGACCCCGTGATGGTGCTGTCGGTGGTGGTCAGCGTGTCACTGCCCTGCGTGCCGGTGTTGGACTGCACGCGCACCTCGCTGCTGTCGAACCCCATGTCCAGAAGGGATTCGCGGGCGCTCTGCGCATCATCGACCGTGTCAAAAACACCTACTACTGTTTGCATGGCATGACTCCTATGTTGTCAAAGTTAACGAATGGCTGACATAAAAACCCGGTTTCAGGAACCTTCTGCAACCCACTGCCGGGTAGCGGGGTCCAGGCGTTCCACAATCACTTCCTCGCGCCGCAGGGACGTTGGTTCGGCAGGCTGCAGGGATTCACGCCGCCGGCGCACATGAATCTCCTCGACCAGCACCAATTGCCTGACCAGCCGCTCCTCATACACTGGAATCACCAGCACATCGTCCAGCGACCTGGGCACTTGCACCGCATCGACCACCTGGTTGACCGGCACGCGCGTTGTCTCGACAACTTCGCGAAAGCCCTCCAGCGCGGCAGGCCCGTTTTGCTGGTGCACCACCTTGCGCACACGCACCGTGCCGGTGTGCTCGCGCAAAATGTCCACCTGCGCCTCCTCGACCAGCACGGGAATGACCAGCTTGCCGGCGTCTGCATGGCCAGGCTGGGCCACGGATGGCTCCAGAGTTTCGGTTTTGGGAAAGTTCATGTTGGGTGTTTACCGGATGAATTTCCAATCTTGCTGATTTGTCGCGCTTGGGCTGAAAGAACTTCGTCGTATCTGCCGTCAGTCGATACCTACATCGGGTTTCAAACTTTTTGCAGCCCATCGAGCCGAAGCGCGCAAGGCAGCGGCCAGGGGCCATCTGTCCCGGGCGACAGTCGGTTGTGAAGCCGTCCTACAGGCCCAGCGGAACTTTGTTAGTAAATTAACGTTGCAGCTTGTTAGTAACTGTTAAACGTTGCGGCAAGAAAAACTGTCAACGCACACTTTCGGTTTGATGTGCGGCTTTCTCTTCACTTCAAAGGTCTTCCATGAAATATTCTTTACTGCTGGCGGCACTGGTGGCCATGCTGGGTCTGAGCGCTTGCGAAAAAACCACCGTGACACCGTCGCCTGCCGCCGCACCGGTGGTGGTGGTTCCCGGACCGGCAGGCCCGGCAGGCGCCACGGGCGCCACAGGTTCGACCGGCTCAACCGGCTCGACCGGCTCGACGGTGGCGGTTCCCGGCGCCACGGGCGCAACCGGCGCCACGGGTGCCACGGGCAGTGCCGGCGCGACAGGTTCCACCGGCTACACCGGTGCGACCGGTGCGACCGGCGCCGAAGGCGTGAAGGGCGATACCGGCAAGACCGGCGGCGACACGGTCATCGTCGTTCCGCAAAAGTAAGTTTTTCGCTGCGCTTGCCGTAGACGCAGGCGCCTGCCTGCCCGCGTTTCGACGGGTGACTAGGCGGCTGGCCTGCACAGGGCCAGCCGCTTTTCCACGTCTGCAAACAAGGGGCGCCTGGCGCTGCCAGGATCAGCGCAGTCGGCCTGCAAGCCTGCGATTTGCTGCCGCAGCGCTTGAGCGCCTTGCAATGCCGGGCAACAGGCCAGAAGCTCTTCGAGCAGGCATGCAAAAGCCCGCACCTCGATGCGCTGCAGCGCATTGGCCAGGGGCCGGTCGGCGGGCGTGTACAGCGAGGCCGCGCCAAAGTCGCCCAGCAGGGCCTGGCCATGTTCGGTGCACAAGATATTGTGGGCGTACAGGTCGCCATGCAGGATGCCGCGCGCATGCAGCTGGCGGGCTGCCGAGGCCACGGCCCCCGCCAGCTGCACCGCCGCCTCCAGGGTGAACCGGGTCTGGGCGTCATACACATCGCGGGTGCAACTCTGCAAGCTGGGGGGCGCAGCCAGGTTGCGAAATTGCGGCGCCACCAGGTCCATCACCAGGCCGCAGGCTCCGGCCGGGTGGCCGCTGAGCTGCCCGTGCACGGCAATCAGCGCAGGGTGCGCGCCGGCGCTCATGCAGGCCGCCATTTCATGACGCGGCAGTCCGTCGCTGGTGATGGCGCCCTTGAACACCTTCACGGCTACCGGCTGCGCGGTGTTGCCGCGCAGCCAGAGCGCCTGGTGAATCACCCCTGACGCCCCTTCGCCCAGAAGTGCCCCGATGTGCAGGCTACCCCAGCCGATGCGCGCCAGCGGTGCATCGGCTTGCGCAGCGGCTTCGCACGCTTCCCCCAGGGGGTTGCCGGCAAATGCTAGCCAGGCCAGGCGCGGCAGGTCCAGCAGCCAGCCGGGCAGGGCGGCTAGGCGATTGGCCGCGACGCGCAGCAGTTCGAGCCGGGTGCAGGCCGCCAATTCCGGCGGCAGCGCCTCCAGCCGGTTGCCGGCAAGCATGAGTTTTTGCAATTGCGCGCAACGCCCTATGCTGGCCGGCAGTTGCGTGAGCTGGTTGTCGGTCAGCACCAGCCAGCGCAGTCCCGGCGGCAGCGCGGTGGCTGGAACATGGCGGATCTGGTTGGCCCGAAAGCCGATCATCTCTAGCCGGGCGCACTGGCCGAGCACGGCGGGCAGTTCGGCAAAGCGGTTGTCCGAGCAAAAAATGATGCGCAGCCGGTGCAGCCG
>JAQGMZ010000034.1 GCA_028292045.1 Polaromonas sp. | reverse complement strand
CGTCAGCAACTTCGCTGCCTGAAACCAGTCCCATGACGCGGGCCATGCGGTCGAGCCGGCGCTCTTTTTGCACCGATTCGGCACCCGCATTGAAGCGCAGCACCGCCGGCAGAAACATGGCGTTCAGGGCGCCATGGTGCAGCCGCGGATCAACGCCACCCAGGCTGTGGCTGAGCGAATGCACACAGCCCAGGCCTTTTTGAAAGGCCATGGCACCTTGCATGGACGCGCTCATCATGTTCAGGCGTGCATTGCGGTCGGCGCCGTCACGCGTGGATTGCTCGATATGCGCCCAGCCGCGCTCCAGCCCATCGAGCGCAATGCCGTCTGCGGGCGGGTTGAATGCTGCGGACATGAAGGTTTCCATGCAGTGCGCAATAGCGTCCATGCCGGTGGCGGCGGTCAGTCGGGTGGGCAGGCCCAGTGTCAGTTCAGGATCGCAAATTGCTGTTTTTGGCACCAGGTGCCAGGAATGAAAACCCAGTTTGCGGTGGTCGTCCACGATGATGATGGCGCCACGGGCCACTTCACTGCCGGTGCCGCTGGTGGTGGGAACGGCGATCAGCGGCGCTACGCGGTCTGTAATTCTGGGCGATCCGCCTTCAATGGTGGCGTAGTGGGTGAGCGGACCTGCATGGGTTGCCGCAATTGCCACGCCTTTGGCGCAGTCGATGGCCGAGCCGCCACCCACCGCGATCAGTCCGTCGCATGCGTTGGTTTTGTAGAGTTCGGCCGCAGCCCGCACGGCTGATTCGGTCGGATTGGAAGGCGTCTGGTCGTATACGGCCACCTGCATGCCCGGCAGCGCGTCCAGCGCCTTTTGCAAAATACCCGCTGCCTTGACGCCCGGGTCTGTCACGATCAGTGGCCGGGTGATGCCGACGCGCTCGCACTCCTGCTGCAGCAATGCGATGGCGCCGAATTCGAATTGAACCTGGGTGACGTAATAGATAAGGGCCATGAACGAAGTCTTTCTGCGTTGTACGATGCAAAACTTGCCGAAAACCCTACTTTAATGGCTTCACCCGCGCGTTGATGGCAAGCAAACCCTGGGTACCGCCATTTTGACGACTCACCGGTCCAAAACAGCTCAAATGCATTTCAAAACCCCTGAAAGCCTGTTGACCCCAGCCATGCGCGATGTCATTGCCCGCATGGTCCGCGCAGGACGTCCGCCTTTTCATGAATTGACACCCGCCCAGGCTCGTACCGTCTATGAGGCGGGTTCAGATGTTCTTGAAATTCCAAGACCCCATTTAACGAGGGTGCAGGACTTGAGTATCAGGATGCGCGATGGCCCGCAGGTTGCAGCCCGCCTGTATGCACCGTCGAACGAACAACTGCCGGTGCTGATGTACTTTCACGGCGGCGGCTTTACGATTGGCTCCCTGGCCACGCATGACGTGCTGTGTCGCCAGCTTGCCCATCTGGCAGGCTGCGCCGTGGTGTCTGTCGCCTACCGGCTCGCCCCTGAACACCGTTTTCCCACCGCCGCGAATGATGCCTGGGACGCTTTGCAATGGCTGGCCGTTCAGGGCGGCGAACTGGGGCTGGATGCCAGCCGGCTGGCGGTAGGGGGGGACAGTGCCGGCGGTACGCTGGCCGCCATGTGCGCCTTGCTTGCGCGTGATGCCGGTTTGCCGCTGGCCTTGCAGCTCTTGTTTTATCCTGGCTGCTCTGCCCATCAGGAAACTGTTTCCCACCGCCGTTTTGCCAGGGGTTTTGTACTGGAGGAGGCAGAAATCAACTGGTTTTTCAACCATTACCTGCCTGACCAGGATGGACGGAAAGACTGGCGTTTTGCACCGCTGAAGGCCGAGCATGTAGAAGGCGCTGCACCGGCTTGGTTTGGATTGGCCGAATGCGATCCGCTGGTGGACGAAGGCATTTTGTATGCGGACAAGTTGCGTGCTGCCGGTGTGCAGATCGACCTCGAGATCTACCGTGGCGTTACCCACGAATTCATCAAGATGGGCCGTGTGCTCCCTGAAGCCAGGCGCGCGCATGCGGATGCAGCCCGTGCGCTTCGCCATGCTTTTAGCTCAAAGCCGGCGTGATGAACAAGGGAACTTCTTATTCGCCAAAACAATATTGAATGTAATCTACAGATAATTTTAAAAGTCTATACATCCAGATGAAACAAGAATTTACGCTCTTCAGAATGTAGGGCATCGCCATTAAAGCCTGATCGGCCGTGCGTCTTTTCACGTATGTCGATCTGCAAGGCTGGATCTTCGGACAGGCAGCTTACGTTGCTGGCCACCAGCAAGGTACTGCTGCGGGTTCCATAGCCCATTTCTGGGCAATCGACAAAAATGCTGGACAACGCTCTCTGCATGGTTTCAGAAATGCCCCGCATGGGCAAACTTGCGAAAGGCATTTGTTCTGGGCGTGCCAGAGCTTGCCACAATGATTTTTGCAATATTTCCAACTGGCCTGTTTTGTTTTCCTGCTTCATGGCAGCCATGAGCGCTTTTTTCAGGGCCACTGTTTTAGGCCAGGGCGTGTTCAGCCCCGCATTGGACAATCCGTAGACGCCGGACTTGAGCATTTCTGCGTGCCAGTTTGTGCCGGTGGGACCAGACCGGTTGGTCAGCCACGCCCAGGATTTTTTCTGCAGGTCACCGAGCACCAGGTTAAAACCACCATAACAAAGTTTGTCTCTTTGCAGCGATGATTCAAACGATGAAAAATCTTCATGACCTGCCAGCCAGCGGGTGACCAGGTTGCCACGGGAACTAAAAGCTGTTTCAGATTTGCTTTCCCGCACATTGGTTAAAAATGCAACCCGTCCCCCGGGTGTCACGCCCAACCAAGTGCCACCGGCTTGTAAATCCCTGCCGGAGAAAATGGGCTGTTCGGCATCCGGCTGCCATCTGGCCAACGGCAAGGTGGGTCGATTCAGGAATTCATCCCGGTTGGACGCAACGACCAAAGGCCATTGCCGAGACACATCGATGGCAAATGCAATCAGGCACATGAGCGCGTGTTCGCCATGGAATATCAAATATCGTCAAGCAAGGGGTAGGGCAGGGGCAACAGCGTTACCGGTACCCCTCCTGGGTTGCCCAGCGTCAGTCGGGTTTTTTCACCATGCTCGGCTGCATCGGCTGCTGCAGAAGTCTGGATGGAAACAATCGCATCGAATCCCCCGTCAGGGTGCGGAGCCGCAGCCGCGATCAGGCCGCAAGGCTGGTCATCTGCTTGAACATGGAATACTTCCTGCCCCACCGCCGGGGCTGCTGCAGTATGTGCCAGATATGCGCGACGCTTGAGGGTGCCGCGAAACTGGCTGCGCGCCACAATTTCCTGCCCAGGGTAGCAGCCTTTTTTGAAATTCACGCCCCCGACCGACTCGTAGTTCAGCATCTGCGGGACAAAGGACTCGTAGATCGGCTGGCTGATCATGGCTATGCCCGATTGCACTTCCAACCAGTTCCAAGTCTCAAGGGAAATATCTTCACCGGCGGGGGCAATTGATTCGGCCGGCGTGCAATACATGGCCCGAGCCAGCCCGGCGCCAGGGTATAAAAATACCAGGTTCGCTTCTCCAATATCAAGCTTTTGCCAAGTGGATATGGCATTTTTTGCAATATTTTGAATGCTATTGCCAGCCACGCCATAAAGGTCGAATTCGTCGCTGGCATCGCTGAGCTTCACTTTGGCGCGCATGACAAACATGGACAGTCTTTTTAGCGTGGCGGTCAAAATGTCACGACTGCACACGAGAAAGACCTCAGCCTGGCTGCGCTTGAACACCACAAAACTTGCCTGCATTCGGCCCTTGGCGTTGCAAAAAGCCGCCAATCTGGCCTGCGTTGAATCCATAGCCACTATGTCTTGCGTCAGCTGCCCCTGCAAAAACTTGACAGCTTCATCGCCGACCGCCCGGATGATGCCGAGCTGGGTCAACTTGACAACGCCGCCAAGGTGATGATGTGTACGGTTCAGCGTCATGGGAAAAGTCCGTTCTATAAGGGAAAGTGAGCCTGAATTATCATAGCCCCATGGTTGTTTGCGTTCATGTGTTGAAAAGGTAGTCAGTCTGTGCGGCGTGCTTATACAAGTCTGTTGGGTGTTGTCATTGCAGGGCTATTGCTGACCGCAGGGGCAGCTTATTGGTGGCTGAACAACCCCATGCCGCTGATGCTTCAGCCAGGCAGTGAAGTGGCAGACCTTGAAATCGAATTTGGCACCACCGCCGATGCGGTGGCTGAAAACGTGGCCTCCAGCGGAGCAGACGTGTCTGTGCCATTGCTGCAAGCATGGTTTCGTTTATCTGGCCAAGCCCGGCTGATCAAGGCGGGAAGCTACGAAATAACTCCAGGAACGACACCGCGCAAGTTGCTGAGCATACTGGTGCGCGGAGAGGAAACATTGAAAAGCATCACGCTGGTGGAAGGGTGGAATTTCATGCAGGTCCGGGCGATGCTGCAAAAAGCAGAGCAACTGACCCAAGACACGGCTGCCCTTAGTCCGGAAAACATCATGGAGAAATTAGGCAAGCCCGGTGTGCATCCTGAAGGCCGTTTCTTTCCGGACACCTATACCTATGCCAAGGGCGCTAGTGACCTGGCTGTCCTCAAGCGTGCTGCCCGCGCCATGGACCGGCGGCTTGAAGCCGCCTGGAGCATGCGAAGTTCAGATACGCCGCTTGCCTCAGCCGACCAGGCGCTTATATTGGCCAGCATTGTTGAGAAAGAAACAGGAAAGCCTTCTGACCGGGGGCAAATCGGTGGGGTTTTCAGCAATCGGCTACGTCTGGGCATGCCCTTGCAGACCGATCCAACCGTGATTTATGGGTTGGGCACACGCTTTGACGGAAATCTGCGAAAACGCGACCTTCAACAGGACACGCCGTACAACACCTATACCCGCAACGGTTTGCCACCCACCCCTATTGCCATGCCTGGCAAAGCCGCACTTCTGGCGGCGGTGCAGCCTGCTCCCACCAAAGCCCTCTATTTTGTCTCCCGCGGCGACGGCAGCAGTGAATTCAGCGAAAGCCTGGACGGACATAACCGCGCTGTCAACAAGTACATACGAGGCCGATAAAACAACATGACCCATCACGGTCTTTTCATCAGTTTTGAAGGCATTGACGGTGCTGGAAAATCAACCCACATCAACAGCCTGGCCCACGCTTTCCAGTCGGCTGGCAGAATCGTCACCCTGACGCGAGAGCCAGGAGGTACCTTGCTGGCTGAAAAACTGCGCGCCATGGTGCTTGGCGATGCCATGGACCCGCTGACAGAGTCACTGTTGATTTTTGCCGCCCGGCGTGATCATGTGGTGCGCGTAATTGCGCCTGCCTTGCTGCGGGGAGAGGTCGTTCTGTGCGACCGGTTCACCGATGCGACTTTTGCCTATCAGGGCGCTGGTCGCGGGTTTGACCTGAAAGTACTGGCAACCCTTGAGCGGTGGGTGCAGGCTGATCATGGTCTGTTGAGCGATCCATCCGGCAATCACCCTATGGCACCCGGGATTGAAACAGTCATCGAGCCGCACTTGACCATCTGGTTCGACCTGCCTCCCGAAGAGGCAGCCTTGCGGCTTGCGGGTGCGCGGGTACCCGACCGGTTTGAGTCGCAACCAGTCGATTTTTTCAGACGTGTTGCCCACGGCTACAGAGAGCGCCAGCGCAGCCATGCTGAACGATTTGCGCGTATTGACGCTTCAAGGTCGAGAGATCATGTCTGGGCAAATATTTTGAAGGTTTTCATCGAGAAGGGCTGGCTTCAGGCGCAGGAAGTGCCATGAACCAAGACAATTCACCCCTTGGATCCACCATGCGGCCTTTGGCGCCATGGTTGCAAAACCAACTCGAAAACCTCCTAAAGCAGCGAGGCCATGCCTTGCTCCTGGCCGGGCCTTCCGGGCTTGGACAGTTTGAACTCGCTGTTGCGCTAGCAAGTGCCTGGCTGTGCGAGCAACCTAATGCACAGGGTGCCTGTAACAACTGCGGGAGTTGCCATGCTGTCAAGGTCCATACCCACGCCGATTTATGCGTTCTCTTGCCGGAGACACTTGCCTTGGCGTCGGGCTGGCCTCTGGACGAAAAAACGCAAGATGATCTGGATGGCAAAAAGCGCAAGCCTAGCAAGGAAATCAAGGTGGATGCGGCGCGTGAAGCCGTGTCATTTACCCAGTTCACCCGTGCGCGGGGAACGACAAAAGTCATATTGGTGTTTCCCGCGGAGCGCATGAACGCCATCACAGCCAATACGCTTCTTAAAACACTGGAAGAGCCGCCTGGTGCAGTCAAGTTTATTTTGGCCACGGAAGCTGCGCACCTACTGCTGCCCACTGTGCGCAGCCGCTGTTTAACCCACATTATGGTTTGGCCCGGTTTTGACCAAGCCTTGACCTGGCTGGAAGGCGAAACAGCTTTTGTAAATGCTGCAACACAACATTTGCCACCAGCATTGCTCACTTTGCTGCAAAGGGCCGGCGGCCGGCCTGCCGACGTGCTGCCTTGGCTCGAAGGCAGGCAAATGACAGAAGAAGCCCAGCGCTGGCAAGATCTTCCAAAAGCCATGTTTCGCGGCGATGCATCTGCACTGAACAACATGTCCCCCGGCATGGCGGTTGATGCGCTGCAAAAACTTTGTCATGATCTTTTGACAGTCAGGGTAGGGGCATCTCCCCGATTTTATAGCCCGGCCAATCTGGCTGCGATACCCATATCAAGTGCCGATCAAGGGTATAAAAGCCTATCCGACTGGTCGAAAGACCTGACATGCATTGCACATACTGTGGATCATCCCTACAACCCTGGTTTGTTGCTTGAGGCGCTTGCCAGCCGCGCAAAGGCAGCGCTTTCCAAGCTGTGAAGTGTCGTCAACGCTTTCAAAGTTTCAGGCCAACAGCAGACAAACCTAATAGAGCCGTTTCATGAGCACTACCAACATTTCCAAATCTGCTGGCAATACAGCACCCCGGCCTAGCATTGTTCAGTTGGTCATCAAGGAAAAAGGGGAGCTATACGCAGCGTACATCCCGCTTTTCAATGATGGAGGGATCTTTATTTCAACCACCCGGGAGTACAAGCTTGGCGACGATGTCTATGTGTTACTGACCTTGCCAGACGATTTGCAGCGGTATCCGGTTACCGGAAAAGTGGCATGGATCACACCTGCGCATGCAGCAGGCAACAAGGTCCAGGGTATCGGTGTACGGTTTCCCCCGGATGAAAAGTCTCGCGTCCTTAAGACCAAAATTGAAGAAATCCTGGGTTCACAACTTGCATCCAACCGAACTACTCAAACAATTTGAATGTTATCTACATAATTAATAAAATGTTCACAGACTCACACTGTCACTTGAGCATGGCAGGACTTAAAGAAAAATTACCGGAAATTCGACAAGCCATGGAAGGAGCCCAGGTCGACCGGGCACTGTGTATTTGCACCACTATGGAAGAATTTGAAACGGTTCATTCCCTGGCAACCTCCTATGACAACTTTTGGTGCACGGTAGGCGTTCATCCGGACAATGAAAATATACGCGAACCGAGCATCGATGAATTAATCAAATTAGCAGCATTGGAAAAAGTAGTGGGTATTGGAGAAACCGGGTTGGACTATTACCGGCTGGAAGGGCGCACCATTGCAGAGATGGAA
>JAQGMZ010000009.1 GCA_028292045.1 Polaromonas sp. | reverse complement strand
TTGCGGTGGCCTTGTAAAAGTCCTCTCAGAAAAATCGTTTAAACCAAGCCAAGAATTATTGTGATCATGAAGGCCTGAACAAAAGGTGTTGTTAACTTTTTCTGGTTTCCAGTGTTGTGACAGCAACAGCCCAACTATGCTTCAGCTTGCACGATCTGAACATCCCTAAAACAAGGGATATTGGCCGCTTTAGTTGAAACTTCCAGTTTCGTAGGTCAATAAACAACAGTCAGGCCTGTTGGCAGTTCAACAATGAAGGAGGCCCCGCCACCGGGCCTTTGTTCACACCGCACGGTGCCGCCATGGCGTTCGCTGATGGATTTGACCAAGGCCAGGCCCAGGCCCACGCCGCCTTCACGTTCGCTGGCGCCGGGCAGCCGGTAGAAGGGCTCGAAAATTCGCTGCCGCTGGTCCGCCGGCACGCCCGGCCCCCGGTCATGCACCTTGATCACGGCTTTTCGATGGCTGCCCGTGCCGGTCTGGGCCAACTCCAGGCTGATGTCGCCCTGGCTGTAGCGCCGGGCATTTTCGAGCAGGTTGCGGATCAGGCGGCGCAGCAGACGGGGCGAGCCCTGAACGCTCAAGCTGTGCCCTGCCTCCGGACCGGGGGACAGTTCGGCCATCAGTTCGGCATTGACGCGGGCGCATTCCTCGGCGGCCAGGCCTGTCAGGTCGAGGCTTTCAAACGGCTCGGCATCGGCCTGCTTGGTATCGAGCCGGCTGGCCAGCAGGATTTCGTCGATCAGCTGGTCGAGTTCGGTGATGCTGCGGGAAATTTCCAGGCGCTGGGGCGATGACTTGTCCACGCCTATCAACTCGAGCCCCATGCGGATGCGGGCCAGCGGCGAACGCAGTTCGTGCGACGCATTGGCCAGCAACGATTTATGCGATTCCATCAGTGTCTCAATGCGCTCGGCGGCGTGGTTGAAGCGGCGGGCCAGAAAAGCCACCTCGTCGCGCCCTTCGGTGTTGATGCGCGCCGACAGGTCGCCTGCGCCCCAGCGCTCCACGCCGCGCTGCAGCGCTTCCAGGCGCTGGGTCAGGCGCCGCATGACCGGGTAGGCCCCCAGCGCCACGGCCAGCCCGACCAGGCCCAGCATCCAGCCAAAACTGAAGCCGAACGGCGGCCTGTTCATGGCGGGACCGGGCGGGCGCTTGGGCCGCGGCAAGACCACGTTCAGCGCCTGGCCGTCGTTGGTCACTACGTCAAACTCGATGTCTTCGCCGCGCTGGCGATCTGGCTGGGTTTGCGCGCGGGCAATGAGTTCGCCGGCGTCGTTGTGTATCAGCACCTCCCGGATGGGAAGCTGCGGCGGATCGGCGCTGAAATGCCAGGCAGCTGCGACCAGAAAGGTCAGCACCGCCACCGTCGCCACCACGGCCAGCCAGATGCGCACATACAGGTGCGAGGTGAACCGGGCCCAGATTTGCGTGTTCAACCCCGCCTCAGTCTTGCTGCTTGGCAAACACATACCCGACGCCGCGCACCGTCAGGATGCGCTTGGGGTCCTTGGCGTCATCCTCGATGGCGCTGCGAATGCGGCCCATGTGCACATCGATCGATCGGTCGAAGGCTTCAAGTTCGCGGCCGCGCACGGCTTCCATGATCTGGTCGCGGCTCAGCACGCGGCCTGCGCGTTCGGCCAGCGCCACCAGCAGGTCGAACTGGTAGGACGTGAGTTCGCACAAAACGCCCGATACCGACACGGAGCGCGCATCGCGGTCGATTTCCAGCGAGCCGAAGCGCATGACCTTGTGGCCGCTGGCGGCCACGCCGCCGCCGCTGGAGTCGCCGCTGCGCCGCAGCACGGCGCGGATGCGGGCCAGCAGTTCGCGCGGCTCGAAAGGCTTGGGCAGGTAGTCGTCGGCGCCGATCTCCAGGCCCACGATGCGGTCCATCGGATCGCCCTTGGCGGTCAACATCAGCACGGCGGTACGGGCCGCGTCGCCGCCGCGCCCCTTGATGCGGCGGCACACTTCCAGGCCGTCCATGTCGGGCAGCATCAGGTCCAGGATCACCAGGTCGGGCGGGCTGAGCTGCAGCGCCTCCAGGCCGTCGGCGCCGGTGGTGGCATGGCTGAAGCCATAACCGGACTGGCGCAGGTATTCGCCCACCATGCCGGCCAGTCGGGTGTCGTCTTCGATCATCAAAAGTTGCTGTGTCATGGGGCCCGTCCTCGGTGTTGAAAGGCGCGTCTGCTGGAAAGACGGTTCGCCGTGATCTTCATGGTGCGCCGCAGGCATCAATTGCGCTTGAAGCAGTCGTAAAGCTGACGTAAACCGTCAGTGCAATTTGTTATACAACCGATAGCCCAATCTCCAGGCATCTAGGGGGCAGCCGCATTTTTTGAGCGTGAAGCCAGCACGATCAGCAGCAGCACCGGCAGGCCCAGCAGGGCGGTCGCGGTAAAAAAGTGGCTGTAGCCGTACGCATCGACAAAGCGGCCCGAATAACCGGCCAGCGCCTTGGGCAGCAGCAGCATCATGGAGCTGAACAGCGCGTACTGGGTGGCTGAATAGTTGATGTTGGTCAGGCTCGACAAGTAGGCGATGAAGGCGGCCGAGGCGATTCCGCTGGACAGGTTGTCAGCCGAGATCACCAGCATCAGCGACGTGACGTCATGCCCGCGCGTGCCCAGCCAGGCAAACAGCAGGTTGCTGGCGGCGCTCAGCACGGCACCCAGCATCAGCACCTTCATCACGCCAAAGCGCATCGCCAGGGCGCCACCCACAAACGCGCCGGCCAGCGTCATGATGACGCCGTACACCTTGGTCACCGTGGCCACTTCGTCCTTGGTGTAGCCCATGTCCACGTAGAACGGATTGGCCATGATGCCCATCACCACGTCGCTGATGCGGTACATGGCGATCAGGCCCAAAATCAGCAGCGCCTGCTTGCCGTAGCGGCGCAAAAAGTCGGCAAACGGCTCGATCAGCGCGCTTCTCAGCCAGTCGGCCGCATTTTTGGCGGGCGGCAGTTCGCGGCGCTGAGGTTCGGGCGAGCACAGCACCGTGACCATGCCCAGCAGCATGGACGCGGCCATGGCCAGGTAGGCCATTTGCCAGGCGCCATGCTGGTAAGTCCCGTTGCCGATGACTTCAGCGCTGGCGGCAATCCACAGCGCGCCTGCGCCCGACCAGATCATCGCCATGCGGTAGCCGGTCTGGTAGGAGGCGGCCAGGGCGGCCTGGCGCTGCGTGTCGGCCGACTCGATGCGGTAGGCGTCGAGCGCAATGTCCTGCGTAGCCGAACCAAAGGCCACGGCCAATGCGCACCACACCACCGGCATCAACGCCAGTTTGGGGTCGGTCAGCGCCATCAGCACCAGCGCCGCCATGATGACGGCTTGCGACAGCAGCAGCCAGCTGCGCCGCCGGCCCAGCCAGCGGGTCAGCAGCGGAATGGGCAAGCGGTCCACCAGGGGCGCCCAGACCCATTTGAAGCCGTAGGCCAGGCCGACCCAGCTCAGGGAGCCAATCGTGGTGCGGTCTATGCCGGCTTCGAGCAGCCAGAAGCTGAGCGTGCCAAACACCAGCAGCAGCGGCAGGCCGGCTGAAAAGCCCAGCAGCAGCATGCGCAGGGTGGCCGCTTCCGCATACACGCGCCAGACCTCGCGCCAGCCGGGCGTGGCCGTCTCCGCAGGGTTGCCTGGAGACAGGTTGGCGTCTGCCGGTGATGGCGCCGAAGTAGCAAGGGGGAAAAGGGTTTTATCTGACATGTGGATTGCAGTTTGTGGCTATTATTCCCGCATGTGCTTTCTATGCGATACCCGACATGCAGCCTGGTCTGGCCGACGCGGCTTTTTGCTGGCTGCCGCCGGCTCTGTGGCCGCAGTGGCTTCCGGCCCATTGCACGCCCAGGTAGACGTGGGGAACTCGTCGACCTTGCGCAACCTGGTGCCGGCCCAGGAGCTTGAAGCCGCCGCCGTGCAGCAGTATGCCGCGCTGCTGGCGGAAGCCAAGTCGCAGGGCGCCCTGGCTCCGCCGGGCAATGCCCAGTTGCAGCGCCTCAACACCATCGCCCGCCGCCTGATTTCGCAAACGGCCCAGTGGAACGAGCGCGCCAAACAATGGCGCTGGGAAGTCAACCTGATTGGCAGCAAGCAGATCAACGCGTTCTGCATGCCCGGCGGAAAAATTGCGTTCTACACCGGCATACTGGAGCAACTGAGGCTGACCGACGATGAAGTGGCCATGATCATGGGTCATGAAATGGCCCACGCCCTGCGCGAGCATGCCCGTGCCCGCATCGCCAAAAGCCAGGGAACCGGCACGCTCTTGTCTCTGGGCGCGCAGTTGCTGGGGCTGGGGGAACTTGGCAACGTGGCGGCCAACGTCGGCACCGGATTGCTCACGCTGCGTTTCAGCCGCGACGATGAGACCGATGCAGACCTGGTCGGGCTGGAACTGGCCGCGCGCGGCGGCTACAACCCGCAAGCCGCCGTCAGCCTGTGGCAAAAAATGGCGCAAGCCGGGGGCGGGGCGGGCGGGCCGAGCTTTTTGTCCACCCATCCCTCGGGTCCACAGCGCATCCAGGAACTCCAGTCCAATGTGCCCAAGGTGCAGGGCTTGTACCAGCGGGCGCGCAGCTAGGGTTAACGGTTAACCAACATGCGCTGTCCCGCTAAAGAAAGCGGATGGCGCGGAGGCCGGAAGTCAGTGGGTTGCATGGCCAAAATGCGCCCGAGCCCATAGGCTTCTGATTGAAAGCTGTTGTTGACTGCGGCAAAATTGGTGATTTGTCGCTCAACTCACCCTGATCAGCTTCTTGTTCACGAACTCCTGAATGCCGGCGCCCGACAACTCGCGGCCGTAGCCCGAGTTTTTCACCCCGCCAAAGGGCAGTTCGGGCGATGAGGTGGCGCCGGAATTGATAAACACCATGCCGGTGTCAATACGCCGCGCAAGCCGCTTGCCGCGCTCGATGTCCTGGGTAAAGACCGAGCCGCCCAGGCCAAACGGCGAGTCGTTGGCCAGCGCCACAGCGGCGTCTTCATCGGCCACCCTAAAAAACAGCGCGACCGGGCCAAAGAACTCTTCGCTGTAGGCAGGGTTGCTTTTGTCGATGTCGGTCAGGATGGTCGGCTGCATGAAGGCGCCCGGCTGGCCGGCAATGCGCCCGCCGCCGGTCAGCACGCGTGCGCCGCCGGCCACGGCGTTGTCCACCTGGGTGAGCAGGTTCTTCAACGCTTCAGCGGACGACAGCGGCGCCAGCGTGGTCTGCTTGTCCATCGGGTCGCCGGGCTTGAAACCCTCCAGGGCCGACTGGAATTTCTCCAGAAAGCGGTCGGCCATGCTGTCCACCACGATAAAGCGCTTGGACGCGGTGCAGGCCTGGCCCGAATTGCCCATGCGGCCGCTCACGGCATGCTTGACCGCCTTGTCCAGGTCGGCGTCGTCCAGCACGATGAAGGCGTCGCTGCCGCCGAGCTCCATCGTCGTCTTCTTCAGGTTCTGCCCGGCCCGCGCGGCCACCACGGCGCCGGCGGCTTCGCTGCCGGTCAGGGCCACGGCGCGGATGCGCGCATCGTCAATCACCTGCGTCACCTGGTCCTTGGAAATGAACAGGTTGGTGTAGGCGCCCGCCGGCGCGCCGGCTTCCTGCATCAGCCGCTCCCAGGCAAGCGCGCATTGCGGCACGCTGGACGCATGCTTGACCATGACCACGTTGCCGGCCATGAGGTTGGGCGCGGCAAAGCGGGCAATCTGGTAGTAGGGATAGTTCCAGGGCTCGACGCCGAACAGCACGCCAATCGGGCTGCTTTCCACCATGGCTTCGCCGCGCGGGGTGGCGATTTTCTCGGGCGCCAGAAAACCCTCGGCATGCTCGGCGTAGTAGTCGAGGATGGCGGCGCTCAGGGCGACTTCGCCCAGGCTTTGCGGCAGCAGCTTGCCCATTTCGAGCGTGATGAGTTCGGCAAACTCCTGCGGGCGTTCACGCAGGATGGCGGCGGCGCGCGCCAGCACCGCAGACCGGTCGGCAAAGCTCTTGTGGCGCCATTCGCCTTCAAAGCAAATGGCGGCTTGCTGGAGCTTTTCTTCCAGCTGCGCATCACTGATCTGCTCGAACGTCTGCAGGACTTTCCCATCATAGGGGTTGGTGCTCTGGTAGGCCATGGGTTCTCGTTTCATCGTTGGTTGGGTGGGTGGATCGGACGGGCGTACATGGGCCATGACGCCTGTCCCATACCGGTTTATCAATGAAAAAATGCTTTTGTGCAAGTGCCCCAGGCGCAAGCAGCTACTTTTTCAATAGCGAGCTAAAAACAGCCCCGGCCTTACGCCGGCTGCATGTCCAGCGTGGGGTAGTCGGTGTAGCCTTTTTCGGCTCCGCCGTAAAACGTCGTGCTGTCAGGCCGGTTGAGTTCAGCGCCCTGGCGAAATTTTTCCACCAGGTCGGCATTGGCGATGTAAGGCCGGCCAAAGGCGACAGCGTCGGCCGTTCCCCGGCCAATCAGGGCTTGCGCCTCATCGGCTGTGTAGCCGCCGCAGAAAATCAGGGCGCCGTTGAAGGCCTCACGGATTTGCGCGCGGAACACGTCGGTCAGTTCAGGCCCGCCGATCCAGTCCGGTTCGGCAATGTGCAGGTAGGCAATGCCGCGCTGGCTGAAAGCCTTGGCCAGGTACAGGGCGCTGGCCTCGGCCTCGGTATCGGCCATGTCCATGCCCGTGAAATGCGGTGACAGCCGCACGCCGATTTGCTGTGCGCCCATCTCGTCAATCAGCGCATCCAGTGCCTCGAGCGTCAGGCGGGCGCGGTTTTCCAGGCTGCCGCCATAGGCGTCGGTGCGCTGGTTGCTGTTGGTGGACAGGAATTGCTGGAGCAGGTAGCCATTGGCCGCATGCAGTTCCAGAAAGTCAAAACCGGCGCGCTTGCCGCGCACCGCAGCCTGGCGGTACTGCGCCACGATGCCGGGCATTTCTTCCAGCGCCAGCGCGCGGGGCATTTCAGTCGGCACGTTGCCTGCCGTGCCGTCGGGATGGACCACGAAACACTGGCTGTTGTTGGCGATCAGCGCCGACGGGGCAACGGGCGCACCGCCGTTTTCCTGCAGCAGCGAATGCGAGATGCGGCCGACATGCCAGAGTTGCAGCGCGATGTGGCCGTCCGCGGCATGCACCGCCTGCACCACCTGTTTCCAGCCCGCTTCCTGCGCGTCGGTGTAGATGCCCGGCGTCAGGGCGTAGCCCTGGCCTTGCCGCGAAACTTGCGTGGCTTCGGTGACGATCAGCCCGGCTGTAGCGCGCTGGGTGTAGTACAGCGCGTTGAGCGCGCTTGGCACATCGCCCGGCTGGCTGGCCCGCGAGCGGGTCAGCGGCGCCATGATGACGCGGTTGGGCAGGGTTCGTTGGCCGATTTTCAGGGGAGACAATAATTTTTCCATGCTGGGTTCCAGGAAGTTCAAAGTTGAAAAGAGCCGGCGCTTGCTCAGGCCGGTCCGCTGATGGCAGGGTTGAAGAATCCGCCGGTTTGCCGCATGCCCAGGCATGGCTGGCCGGCGGGAAGAATGAAGGTGCACAAAACGTTCAAGCCCTTGCCTGACGGGGCAGCTTCAGCAGCTCAAAAGTGGCCATCATGGCCCCATCGAGCGCGCTGCGTTCACGCCTGACCTTGGTCAGCAGGGCGGCGCCCAGCCACAGCGCGTACAGCGTCAGCGCTGCATGCCTCGCATCGATATCCTTGGCCAGCGAACCATCGGCCCGGCCTTCCTCAATGCAATTGCCCAGCCTTTCAATGATCTGGTCGGTGCCGCGCAGCAAGGCCGCTCGCATGGCTTCGGACATATCCGACACCTCACCGCTCAGTTTCACCACCAGGCAATTGCATTCGGCCGTGCCGTCGTCCCCGGCTACCATCCAGCTCTTCCAATAACGCAACAGACGCTCTGCGGCCAGCGCGCTGCCGTCCTGAAGCAAGTTGTCCACCTGGCCCAGGTAGTCGGCCATGTAGCTGTCGACCAGCGCCTCGCCAAACGACTCCTTGGATTTGAAGTAGTGGTAGAACGAGCCTTTGGGCACCTGGGCCGTGGACAATATCTCGTTCAGGCCAACGGCCGAAAAGCCCCTGCCCAGAATGATGCCGCGCCCGGTGTCGAGAATGTGCTGCTTGACGTCGATGGGTTCGTTGCGCATGGCCTGGAGTTTACACATTAAATTAGACCAGTCGTCTAGTAGGGATTTGCCGACCGGCCGGGCTGGTAAGGCAGGCGGGCACAATGGCAGACATGAAAGCACCTCCAAGACTGCAGTCCCTCGTTGAAGAAGGATTGATCGACACCGTGGTCCGCCAGCTCATGAGCGGCAAGGAAGCCATGGTCTATGTCGTGCGCTGCGGCGACGATACCCGCTGCGCCAAAATTTACAAGGAGGCTGATCAGCGCAGCTTTCGCCAGGCGGTCGACTACACCGAAAACCGCAAGGTCAAGAACAGCCGGCAGGCCCGGGCCATGGCCAAGGGCACTAAGTTCGGCCGCCAGGCCAGCGAAGCCGCCTGGCAGAGCGCTGAAGTCGATGCGCTCTACCGGCTGGCCGATGCCGGCGTGCGCGTGCCCAGGCCGCACAATTTTTGCGACGGCGTGCTGCTGATGGAACTGGTGACCGACGCCAATGGCGACGCCGCGCCGCGCCTGAACGACGTGGACTTCACGCCGGAGCAAGCGCGCCGCCACCATGCGACCTTGCTCACCGAGGTCGTCCGCATGCTGTGCGCCGGCATCGTCCACGGCGACCTGTCCGAATTCAACATCCTGCTGGCTGAAGACGGCCCGGTCATCATCGACCTGCCGCAGGCGGTGGACGCCGCCGGCAACAACCACGCCAGCCGCATGCTGCTGCGCGACGTGGCCAACCTGCGCCATTTCTTTGGCCGCTTCGCGCCCGACCTCTTGACCATCGACTACGGCCATGAGATGTGGGATTTGTACCAGCGCGGCGTGCTGTACCCTGAAACGGTGCTGACCGGCCAGTTCAAGCGCAAGACCGGCCCGGTCGATGTGGGCGGAGTGCTGCGCGAGATTGACGATGCCAGCGCCGAGGAAGCGGCGCGCCGGGTGCGCATGGCGCAATCTTGACCGCCCGGTTGACAAAAAAGCCGGTTCGCGCCTGTTCAGGGCTGGATTTGCCGGATCAAATCGTCCAGTCGTAGTCAATCGTCAGCGGCGCATGGTCGCTGAAGCGCTGCGCCTTGTGAACGGCGGCTGTGCGGGCCGTGGCGCCAAAGCCGGGCGTGGCCAGGTGATAGTCCAGCCGCCAGCCCACGTTCTTGGCGTACGCCTGCCCCCGGTTGCTCCACCAGGTGTAGGCTTCACCGGTGGTCTGCGGATGCAGTTGGCGGTACACATCGACCATGCCGCCGCCCAGGTCCAGCGCATCGCCCGCTTCGGCCGGTAGTCCGGGCTGTTTCAACAGCGCTGTCATCCAGGCGCGCTCTTCGGGCAAAAATCCGCTGTTCTTGCGGTTGCCCTTGAAGTTGGTCAGGTCGATCTCCTGGTGCGCGATGTTGATGTCGCCGCACAACACAAACTCGCGCGGCGTGCCGTCGCACTGCCGCAGGGCCAGCAGGCGCGGGTACATCTCTGACAGAAAACGAAACTTGGCCGCCTGGCGCTCCTCGCCCGACGACCCACTGGGGAAATAGCAGCTGACGATCGACAGCTTCGGGCTGTGCGCGCGGCCGGGGCGGTCAAAGCGCAACTCGACATAGCGGCCTTCGGCATCGAATTCGGTCGAGCCATAGCCCACAATCACATCGCTGGGCTCGTGGCGGGTGTAGATGCCGACACCGGAATAGCCTTTCTTCTCGGCAAGGTGAAAGTAACCCTTGCGGCCGGCAATTTCTTCAAAGCGCCCGCTCAGGTCGGCCGCCTGCGCCTTGATTTCCTGGACGCAAATACAATCCGGCAGCGACTGGGCTACCCATGCCTGCATGCCTTTGGTGGCGGCGGAGCGGATGCCGTTGAGGTTGAGACTGGTTAATTTGAACATGGGGCTTTTCAATGAATACGACAGCAGGACAAACCGGCCTTGCGGAGCAGGCAGCGGCCGAAGAAGGTAGCCTGGCGCAGGAATTCGTGCAGTTTGCGGTGGAATCGGGGGTGCTGCGCTTTGGCCAGTTCAAGACCAAGGCCGGCCGCATGAGCCCGTACTTTTTCAACGCCGGCCTGTTTGACGACGGCGCCAAGCTCGGCAGGCTGGCGCAATTCTATGCGCGCCAGTTGCTGGCGCAAGAGCAGCGCAGCGGGTTGGCGTTCGACATGATCTTCGGCCCGGCCTACAAGGGCATTCCGCTGGCCGCCGCGGTGGCCATCGAACTGGCGCGCCTGGGGCGCAACCTGCCGTTTGCCTACAACCGCAAGGAGGCCAAGGACCATGGCGAAGGCGGCACCCTCGTCGGTGCCAGGCTGCAGGGCCGGGTGCTGATTGTCGATGACGTGATGTCCGCCGGCACCGCCGTGCGTGAATCCATCGCGCTGATCCAGGCGGCAGGCGCCACGCCGCATGCCGTGGCAATTGCGCTAGACCGACAGGAAATGGCCACCGAAAACGGCCTGGACGTGGCGCACAGCGCGGTGCAGTACGTGACCCGCCAGCTGGGCTTGCAGGTTTGCGCCATTGCACGCCTGAGCGACTTGCTGCACTATCTGGCTTTGCACAGCGGCCCGGCGCAAGCCGGCCAGCCCGCCGATGCGCAGCAGCTGAAAGACCATTACCGCGCAGTTCTGGCCTATCGTGAGCGCTACGGCGTCGACTGAAGCAACCCCGGAAAGTCAAGTGCGCCCATTTTCACTGTTAACTGCTGCCTTGATGTCGCTGGTCCCTTTTCTGGGCGGGGCCTCTGCAGCGCAAGAAATCTACTCCTGCGTGGACGGCAAGGGCCGCACCATCACGGCAGACCGGCCGATTGCCGAATGCACCGACCGCAGTCAGCGCGCGCTTTCTTCGTCCGGGGTATTCAAGCACCAGATCGGGCCTTCGCTGACGGCCCTTGAACAGGCCGCGCAAGACCTGAAAGACCGGCGCATGGCCGAAGCGCGTTCCCGTGACGCCGAAAACAGGCGCCGCGACAAGGCGTTGCTGCTGCGCTACCCCGCGCCGGAAGTCCACGATCGGGAGCGCGCTGCGGCGCTGCAGCAGATCGACGAGGTCATCATGGCCGCCAGCAAGCGGCGCAACGAACTGGCCGACCAGCGCAAGACTTTGGCCGATGAACTGGAGTTTTATGTCCGGGACCCGTCCCGCGCGCCGCTGTCGCTCAAGGGCCGGCTGCAAGACAACGA
>JAQGMZ010000276.1 GCA_028292045.1 Polaromonas sp. | reverse complement strand
TTCCGTGCGCAGCAACGTCGACGGCACCCAAAGCGAAGGCCTGGGCGACTGGGACATCAGCCGGGACGCGCCCTACTTCGGCATCGAGATTCCCGATGCGCCGGGCAAGTATTTCTATGTCTGGCTCGATGCGCCGGTCGGCTACCTCGCGTCGCTGAAGAACCTGCTGGACCGGCGCGGCGAAAACTACGACTACTACATGGCCGACCCGGCGCTGGAGCAGTACCACTTCATCGGCAAGGACATCGTCACCTTCCACACGCTGTTCTGGCCGGCCATGCTGCATTTCAGCGGCCGCAAGACGCCCGACAATATTTTTGTCCACGGCTTTTTGACGGTGAACAACGGCGAAAAGATGAGCAAGAGCCGGGGCACCGGCCTGGACCCGCTCAAGTACCTGGACCTGGGCATGAACCCCGAGTGGCTGCGCTATTACCTGGCGGCCAAGCTCAATGCGCGCAACGAGGACATCGACTTCAACGCCGACGACTTCATGGCGCGGGTCAACAGCGACCTGATCGGCAAGTTCATCAACATCGCCAGCCGGGCGGCAGGCTTCATCAGCAAGCGCTTTGACGGCCGGCTGGGCAAGGTGTCGATCGACGGCGCGGCGCTGCTTGAAGTGCTGGGCGCGCAAAAAGACAACTTGGCGCTGCTGTACGAGAGCCGCGAATACGCCAAGGCGCAGCGCGAAGTCATGCTGCTGGCCGACCAGGTCAACGCCTACGTGGACCAGAACAAGCCCTGGGAACTGGCCAAAAAGGAAGACATGGAAGCGCGCCTGCACGACGTCTGCACCGTCTGCATCGAAGCTTTTCGCCTGCTGACGCTGTATCTCAAACCCGTGCTGCCGGCGCTGGCAGTCCAGGTGGAATCATTCTTGAAGATCAGCCCACTGACCTTTGCCGATGCAGGCATGCGCCTGGGCAACGGCCACCCGATCGGCAGCTACCAGCACCTGATGCAACGGGTCGACGTGAAGCAGCTCGATGCCCTGTTCGAGCCGCCCGCCACGGCCGGAGAGCCGCCGCCCGATGCCCTCCTGGGCGCTGAAGGGAGCGACACGCCCGGCGGCGAGGCGATTGCGCCGGCCATCACCATCGACGACTTTGCCAAGGTCGATTTGCGCATCGCCAAAATCGTCAATTGCGAAGCGGTTCCCGGCTCGATCAAGCTGCTGCGCCTGACGCTCGACGCCGGCGAAGGGCGCCTGCGCAATGTGTTCAGCGGCATTGCGCCCTGCTACCAGCCCGCCGACCTGATTGGCAAGCACACCGTGCTGGTGGCCAACCTGGCGCCGCGCAAGATGAAGTTCGGCATCAGCGAAGGCATGGTGCTGGCCGCCAGCCATGCCGACGAAACAGCCCAGCCGGGCATCTACGTGCTGGAGCCGCTGCCGGGCGCCACGCCGGGCATGCGGATTCACTGAACCCGACCCCGCCCCCCACCCAAACCCATCGACCAACCGCCCACGGAAGCTGCCCATGATTGCCTTGCCTTGTTTTCGCGCCCTGGCCCTGGGCTCGGCCATCGGCCTGTCGGCCATGGGATCAACCGGATGCGCCGTGGTCGCCGTGGCGGACACCGTGGCCTCGGTGGCCATTGGCACGGTCGGGCTGGCAGCCAGCGCCGTGATTGGCACGGCGCGCATTGCCGGCTCGGCGGTCGGGGCCACGGCCGATGCGGTGCTGCCGGGTTCGGACAAGTGAGCCGTAAAACCCGGCACGCCGGCAAACCCTGAACCTCGGTAACTTTCGGGTTTGCGCGGCCATCTTTACACGTTGGCATAGCAGCCCGGGCGCACAATCATCTTCATGCGCCTCGCCATTCAATTCGCCCGGTTCCGCCCGCGCCTGCTGTCGTCAATGGCCGGCTACAACCGCGAACGGTTTTTCAAGGACGCCGGCTCCGGCCTGACCGTCGGCATCGTCGCGCTGCCGCTGGCCATGGCGTTTGCCATCGCCTCGGGCCTCAAGCCGGAAGCCGGCATCTGGACGGCCATCATCGCCGGCGCGCTGATCGCCTCGCTGGGGGGCTCGGCGGTGCAGATTGGCGGTCCTGCGGGCGCCTTAATCGTCATCGTGTACGGCATCATAGAGCGCTACGGCCTGGCCAACCTGCTGATTTCCACCCCCTGCGCCGGTGTGCTGCTGTTTTTGCTGGGGTTTCTCAGGCTGGGCACGCTGGTGCGCTATGTGCCGGTCAGCATCGTGGTGGGCTTCACCAACGGCATTGCGGTGCTGATCGCGCTGTCGCAGGTCAAGGACCTGCTGGGCCTGACCATCCCCAGAATGCCGGCCGATTTTTTCTCGCAGCTCAAGGCGATTGCCCAGAACATCGGCACGCTGAACCCGTATGCCCTGGGCCTGGGCCTGGCTTGCCTGACAGGCCTGCTGGTCTGGCCGCGCCTGTTCGACACGCCCTCGCGCTATGCCCAGGCCATCACGCAGCGGCTGAAGCGGCTGGTCCAGGCCGGCGAAGGGCTGCAGCTCAAGCGCGCCACGCGCCTGGCTTCACGCTTGCCGGGGCCGATCGTGGCGCTGCTCACGCTGACCGCGCTGGCGTACTTCCTGGAGTTTCCGGTGGAAACCATCGGCACCCGCTTCGGCGGCATTCCGCAAGCCCTGCCCGGCTTTGAATTGCCCGATTTTTCTTGGGCGACGGTGCGGCTGCTGGTGGCGCCCACGATCACCATTGCGCTGCTGGGCGCGGTCGAGTCGCTGCTGTGCGCGCGCGTGGCCGACCAGATTTCGGGCTTGCCGCGCCATGACCCGAACCAGGAGTTGATGGCCCAGGGCATCGCCAATTTCGTGGTGCCGTTTTTCGGCGGCATGCCGGCCACCGGCACCATCGCCCGCACCGTGACCAATGTGCGCGCGGGCGCCACCTCGCCGGTGTCGGGCCTGGTGCATTGCCTGACGCTGGTGGCCGTGGTGCTGGTGGCGGCGCCGCTGGCGGTGCATGTGCCGCTGCCGGTGCTGGCCGGCATCTTGTTGTACGTGGCCTGGAACATGGGCGAATGGCATGAGTTTGCCGAGCTCAAGCGCGCCAGCAACCACTACCGCCTGATCATGCTCGGCACGTTTTTCCTGACGGTGGTGTTCGACCTGACTGTGGCGCTGCAGGTGGGACTGCTGCTGGCCTGCGTGCTGTTCGTGCGGCGCATGAGCTCCTTGTTCCAGGTGGTCGAGGTGTCGCGCAGCGCGACCGAGGCCACCTTCCGGCTCTACGGGTCGCTGTTTTTTGGCGCCGTGGCCAAGATCGACCCGATCCTCAACGTGGTGGAAAGCGCGCCGCAGGGCCTGGCGATCCGCCTGGACGTTCAGTCGCTGCAAGTGCTGGACGCCTCGGGGCTGGATGTGCTGGAGCAGCTGCAAAAAGCCATTGCGTCGCGCGGCGGGCGGCTGGTGCTGGCCGGGCTGAACGCCCAGCCCCGGCAGGTCATGGAACGTTCGGGGTTCTTGGCGCAGGTGGAGTCGCTTTAGCTTCGCGGTCCGACAACGCATGCCGGGCATTCGCAAAAGCCGTCTTCATTCAGGACAAGCACGCTCAGCGCCGGGGTGTCAGGCTTTCTTCCTCCATCGAACCCGTTCGCACCACCCGCAGGTCGGCATCCATCACCGCGGTAAAAATCATGGCGGTGTTGGGCGGGTTGAGGTAGCGCCAGTCGTAGTGGGTTTCGCGCTTGAGCGCATACGGCGTGATTTTCATCGGCTTGCCGAGCATCTTGCGAACCTGTTCCATCGACATGCCCGGCAGCACCCTGGCGAAATTTTGCGGCGTGAGCACCTGGCGCAGCGCGGTCATGCGGCCGTCGGGGCCAATGGTGATCATGTAGTTGACGTTGCCTGCGGGCTGGCGGTTGTATTCCAGGGTGCGGGCGCCGGGCTCTGCCGCCGCGCCGGGATACGGCAGCGACGCCATGTCGCCGGCTTCCCAGATTTTTTCAGGAATGCCAAAGCGCGCCCGCACATCGGCTTCGGTGGAAACGCCCTCCTCCAGCTCCCTGATGCGCTCCTGGTCGCAGCCAGCCAGTGTCAGGATGAGTGAAAGCAAGCCCATGGACAGCACCTTTCTTTTGGCAACCCCGTGCAGCTTCGCCGCTGCAAACCCTGGCCCGGCGGGCGTGGACCCGTGAATTGATGAAGGCATGGCAGACCCCGTTAAAATCATTGCACTATACGTTTGCAGGGAACCCGGAACCATGTCCATATTTCAACGCACCCACTATAAATCCGAGTTTTCCCAATTTCTTGACGACCTGAAGGTTAAAAAGCCTGAAATCGAACCCGGCCAGCGTGCCGGCCGGGCCATCTGGTGGGACAAGAACCTGAACCGGGCCGACCAGGCGGACTATGGCGAGGCGCGCCTGGCCCAACAGGCCTATGTGTATGGCACCAGCGGCCATTCCAACAGCCAGTAAGCCGGCATTGAACGCGCAGTTCGCCAGCACGCTGCCTGCGCGGGCGGTTTTTGTTTCAAACGCCGTTTCTTCAGCCTGGCCATGGCCGCTGCCTTGATGCCCGCCCACGCCCCTGCTTTGCAAGAGCTTCCCGCACCCGGAGCGGTTGCCGGACTGATCGACCCGGTGGCGCTGGCTCGGCTGTACGGCGAGCCGATGTTTGCCATGCCCAAGGACCTGTACATTCCGCCGGATGCGCTGAAGGTTTTCCTGGAAGCCTTCGAAGGCCCGCTGGACCTGCTGCTGTACCTGATCCGCAAGCAAAACTTCAACATCCTGGACATTCCGATGGCGGCGGTGACCCGGCATTACCTGGTCTTTGTGGATGATCGCCGCGCCACCAACCTGGAACTGGCCGCCGAGTCCCTGCTGATGGCCGCGATGCTCTTCGAGATCAAGTCGCGCATGCTGCTGCC
>JAQGMZ010000272.1 GCA_028292045.1 Polaromonas sp. | reverse complement strand
TAATCTCGGAAAACATCACCCGGATGTATTGCGCGCGCAGCGGAACATCCACGCCCAGCAGCTTCTCAATAGCCAGGCAATACGCATGCTCGTTGGACATCATCGACACATAGTCGAGCCGGTCCATGTAAGGCAGCGACTGGATATAGGTCTTGCTTTCAATCAATTTTTCAGTGGCGCGGTGCAGCAATCCAATGTGCGGATCGGCACGCTGGATGACTTCACCGTCAAGCTCAAGCACCAGGCGCAAGACACCATGCGCAGCCGGGTGCTGCGGTCCAAAATTGAGCGTGTAGTTTTTGATTTCAGCCATGTCGTATTTCTTGCCGTATCTCTTACGAAAGCCGCTTACTGGAGTCCACCGTAGTTGTCCTCGCGAATCACGCGGGGGATCATTTCGCGGGGCTCGATGGTGACGGGCTGGTAAATCACGCGTTTCTGCTCGGCGTCGTAGCGCATTTCCACATGACCCGTGGTCGGGAAATCCTTGCGGAACGGGTGCCCGATGAAACCATAGTCCGTCAGGATGCGGCGCAGGTCGTTATGCCCTTCAAACACAATGCCGTACAGGTCGAACGCCTCGCGCTCGAACCAGTTGGCAGCGTTCCAGATGCCATTGACCGAATCAATGACCGGGAAGTCATCGTCGGGGCAAAACACCTTGAGCCGGACGCGCTGGTTCAGGCTGAGCGACAGCAGGTGCACGGCAACGCAATAGCGCAGTCCGTCGTACTGGCCGTTTTTGTACTCGGAATAATCAAGCCCGCACAGGTCGATCAACTGCTCGAACTTGCAGCCCGCCGCATCTCGCAGCAAGGTGGCCACTGCCGCATAGTCGGCCGCAGCCACGAGCACCGTGACTTCACCCAGGGCAATCTTCATGCTTTTGGCCTTGTCGCCAAGCACCAGGGCAATTGTTTCGCCCAGCTGCGACGCGGAAGCCGGTGGCGACAATGTCTCCATCAAGCCCTCGCAATCGTGTTCGTCCGGCGAATTTTCTGCTGCAGCTGAATAATGCCGTACAGCAGCGCTTCTGCCGTGGGCGGGCACCCTGGAACATACACATCCACCGGCACGATGCGGTCGCAGCCGCGGACCACGGAATAACTGTAGTGGTAGTACCCACCGCCATTGGCGCATGAACCCATGGAAATCACCCAGCGGGGTTCGGCCATCTGGTCGTAAACCTTGCGCAGCGCAGGGCCCATCTTGTTGCACAGCGTGCCGGCAACAATCATCAGGTCAGACTGGCGCGGACTGGGGCGAAACAACATGCCGAAGCGGTCGATGTCGTAACGCGCAGCGCCGGCATGCATCATTTCCACGGCGCAGCAAGCAAGCCCAAAAGTCATGGGCCAGAGCGAACCCGTCTTTGCCCAATTAACCACCGAGTCGTAGCTCGTGGTCACAAAACCTTCTTTAAAAACACCTTCGAGCGACATACCAGTACCTTTTTTGGTGAACAAGCGCGAGGATATTCATTCCCAGTCCAGCGCACCCTTTTTCCACTCATAGACAAAGCCCACGACCAGAATGCCCAGAAACACCATGACCGACCAAAAGCCGAGCGGGCCAATTTCCTTCAGCGCCACCGCCCAGGGAAATAAAAAAGCAATTTCAAGGTCAAAAAGAATGAAGAGGATGGCGACCAGGTAGTAACGCACGTCGAACTTCATGCGTGCGTCTTCGAAAGCCTCGAATCCGCACTCATAGGGGGAATTTTTTTCACTGTCGGGCCGCACCGGACCCAGCAGACGACCCAGGACCATCGGCAATATGCCGACACCTACTCCGACCAAAATAAACAAGAGGACAGGAAGGTATTGATCAAGGTTCATCGAGGGATTCAACTTCCGAAAAGCTGCTCGCGCGGCAAGCTGCTCAGATCAGCCGCTCAGCCTGCACGAGTTTACCGTTTGAGCCGAAAGCAGCCCCATGGGCGCTGCTGCCAATGCTAGTCAATCTGGTGCGGACGGCGAGACTCGAACTCGCACACCTTTCGGCACTACCCCCTCAAGATAGCGTGTCTACCAATTTCACCACGTCCGCGGTACTTACTTTGCCTGGATGGCCTGAGGAAACTTTGCAGCTTTTTTGCTTTCCAGACTGCCTCAGAGTTTACCCTGAAATACCCTGCCTTTCAGGTTAGGGCGATCGGTTTATTGGCTTATTTCGTCGGAATCTGGGCAGCGCCCGAAGCAGGCACGGCAGGCGCCGGCGGAACCGCCACAGTGGCCGGCGCGGGTACCGCCGTACCGGGTATCTGGGCGGCGCCCGAGGCAGGCACGGCAGGCGCAGTGACAGCCGCACGCTCCAGGACGCTGGAGCTGGCGCGCGATTGCGGATTGCCAAAATAGGCCAGCATGAGCGTGCAGGTGAAAAACAGCGCGGCCAGGATACCCGTGGTGCGGGACAGGAAATTGGCACTTCCACTGGCGCCAAACAAACTACCCGAGCCGCCGCTGCCGAAAGCAGCGCCCATGTCGGCGCCTTTGCCATGCTGCACCAGGATCAAGCCAATCATGCCCAGCGCCGAAAGCATTTGTACGGCAAGCACCGCGGTCAATAAAATATTCATAGTTACTCCTGATTTAGTAGCGTTCTGTAGCCGTCAAACATGGGCTGCAGCAATAATTTTCAAAAAATCCGGGGCTTTGAGCGAGGCGCCGCCGATCAATCCGCCGTCGATGTCCGGTTGGGCCAGCAACGTGGCTGCGTTGGCTGCGTTCATGCTGCCGCCATACAGCAGCTTGATGCGGGCCGACTGGTCGGTAGCGGCCTTGAGCTGCGCCCTGAGCACCGCATGCACGGCTTGCGCCTCTTCCGGCGTAGCGGTCTTGCCGGTGCCAATCGCCCAGACCGGCTCGTAGGCCACCACGATTTCACTGATGCAGTGACCGTTGGCGTGAATCACGGCGGCCAGCTGGCGCTTGACCACTTCCACGGTCCGGCCGGCTTCGCGCTCGGCCAGCGTTTCACCGACGCAAACAATTGGCGTGATGCCCGCCGCCAGCGCAGCCCTGGCTTTGTCCGCCACCAGCGCATCTGTTTCAGCATGGTATTGGCGGCGCTCGGAATGTCCAACCACCGCATAGCGGCAATTCAGGTCCTTGAGCATGGCCGCGCTGACTTCGCCGGTGTAAGCCCCTGAAGCCTGAGCAGAAACATCCTGCGCGCCGATGTCAACCTGCGCCAGCCCGGCATGCGTTTTTTTCAGCGCCTGAACCTGGGCCAGATACGGCGCAGGCACGCAGACAGCGATTTCACAAGGCGCGCCCGCCTGCAGCCCGGCAGCCAGTTCGGCCAACAACGCTTCGTTGGCAGCCAGGCTGCCGTTCATCTTCCAGTTGCCTGCAATCAGCTTTTTCATAGAATTTGCCAGTTACCAGGTTAAAACAATTTTGCCAATGTGCTGATTCGACTCCATCAGCGCATGGGCTCGGGCCGCATCAGGGGCAGCGAATGTGCTGTGAATCACGGGCTTGATCGCTTCACTGGCAATCAACGGCCAGACAGTCTTTTTGAGCGTCGAGGCAATGGACGCCTTGAAGGCCAGCGAACGCGGGCGCAAGGTCGAACCGGTGATGGTCAAGCGCTTTCGCAGCACCAGCCCGGCATTGAACTCGGCCTTGACGCCGCCTTGCACGGCAATGATGACGAGGCGCCCGTCTTCGGCCAGGCACTCGACTTCGCGCGCAACGTAGCTTCCGCCGACCATGTCGAGAATCACGTTGACGCCCTGCCCGCTTGTCAGTTTTTTGACCTCTGCGGCAAAGTCGTCGGTCTTGTAATTGATGGCATGGTCTGCCCCCAAGGCCAGGCAGGCTGCGCATTTCTCGTCGCTGCCAGCTGTCACCAGCACCGTGGCGCCCAGCGCCTTGGCGACCTGGATGGCCGTCACGCCAATGCCGCTGGAGCCGCCCTGGATCAACAGGGTTTCGCCAGCCTGCAAGTACGCACGCTCAAAAACGTTGCTCCAGACGGTGAAGAAAGTCTCTGGCAGCGACGCCGCCTCAATATCGCTCAAACCTTCAGGCACCGGCAAACACTGGCCCACGGGCGCCACGCACAACTCGGCATAACCGCCACCGGCCACCAAGGCGCAAACCCGGTCACCGATGTTAAAACCGGCAGCCGCCATCGCCTGCGCATCGCCAGCCACAATGACACCTGCCACTTCCAATCCGGGAATATCGGACGCGCCGGGCGGCACCGGATAATTTCCGGTGCGCTGCAGCACGTCGGGGCGGTTCACGCCGCTGGCACTGACACGGATCAGTACTTCGCCGGCAGCAGGCACAGGATCGGGTCGCACACCAGGCTGCAACACGTCCGGCGCGCCAAAAGCGGTGATTTCAATGACTCTCATGATGATGTGTCTGGATGACTTGAGCCGCCTGCGCACCTTTATCCTGCGCAAACAGCCACAAAATCAATAGCAGATGATCAGCCCTGGTTGTGGGCAGGACGGTCCATCAAGGCCTTCATCGACAGCTTGACGCGGCCTTTTTCGTCGGTTTCCAGAACCTTGACCTTGATGATCTGGCCTTCGGTCAGGTAGTCGGTGACTTTTTCGACCCGCTCGTGCGCGATCTGGCTGATGTGCAGCAGGCCGTCCTTGCCCGGCATCAGGTTGACCAGTGCACCGAAATCGAGGATCTTGGTGATGGCGCCTTCGTAGACCTTGCCAATTTCGACTTCAGCCGTGATTTCGGCAATGCGGCGCTTGGCTTCATC
>JAQGMZ010000244.1 GCA_028292045.1 Polaromonas sp. | reverse complement strand
CCGAAACGCCAGGAACCCAAGGCGTTTTCGCCAGCGACAAGGCCGAAAAAACCCTGCGCCAGCTGGCCCTGGCCGCCATCGACGAAACCCGCTTCTACCCTGAAAACGGCAAGCTGCGCCTGCAAAGCATGATTGCCGGCCGGCCTGACTGGTGCATCAGCCGCCAGCGCAACTGGGGTGTGCCACTGCCCTTCTTCATCCACACCGCCACCGGCGAGCTGCACCCGCGCACGATGGAAATCATCGACCAGGCGGCCGACCTGGTGCAGGCCGGCGGCATCGAGGCCTGGAGCAAGGCCAGCGCCGAATCCATCATTGGCGACGACGCGCCCGACTACCTCAAGAGCACCGACATCCTCGACGTGTGGTTTGACTCGGGCACGACCCACGACCATGTGCTCAAGCACAGCCACGCCGGGCAGTCGGCCTGGCCGGCCGACCTGTACCTCGAAGGCCATGACCAGCACCGGGGCTGGTTCCATTCATCGCTGCTCACCGCCTGCGCCATGTACGACCATGCGCCGTACAAAGGCCTGCTGACGCACGGTTTCACGGTGGACGGCAAGGGCCGCAAGATGAGCAAGAGCGAAGGCAACGTGGTGGCGCCGCAGGCCGTGAGCGACAAGCTGGGCGCCGAGATCATCCGCCTGTGGTGCGCCTCGACCGATTACTCGGGCGACCTGGCCATCGACGACAAGATTTTGGCGCGCGTGGTCGATGCCTACCGCCGCATCCGCAACACGCTGCGCTTTCTGATGGCCAACGTCAGCGACTTCGACCCGGCCACGGACAGCGTGCCGTTTGACGAGCTGCTGGAGATTGACCGCTACGCCCTGAGCCGCGCCGCGCAGCTGCAGGCCGACATCCTGGCACATTACGAGGTGTATGAATTCCACCCGGTGGTGTCCAAGCTGCAAATCTACTGCAGCGAAGACCTGGGCTCCTTCTACCTCGACGTCCTGAAGGACCGGCTCTACACCACGGGGCCGAAGTCGCTGGCCAGGCGCAGCGCGCAAACCGCGCTGCAGGCCATCACCCACGCCATGCTGCGCTGGATGGCGCCGTTCTTGAGCTTCACCGCTGAAGAAGCCTGGACGATCTTTGGCGATTCGGAATCGATATTTCTTGAAACCTATGCCGAGCTTCCCGCGCCCAACCAGGAACTGCTGGCCAAGTGGACGCGCATTCGCGCGATTCGGGATGCGGTGAACAAGGACATCGAAGTCTTGCGCGCCGAGGGCAAGGTCGGCTCGTCGCTGCAGGCCAGCGTGCTCCTTCAGGCGCCTGGCGCCGACCATGCGCTGCTGGCCAGCCTGGGCGACGATTTGAAGTTTGTGTTCATCACGTCCGCCATTGAATTGGCGGAGGGTGAGGTTTTAAAGGCCGGCGTCAGCACAACGTCCGATCTGAAATGCGAACGCTGCTGGCATTACCGGCCGGATATTGGCGCAGACCCGGCCCACCCGACGATCTGCGGGCGCTGCGCGGGCAACCTGTTCGGTGCCGGTGAAATCAGGAAGTTTGCATAATGGCCACCCAGAAAATCCTGAAACCCGGCACCCGGGCAAGCCTGAAGAAATCATCCGCCGCCGGCGACATGCTGCCCTGGCTCGGCCTGGCGCTGATTTTGCTGCTGGCCGACCAGTTCACCAAAGTGCTGATCCTGGGCTACTACCAGCTGGGCGACGCCACCTACATCACCAGCTTTTTCAACGTCGTGCGGGTGCACAACACCGGCGCTGCTTTTTCCTTCCTGGCGTCGGCCTCGGGCTGGCAGCGCTGGTTTTTCACCGGCATCGGCCTGGTGGCGGCAGTGTTCATCATCTGGATGCTCAAGTCGCATCCGGGGCAGAAGCTGTTTTCATTCGCCATGGCCTGCATCCTGGGGGGCGCAATCGGCAATGTGGTGGACCGCACGCTGCACGGCTATGTAGTCGATTTTCTGGATTTCCACTACGGCGCCTGGCATTTCCCGGCGTTCAACATTGCCGATGCGGCCATCACCGTTGGCGCCATCTGCATGATCCTGGACGAAATCCAGCGGGTCCGGCGCAGCCGCTGATGCGCGTTCTGGCAGGCTGGGGCATACCCGTGATCCGGACACAAGAATGAAGCACCTTTTAAACCTGCTGGCGGCCGTCGCCCTGCTGGTCTGGGGAACGCACATGGTGCGCACCGGCATCCTGCGGGTGTTTGGCGCCAACCTGCGCCAGATCCTGGGCCGCAGCACCCGCAACCGCTTCCTGGCGGCGCTGTCGGGCGTCGGCGTGACGGCGCTGGTCCAGTCCAGCACCGCCACCTCGCTGATCGTGTCGTCCTTTGTCGGCCAGGGGCTGGTGACCTTGCCGCTGGCGCTGGCCGTCATGCTGGGCGCGGACATCGGCACCAGCCTGATGGCGGTGGTGTTCTCGTTCGACCTGTCGTGGCTGTCGCCGCTGTGCATCTTTGTTGGCGTGGTGCTGTTCATCTCGCGGCCAGACACCAATGCCGGCCGGTTTGGCCGCATCCTGATCGGCCTGGGCCTGATGCTCATGGCCCTGAAGCTGGTCAGCGCCTCAACCCAGGTATTGACCCAGTCGCCCGCCGTGAAGGCGTTGCTCGACACGCTGGGCACCGACCTGCTGCTTGAAATTTCCGTGGGCGCCGCGCTGGCGGTGGTGTCCTATTCCAGCCTGGCCGTGGTGCTGCTGACCGCCACGCTGGTCAGCACCAGCGTGATACCCAGCGATGTGGCCCTGGGCCTGGTGCTGGGCGCCAATCTGGGCAGCGGCCTGCTGGCCGTCATCACCACGGCGCGCTCGGCCATCGAAGTGCGGCAGGTGCCGCTGGGCAACCTGCTGTTCAAGGCCCTGGGCGTGGCGCTCGCCGCGCCTTTCATCGGCCTGTGGCTGCGCCATGCCCGGCCTTACCTGGGAGATCCGGCCACGGTCGTGGTGATGTTTCACCTGGCCTTCAATCTGCTGACCGCCCTGGTGTTCATCGGCTGGACGCAGGTCATTGCGCGCTGGGTGCAAAAGCTGCTGCCCAGGACCCAACCGGGCAGCGCCCGGGCCCGGCAGCACCACCTTGACCCGTCGGCGCTGGCCACGCCCTCGCTGGCCATCTCGTGCGCTGCGCGCGAAGCCCTGCACCAGGCGGACGTGGTGGAAACCATGCTGCGCGGCATGCTGGACGTCATCCGCAACGACGATTTGCGGCTGGCCGAGGACTTGCGCAAGATGGACGACGCGGTGGACGCGCTGTATTCTTCGATCAAGTACTACCTGACCAAGATCTCGCACGAGGCGCTGGACGAGAACGAAAGCCGCCGCTGGACCGACATCATCAGCTTCACCATCAACATGGAGCAGGTTGGCGACATCATCGAGCGCATCCTGATCGACATCGAGGACAAGAAGATCAAGCCGCAGCGCCAGTTCTCGGTAGCCGGCATGGCGGAAATCGTCGAACTGCACGAGCGCCTGCGCGACAACCTGCGCCTGAGCATGAGCGTATTCCTGCATGGCAATGTGCGCGACGCGCAAAAGCTGCTGGAAGAAAAGGCGCGCTTTCGCGACCTGGAGCGCGCCTACGCCAGCACCCACCTGGGGCGGCTGTCGGCCAACACGCTGCAAAGCCAGGAAACCAGCTCGCTGCACATTGACTTGATCAGCGACATGAAGCGCATCAACTCGCACATCTGCTCGATTGCCTACCCCATCCTGGACTCGGCCGGGGCGCTGGCCCCCAACCGGCTGCGGCCCCCCGCCGCCTTCAACGAAACGCTATAGCCCCTGACCGCACGGGTTGACAGGGGGCTTCAGGCGCAGCCGCAGCCTCGCTCTGGCCTTTTGACAGCGACTGCAGGCCGCCGCGCACCAGCTCGACATACACCACGCACAGGCTTTTGATGGCGGGCAAGCTCGGCCGGCGCCCCAGAGCTATCGGGAAGGCCAGCGTGATGGAAATCACCGCCGGCATGAATTCGGGCGAGAGCGCACCGCCACCCTCGACCTGCTTTGGCGTCAGCCGGGCATGCTTCACTGCAGGGGCGCACCGCCCGCCCGCCAGCCCGCCAGCCCGCCAGCCAGCCGAACAGGGTAGGGAAACAAAATGCCGTCTTTGCTGAGCTAAAGCCAGTTGCCCATATGCAGCGCTTGGTCGATTTGCGGCAGTTGTTCGGTGAACAGCAAACACCACTTGAGCCGTTGCAGCAGCCCCGCAATGTTGCGAAAGCATTTGGCATAGCCGCAGCAGAGGCCGCGCACCGGCCCATTGCGCGAAAACCTTCCAATGCCCAGCAAGCTGCCCGGCACCGTGGTCAGCACAATGTCGATCGCGGCGACCCGAAGGGGTGTTGACGGCACCGGTCAGAAATGCGCGCCAGCAGGGCTGGATGGACTCAAAGCCGATCCATCCATCGCCAATGTCAAGGCCACCAGCCTGGCTACAGCGTCAGAATGCTGCATCCCGTGGTTTTGCGCGCTTCCAGGGCGCGGTGCGCCTCGGCCACATCGGCCAGGGCAAATCGCTGGTCGATGCGAATCTGCACCTTGCCGCTGCTGACCATGGAAAACAGGTCATCGGCCATGGCCTGCGTGCTTTCACGCGTGGTGATGTGGGTGAACAGCGTCTGGCGCGTCAGGTACAGCGAGCCCTTGGGGCCCAGAATGCCGGGCGACATTGGCGCAACCGGCCCGGAGGCATTGCCGAAACTGGCCATCAGCCCGAACGGGCGCAGGCAGTCGAGCGAACGCTCGAAGGTGTCCTTGCCGACCGAGTCGTACACCACCTTCACGCCCTGGCCGCCGGTAATGTCCTTGACGCGGGCGACAAAGTCTTCGGTGGCGTAGTTGATGGCGTGCGTGGCGCCATGGGCCAGGGCCAGGGCGCATTTTTCATCAGACCCCGCCGTGCCGATCAGCTGCAGCCCCATGGCACGGGCCCACTGGCAGGCGATCAGCCCGACGCCGCCCGCCGCGGCATGAAACAGCACGAAGTCCCCTGCTTGCAGGCCGCCCTGCGGCTGTGTGCGCCGCAGCAGGTATTGCGCGGTCAGTCCCTTGAGCATCATGGCCGCGCCGGTTTCGAAAGAAATCGCGTCGGGCAGCTTGCAGACGCATTGGGCCGGCATGACGCGCACTTCGCAGTAACTGCCTGGCGGCTGGCTGGCATAGGCGGCGCGGTCACCCGCCGCAAGGTGCGTGACGCCCTCGCCCACGGCCTCGACCACGCCCGACGCCTCCATGCCGAGTTGCAGCGGCATGGGCAACTGGTACAGGCCGCTGCGCTGATAAACGTCAATGAAATTCAGGCCGACGGCCTTGTGGCGAATGCGGATCTGGCCCGGACCGGGCTCGCCGACCTGGACCTGGACCAGCTTGAGTTCTTCGGGGCCGCCGTGCCGGTCAATGCGCACGGCTTGGGAATTCATCAGGGTCATCGGGGGTTTCCTTGGGTGGGTGGATCAACGGCAGGCACTGGGCTGCCATGGTGCCACGAATCCGGGGCGGCCGCTGGGCATCCGGCCAGGCGGGGAACGGCTTGCTGAAGCACGCAGACGGCAGGCAAGCGGCTTGGTAAAGTCATGCCCATGAACCAACGATTGACTCCCGCCACCGCCCTGCTGCTGACGGTCCCCCCTTTGCTGTGGGCCGGCAATGCGGTGGTCGGCCGGGCGGTCCACGAACTGATTTCGCCGATGACGCTGAATTTCCTGCGCTGGGCGCTGGCGTTTGCGGTGCTCTTGCCGCTGGCCTGGCGGGTGCTTCAGCCGGGCAGCGCGATGTGGCGCCACTGGACGCGCCTTTCACTGCTCGGCCTGCTGGGCATCGGCTGCTACAACGCGCTGCAGTACCTGGCGCTGCAAACCTCGACGCCGCTCAATGTGACGCTGGTCGCGTCAAGCATTCCGGTCTGGATGCTGGGGGTGGGCGGCCTGTTTTTCGGGCAGCGGGTGTCGCGCCCGCAGATTGCCGGGGCGCTGCTGTCCATCGCCGGCGTGCTGGTCGTGCTGTCGCGCGGCCAATGGGCGCTGCTGGCGCAGGTGCGGCTGGTGCCCGGCGATATTTACGTGCTGCTGGCCACGCTGGCCTGGGCGTTCTACAGCTGGCTGCTGATGCAGCCCAAGGAGCCGCCCGAACTGCGCGGCGACTGGGCGCTGTTCCTGCTGGCGCAGATTGTCTTCGGCCTGGGCTGGTCGGGCCTGTTCACCCTGGGCGAATGGACGCTGACCGATGCGCACATCGCCTGGGGCTGGCCGCTGGCCGTGGCGCTGCTGTACATAGCCCTGGGCCCGGCCGTGCTGGCGTACCGCTGCTGGGGACTGGGTGTCCAGCGCGTCGGACCGGCCATTGCCGGGTTTTTCACCAACCTCACGCCGCTGTTTGCCGCCCTGCTGTCGGCGGCCTTTCTGGGCGAGTTGCCCCACCTGTACCACGCACTGGCGTTTGTGCTGATCGCCGGCGGCATCGTGGTGTCGGCGCGGCGCTGAGCCGGCACCGCCCGCTGCCCGGCGTGGTGAATCTCAGCGGCTCGCCTCGGCGCCCGGCGCCAGCGCCGCTTCCCTGCCTGGCTGCCGACCCGTGCCCGGAAAGGACACATAGGGGCAACCGGCCACCATGATGCGCCGGCTGGCCTCTTCGAAGGACAGCGGCGCTGCCTGGCAAGCCTGCGCCTGGCTCAAGCGCCCGGAGCGAACGGCCGCATAGGCCTGGGTGTCGCCGTCGGTCTTGTCGATCAGCTTGCGCCTCGCCCCTGCAGGCAGCCCGAGGGCGAAGTCATTCAGGTTGACAAAGGTGGTGCCGTCGGCGGTGTCGCGCACCATGATGGGCGGCAGGGCGGTTTTCTCGCCAATCACCGGCGTGACGACCGCGGCGTTCTTCGAGCCGCCCTGCAGGCTGACGCCCAGCAAGTCCATCAGCGTCGCCGGAAGTTGCGCCAGCGTCGAGGTTTCCTTCTGGCGGGCAAGGAGCCGGTATTTTTCATAAAGGCCGGCATGCTCCCTGCGGGCGGCGTCATTGAAATAGACCATGAACGGAACCCGCGCCATTTCATGCTGGAAACGGGCCGAGTCATGCCCCATTCCCCGGAAGACAGCGTCGCCGTGGTCGGAAAAGTAAACCAGCACCAGCGGCCGGGCCACCTGCTGCACATGGCCGATGGCCTGGTCCAGGCTGTAGTCGACATAGCGGATGGCCGCGTCGTATTCCTCGATGAAGCCGACCGTTCCGCCGGCAGGCCCGTTGACCTGCGCAGGCTGGAGCTGGCTGAGCAGTCCATCCACCGGCTTTCTGAAGCTTTCCGGAATATTGCCATGGTAGGGGCCGTGGCCGGCATAGGAATGCAGGAAGGTCGCGGTCCGGGGGCTGCGGCCGGCGCTTTCCATTGCATCGAGCTGCTCGCTGAAAAACTCATGGTCCCATACTTTTTCCACCAGGTCCGCCTCGGTGGCGCTGGCGCCGGGTTTTTGCCTGAAAAGCTTGCGGGCGTTTTTGAACACCACCGAGGACGCCTGGTCCCAGGAGCCGCCGATGCCCTGGTTGCTGATGAGCGAGGACGCCACGCCGGCCTTGTTCAGCAGGTCCACGATGGACACGCGTTTTCTCTGCGTGATGGGCAGGAAGCGTTCGCCATCGTCCACCCCCAGCGACAGCGCCTCCAGCAGGGAGCGGCTGGTGTGCGCATGGGTCGCGAACACATGGTCGAACACGACCAGGTTGGCATCCGTGCGGGCGCGCTCGCTCAGCCAGGGCGTGGTGGGCCGGGGGTAGCCGTACAGGCCCATGTTCATGACCGAGGTGGACTCGCCGATGTAGACCAGCAGGTCGGGCTGGCTGCGCGCCACGGTCACTTCAGGCGCGGGCTGTTCGAAATTGCGTGCCGTGGTCAGGTATTTTTCAGAATTGTCCAGGTAGACCGCCAGCGCCTTCGACGTGCTTTGCTGAAAGGCCAGCCCGACCAGCGCGCCCGCCGTGCACAGCATGATGAATGCAGCGCGGCGCCGGGTGAATTCCTTGCGGGCCAGCAGCCGCTGGAGCGCCTGGAAACTGAGCCATGAAAAGACCAGATAAGCCAGCAGCTTTTTCAGGCTGAGGTCGGGGTAGATCGTTTCCCTGAGGGTTTGAAACCAGAATTTGGCTTCCTCCACGTTGAAGTTCCTGGTTTCCGCAAAGGAATCGACCCCGAGCGATTCCAGGTAAAGCGTCACCGGCAGGTGAAAGGCCAGCCAGCCGACGCCCAGCATGAAGGCGGCGGTGGCCCCGAGCCAGCGGCGTTTTTTCAGCAACAGCAAGCCGGCATAGGCGGCGCCGATGAAAAACAGGTATTCGCCGCTGCGGTGCTGCAGCACGAAAAGCAGGTGATCGGCCGGGGCCGGCAGGGACAGCGTGGAAGCCGCACTGCTGCCGGTGCCCGCCAGAAGCGCGAAAGCCGCTGCCGCGACCTTGGGAAATACAGTTTTAACCATGTGTCGTCTTTATTCTTCAAGCGGCAAGCATTGGCTGGCGCAGGGAAATGCCCGTCCAGTCATCGGCAAGCCTTGAGAATCTACACAGGTAACCCATGGCGCCCGGTGCACCAATTTCGCACATGGCCGTCAGCCGGAAGCCCAGCCAGCCCG
This sequence comes from Polaromonas sp., assembly GCA_028292045.1. Taxonomy (GTDB): domain Bacteria; phylum Pseudomonadota; class Gammaproteobacteria; order Burkholderiales; family Burkholderiaceae_C; genus Polaromonas. Next base: position 698 of record JAQGMZ010000244.1, on the reverse strand, counting down.
TAAAAACGCTTGCCGCCTCCTGGCATGCGCAAAGTTTGCGCCGCGAGTCCTCAGGGCCGGGTCCGGCTCAAGCCGTATGGCCGGCTTGAGCGCAGGTCAGAAGGTTCCCGGATAAGCCCCACCGTCGGCCAGTACATTCTGGCCCGTCATGTAGGCCGCATGCACGCTGCACAAGAAAGCGCAGATGGCGCCAAACTCGTCGGGCGTGCCGTAGCGGCCGGCCGGGATTTGCGCCTGCTGCGCACGGCGTATGTCCTGCACCGATTTGCCGGACTTTTCAGCGGCCGCGCGCACCGTGGTGGCAATGCGGTCGGTGTCGAACTTGCCCGGCAGCAGGTTGTTGAGGGTCACGCCCTGCGCCGCCAGCCCGGTGCGCGCCACGCCGGCGACAAAACCGGTGAGTCCGCTGCGCGCGCCGTTCGACAGGCCGAGCACGTCGATCGGCGCCTTCACGGCGGCCGATGTGATGTTAAAGATACGGCCCCACTTGCGGCTCATCATGCCGTCGACGGTCGCCTTGATCAGCTCGATCGGCGTCAGCATGTTGGCGTCGATCGCCTTCAGCCAGTCGTCGCGGGTCCAGTTGCGGAAATCGCCGGGCGGCGGGCCGCCGTCATTGTTGACCAGGATGTCGAGCTGGCCTGCCGCAGCAAGCGCCTTCTCGCGGCCTTCGACAGTGGTGATGTCGCCGACCACTT
>JAQGMZ010000232.1 GCA_028292045.1 Polaromonas sp. | reverse complement strand
AGGTGCTGCCCAGTGCAATGGGCGTGGTCAGCGTGCCGTTGTTGGGCGGGTCCTGCAGGTAGACATTGCCTGCAGCGGCTTCCAGCGTGAACAGCTGGGTCGAGGTGGTGCCCGCCACGGAATTGGTGTAGGCCGCCGCGGTGACGGCCGGCGTGGCCGGGCCGTTGATGGCGCCATCGGTGGTGGCGCTGCCGGTCGCCACGTCGATGCGCAGGTTCAGCCCGGTGTCGCTGATGACGCGCAGCCGGTCGGCCACCGGGTTGAAGTCCACCCCGAACTGGCTGCCGGTCAGCGCGGTGAAGGGGTTGTCGTCGCCCGCTGCCGCCGACAGCGCGGCCTTGAAGGTGGCCACGCCGGTGGCGGCTTCCACCGTGAACAGGCGCGCCTGGCTGCTCAGCGCGTACAGCAGGCCGTCGGCCGGGCGCACGTCCAGGCCCACCAGTTTTTCGTCGGCGCGCAGGCCGGTCACGGCAATGCTGCCCTTGAGCGTTGAAGGCGAGGCCCGGTCGAACGACACGATGCTGCCGGACACGGTCAGCGCGACGGTGTCGCCGACGGCCACCGAGGCAGGCGGCGGGGCGGCAACGGCGTCATCGTCGCCATTGCCGCCACAGGCGGCCAGGGCGGCGGCGGCCAGCAGGGCCGGAACAAAAAAGGCACGGGAAGCTTGCATGGTGGACTCCTTCACAGGTTGAAAATGGGTGGCGTCGTCGGGCGCCACTGCTTAACTACCCGCCAGCCCTGCTTTTGGATGCGCTCGCGGGCGCAACCTTGACGGGTATTACCTGCGCTTACATCTGCCCCGGCGGACTGGCGCGCCGCCAAGGCTTGTCAGCCAGGCGAATGCGCCGTGTGCCATGATGAAAAACTATTCAGCACTAGGAGCCATTCGTGTCGATCCAAACCCTGTACCAGCAAAAACGCATGTCGGCCGCCGAGGCCATTGGCGCGGTCATGAACGGCGACACCATCGTGGTGCCGACCGCCGTGGGCGAACCGCCTGCCTTGCTGGCGGCGCTGTCGGAGGCGCGCCGGGAGTTCCTCAACGTCCAGGTGTCGCAAATCTTGCCGATGCGCAAGTTTGCCTATTTCGACCCGGAGACGGCCGCCCATGTCCGGCACGCGTCCTATTTTTTCAGCGGCGTGTCGCGTCCTGGCGGGCAGGAAGGCTGGTCTGATTTTGTTCCAGCCTATTTTTCCGAGCTGCCGGACCTGATCGGCCGCCGGCTGACGCCTGCCAACGTGGTGCTCTCCCTGGCATCGCCCATGGACGAGCACGGGTTTTTCTCGCTGTCGCTCGGGGTGGACTACACCATGGCGGCCATTGCGCAGGCCCGGGCGGTGGTGCTGGAAGTGAACCCCAACGTGCCGTTTGCCAACGGCCACTGCCACATCCATATTTCGCAGGTCACCGCGCTGACCGAAAGCACCGACGCGCTGCTGGAAGTCGGCCTGCCCAAGATCGGCCCGGTGCAGGAGGCCATCGGCAAGTACGTGGCCGACATGATTCCGGACGGCGCCACGCTGCAGATCGGCTATGGCGGCATTCCCGACGCGGTGGTGATGCAGCTGACGCACAAGCTCGACCTGGGCGTGCACACGGAGATGATCGGCGACGGCATCATGACGCTGGTCGAGGCCGGCGCCGTGACCAACCGCAAAAAGAACTACCTGCCGGGCAAGATGGTCGCCACCTTTGCGCTGGGCTCGAAAAAGCTGTATGACTTCTTGCACCGCAACCCGGCGGTCGAGATGCACCCGGTCAACTTCACCAACGACCCGTACCTGGCCGGCCAGAACGACAAGCTGCACGCCATCAATGCGACCTTGCAGATCGACTTCCTGGGCCAGTGCGGTTCGGAAAGCCTGGGCTCTGCGCCCTATTCCGGCACCGGCGGGCAAACCGACTTCGTGCGCGCCGCCAACCGCTCGAACGGCGGCAAGGCCTTCATCGTGCTGCCTTCAACGGCGAAGAACGACACCATCTCGCGCATCGTCCCGGTGCTGTCGCCCGGCACGCACGTCAGCACCAGCAAGAACGACATCAACTACGTGGTGACCGAATTCGGCGTGGCCCAGCTGCGCGGCAAGAGCGCCCGCCAGCGCTGCGAGGCGCTGATTGCCATTGCGCACCCGAACTTCCGCAGCGAACTGCGCGATGCGGCCCGCAAGATCAAACTGCTCTGACGCAAGCTCGCCAAAGTGCGCTAGGCAACAATGGGCAGGCGCACGGTGAATTGACTGCCCCGACCTCGCCCTTCGCTTTGCACCTCGACTGAGCCGCCGTGCAGGTCAACAAGGCCCTTGACCAGTGACAGGCCAATGCCGAGTCCGCCCACGGCACGCCCTATGGTGACGTCGGCATGGGTAAACATGTCAAAAACCCGAGGCCGCATGTCGGCATCGATTCCGATGCCGGTGTCGGTCACGCGCATGGCCACGTGGTTCCCTTCACGTTCGGCCGACAGGAAAATGACGCCGCCGGGCGCCGTAAATTTGATGGCGTTGTTGAGCAGGTTGGTCAGCACCTGGATGATCCGGGCAGGGTCTGCATCCACAAGCATGGGCAGGTTGTCAGAGGGCCAGCGGACTTCAAGCCGGTGCGCTGCCTGGTCGCTGAGATGCTGAACCGTTTCCACCGCCTTCACAACCAGCGCATGGAGCAAAACCCGTTCTTTCTTGATGTCGACGACGCCGCGGTTGATCCGGCTCAGGTCCATCAAATCGTCCACCAGGCTGACCAGTTGTGCCACCTGGCGGCCCATGACTTCAGGCGCTTTCTCCACCATCGCCTGGGAGCTGCCCGGCCGGTTGAGGATTTCGAGCCAGTTGCTCAACGAGGCCAGGGGATTGCGCAGTTCGTGCGCCAGGATGGCGAGGAACTCGTCGTTGCGCCGGTCGCTTTGCTGCAAAATCTCTTCGGCCAGCTTGCGCTCGGTCACGTCGCGGGTTGACCCTGAAACCGCGACCACCCTGCCCTGCACGCCCAGAACCGGAACAAAAACATACGCGTACTGCCGCTCGCCGCAAGCGCTGGTGTAAGGCGTTTCATCGCGAATTGTCCGCCCGGTTTCGATGACTTCACGAATTTGGCCCTGCAGGCGCTCGGCCAGCGCCGTCGGGTAGTGAAGGTCGAGAAAGTTCTTGCCCAGCGCAGCGGGCAATTCAATTTCCCAAAGCGCCAGCAGCCGCTGGTTGGCATAGACAAAGCGGCCTTCCAGGTCGAACACATAGTTGAAATCCGCGGAATTGGAAAGCGCTGTTTCGTACACCCGCCTTTGCAGGTCGGCCTGGTCCACCAGCCGGACTCTTTCTGCTTCCTGCCGCTGATGCGCGCTGATGTCGCGAAAATAGACTGAAATTCCGTAGGACGCCGGATAAACGCGCAGTTCGTACCAGCGCTGGTGCGCCGAGTAAAAACCGCTCAATGTTTCCGCAACTTTTTGATGGGCAACGCGCCGGTAGGCCATGCCAAACAGGCTCTGTGCTGAAACGGGAAATACGTCCCAGACCACCTGTCCGAGTAAATTTTCCGGACTTCGGGCAATCAGCGCCTGGGCTGCAGGATTGACATAGATGAGCCGCCAGTCATAGCTCATTGCCAGAAAACCATCTGCGAGGCTTTCGAGGATGGCCTCGGCACTGCCTGCAAGGTGCGCATTCATGAAGGCGGCCAGTCCCGGGCTTGTTCAACGAACAAATCCG
>JAQGMZ010000191.1 GCA_028292045.1 Polaromonas sp. | reverse complement strand
GCGGCGCCGCCGCGCCGCTGCGAGGCCAACTCGGCCGTGACGATGCCGGTCGGAACTGCCAGCGTACCCCAGCCGAGCAGCATCATGAAGGACGCTATCAGCCGGCCCAGGTCGGTCTTGGGCGTGATGTCGCCAAAGCCGACCGTGGTGACGGTGCTGATGGCCCAATAGACCGACGTGGGAATGCTGGTGAAGCCGTGCTCCCGGCCCTCGACCACGTACATCACCGTGCCCATCACCAGCACCAGCATCAGCACAGCCGACAAGAACACCATGATCTTGCGCCGGCTGGCCGCCAGCGCGTTGCCCAGCGACTGGTATTCGGCCACGTATTCGGTGAGCTTGAAGACCCGGAACACCCGCAGCAGCCGCAGCACCCGCACATCGATCAGGGTGTGCAGCTCGGGCACGAACAGCGCCAGGTAGGTCGGCAGCACCGCCAGCAGGTCGATGATGCCGAAAAAACTGGTGGCATAGGCCAGCGGCTTGCGCACGCTCAGCAGCCGGGCAATGTATTCCAGGGTGAACAGCAGGGTGAACACCCACTCGAGAACGTTGAATACGCCGCCGAACATCCGGTGGATGGACTGCACGCTGTCGGCCATGACCACCGCGATGCTGATCAGGATGATGACGATCAGCACTTGGTCGAACAACCGGCCGGCGCGGGTATCGGCCTGAAAAATGACCGTGTACCAGCGCAGGCGCCAGCCCTCTGGCGGCTTTTCGGTTGCACGGTTCGGGGTCTTGAGGCGAGAAGAAGCCATGGGTTGGGCCAGCGTGGTCAGCGCCGGAAAAGTTTGAATTCAGCCATCTGGCAAGATGCCCGGAAACATTGCAGGCGCCGGCTGCCCGGCACGCGAATCACTTTTAAATGCTATGTTTTAAATAGCTGCTTATCCATGGGATATTTGCGCACCAGGCCTGTTTCATCATTAATTTTAAAGACTTCGGGATTTTCCGCCTGCCGACTCGCTTTCCTGCAAGGCCCGCCACATCACCTTGCCCGAGCCGCTCTTGGGCAGGGCATCGACGAATTGCACCACGCGCGGGTACTTGTAGGCGGCCATGTTCGCCTTGCACCACTCGATGATCTCGTCTTCGCTGACCTGTCCCCTGGCATTGAGCCGCAGCACAATGACCGCCTTGACCGACTCGCCCCGGTACGGGTCTCGGGTTGAAATGACGCAGGCTTCCTGAATGGCCGGGTGCCTGAACATCAGGCTTTCCACCTCGGCTGGCCAGACCTTGAAACCCGATGCATTGATCATGCGCTTGAGCCGGTCGGTGATGAAAAAATAGCCATCCTCGTCCACATGCCCCAGGTCGCCGGAGCGGAAAAATGATTTTCCATCGATTTCGATGAATGCAGCGGCGGTGGCTTGCGGCTGCTTCCAGTAGCCCGAGAAGTTCTGCGGCCCGCACATGACGATTTCACCGTGCTCGCCTTGCGGCATTTCCTGCAGGGTCAAGGGGTCGATCACCCGCGCATCGGTGCTCATGAAGGGAATGCCCAGGCACTGCTGCTTGGTGGCGTCGGGTGGGTTGCTGTGCGACGGCGCGGCGGTTTCGGTCAGGCCGTAGCCTTCGGCAAACCGCAAGCCGTACTGATCCCACAAGCGCTGGGCGATCACCTGCGGCATGGCCGCGCCGCCGCCGCCGATGTAAACCAGGCTGCTCAGGTCAAAGCCGGAAAAGTTCGGGCTGGCCAGCAGGTCGATCACCATGGTCGGAATATTGGTCCAGTGCGTCACGCGCCAGCGGGAGATCAGGCGCCCCGCCAGTTCCCGGTCCCAGCGCGGCATGACGACCAGCGTGGCGCCGCTGTAAATGGCCGCATGCAGCACCGACACCATGCCGGTGATGTGAAACATCGGCACCACCGACAGCACCACGTTTTCAGCCGTGCTACCGCCCCACAGGCTGCTGGCGACGGCGTTGTGCATCAGGCTGGCATGGGTATGCATGCAGCCCTTGGGCAGGCCAGTCGTGCCGCTGGTGTAGGGCAGCACGGCCAGGTCCTGCGGCGCGGCGGTGTGCGCAGGCACGCTGTCGGCATTGCCGGCGGCCAGCGCGTCCGGCCAGTGCATGGCGGTGCCGCCCTGCATGTCGGGCAGCGCATGCCGGGTGCCCAGCCAGTTCAGCCAGGCTTCGGGCATTGCCGGCGCCTGGCCAGCGGCCTGGTCCAGGGTGGCGGCATCAAAGGCGTCGCTGTAATGCGTCACGATCAGGTGGGTGAGCCGGGCCGCCGGCGCCAACTGGGCGCTGGCCTGGGCCAATTCGGCCGCAAGGTCAGCAGCCGTGATGGCGACTCTGGCGTCCGGATCCAGGATGTAGTGCTTGAGCTCTTCGGCACGGTTCATGGGATTGACCGGCACAACCACGGCGCCGATCCGCAAAATCGCAAAGTGCGCTATCACCCATTGTGGGCAGTTTTGCATATTCAGCAGCACGCGGTCGCCCTTGCCGACGCCTATGCGGCAAAGCGTGGCGGCCAGCCGCTCGGCCTGCTGCACCACTTCGGCATAGCGCAAGGTCCGGTCAAAAAAAACCAGCGCCGGCTTATTCGGGAAGCGCAGCGCACTGACCGCAAGGTTGTGCCACAGGGAGGTTTGCGGCGGCATGATGCTGCGCGGCAGACGCTTGGGCCAGAACCGGTGGTGCAGCGCATGGGGCGGCGGCGCATCGGTTGCCACAGGGTCGGCGGTCAGGGGACGGATCAAGGCAGTGCTCCTGGCGAAAAGGGTCTGCACAGCCTAACCCGTGTCCGGGGGGCCCGCATCCGGGTAGCTGCTGATAGGGCCAAGCCGCATGTCGCCAGCGTGACCGGTTCCTGGGGAGTGCCACCGTGCCCAGGCGCGTCAGCCTGGGGGCGCCTGCAATTCAGGGTGACGGCGGTCCGGGTCAAAAACCGCCCGGGTCCCGACTGCTGCGCCCCAAGGGGCCAGCCGACCCATGCTAAGGTGCCTTGATGAGCAAAACCTTCCGCTATACCTTGCTGTCGCTGCGTGATCTGGCCGTCTCGGCGGGGCCGTTCATCGTGCTGGCGGCGACGCTGCTGGGCCTGGCCTACGGCTGGCTTGACCCGAATCCCCCAAAGCGCGTGACCCTGGCCACCGGCCCCGCACAAAGCGCCTACGAAGAATTCGGCAAGCGCTATGCCAAAATTTTGGCCGAGGACGGCATCGAGGTGGTGCTGGTGCCCTCGCAGGGGTCGGCTGACAATTTTCGGTTGCTGCGTGAGGGCAAGGCCGACCTGGGGTTTGTCCAGGGCGGCACATTGCAGTCGCGGCCCGAAGAAGAGGCCGCGCTCGAGTCGCTGGGCAGCCTGTTCGTCGAGCCGGTGTGGCTTTTTTACCGCAAGTCCGCCCTGCCCCCGGCCAGCACTGGCGCCGGGCTGGATTCATTGACCCAGCTGCAGGGTTTGCGCGTGAACCTGGGCACCGCCGGCAGCGGCATTCCCAGCCTGATGGGCAAATTGCTGGCCAGCAACAACATCGAGCTCTCCAGCCTTAAAGTTTCCGAGCTTGAGCAGACACCCGCCACGGTCGCCTTTTTGGGGGGCCAGCTCGATGCCCTGATTTTTGCATCTGCCCCTGAATCGCTGATGGTGCAGATGCTCTTGCAAACGCCGGGCATCGGGTTGATGGATTTTCCGCAAAGCGAAGCCTATTCACGGCGCTTTGCCTTCCTGAGCGCGGTGGTGCTGCCGCGCGGCGTGGTTGACCTGGCAGCCAACATTCCAGCGCAGGATGTGCGGCTGGTTGCGCCCACCACGGCGCTGATCGGCCGCAAGGAAACGCACCCGGCCCTGCTCCAGCTGTTCGTGCAGGCGGGCCAGCGGATACACGGCGGCGCGGGCTGGTTCAAGCGTGCCCGGGATTTCCCGAACCTGGCCAACAATGAATTGCCGATCGCCGCTGAAGCCGAGCGCGGCATTCGCAATGACAAGCCTTTTTTGCAGCGCTATCTGCCGTTCTGGGTGGCCAACCTGGTCGAGCGCATGTGGCTGGTGATGGGCATTATTTTGGCGATCATGCTGCCGCTGTCGCGCATCGTGCCGCCGCTGTACGAGTTCAGGGTGCGTTCGCGGATTTTCCGGTGGTACGGCCAGCTGCGCGATATTGAAAACCGCATTGAAAGCGGCCAGCCTGCGGGCGAACTGGTCGATGCGCTGGTTGACCTGGAGCAGCGCGCCGGGAAAACCACGGTGCCGCTGTCGTATGCCAGCGAACTGTACGCGCTGCGCAACAACATCGCGCTGGTGCGGCGAAAACTTCTGCCGGCTACCGGCTAAGCAGTCAACAGGCACTGGCCGCCACCGCTTCGCGGACGGGTGCATCTGACCTGTTTTCACGCTGAAAGCCAATGCATTGCGGCACCAGTTTTATCCACCGGTCTTGCATACCAGGCAGATGAAGCCTGATGGGCCACAAGCTGGCGCCCGTACATGGGCTGGGCGAGCACGTTTGACGGTAGCCGCACCATCGTGCGAGAAGCCCTCACACGGCTTTCAACATCCGGCATTGTCTCTGTCGGCAGCCGGTGCGGCTGGTGCGTGCGGGGGGCATGTGCAGATTGCGCAGGCGCTGGAACAAGGCAATTGGTTGCTCGCCGAAAACTCTGGAAAAAGTACCCCATTGGCAACGTGCAGGTCGCCCTGAAGCTGTCGCGAAACCGGCACGGGACTTGCATACATGCCTGGACAAAACCGGCCAGCGAACGGCCAGAGATTCCAACAGTCCCGACCCTTCAACCATCTTGGAGCCCTGCTATGAAATTGAGCCACCCTGTTTTATCTGCCGGCTTGGCCGCAGCCGCTCTACTGGCCCTGCCCGCCGCCCAGGCGCAGACCGCGCTTGAAGACATCATGAAGACGAAAGAAATCAAGATTGCCGTACCGACCGATTTCCCACCCTACGGCATGGTTGGCACCGACCTGAAACCCCAGGGTCTCGACGTGGAAATGGCCAATTACATTGCCCAGAAAATGGGCGTGAAGATCGAACTGGTGCCGGTGACCAGTGCCAACCGTATCGCCTACCTACAGACCCGCAAGGCCGACCTGGTGATCTCAACGCTGGGCAAGAACCCCGACCGCGAAAAAGTCATCGACTTCACCGCCGCTTACTCTCCCTTTTTCCAGGCGGTGTTCGGCCCCAAGAGCCTGAGCATCAAATCCATGGCTGACCTGAGCGGCAAATCCATCAGCGTGACCCGCGCTTCGCTGGAAGACCAGGAACTGAGCAAGGTGGCCCCTAGCGGCGCCGATGTCAAGCGGTTTGAAGACAACAACACCACCGTATCGGCCTACACGGCAGGCCAGACCCAGTTGATCGCCACCGGCGCCTCCGTGGCCGGCAACATGATGGCCAAGAACCCGCAGATGAACACCGAATACAAGCTGCTGCTGAAGGACAGCCCGAACTTCATCGGCGTCGGCAAGGGCGAGGACAAGTTGCGCCTAAAGGTCAACGAGGTGATCGCCGAAGCCATCAAGAACGGCGACATCGACAAGATGGCGGTGAAATGGCTGGGTCGCCCGGCTGGCAGCCTGCCGCAGTGAATTGCACGCCCCTGTTGCTGCTAGCTTTGCTTGGCCCCCCTTGCAGGGGCGCCTCCGGGGGCCCGGCAAAGGCGTTTCGCTGCTGCCTTGCTGGGGTGGGAGAAGAATGATTGCCATTTTTCCAACCAGAGGATGAAGCGCGATGAGAATTGAACTTGATTTCATGGCGGTACTGTCCCAATGGCCGCTGTTGGCCACCGGGCTGGTCTGGACAGTGGGGCTGACGGTGATTGCATCGGTCATCGGCGTATTGGCCGGCGTGGCCTTTGCATGGGTGCGGGCCAGCGGTCCTGCCTGGCTGCGCTGGGTGGTCGGCACGTATGTCGAGCTGATCCGCAACACGCCGTTCATCGTGCAGCTGTTCTTCATCTTCTTCGGCCTGCCCGCCCTGGGCTTCAAGCTGTCGCCCGAAATGGCATCGGTGCTGGCCATGGTCATCAACCTGTCGGCTTACGCCACCGAGATCATTCGCGCCGGCGTAGAAGCCACGCCGCGCGGCCAGATCGAAGCGGCAGAAAGCCTGGCGCTCGACCAGGTGCAGATCTACACCCGCGTGATCTTGCCGCCGGCGCTGAAAAAGGTATGGCCTGCGCTCGTCAGCCAGATCATCATCGTGATGCTGGGCTCAGCGGTCTGCGGTCAGATCTCGACGCCCGAGTTGTCTTTTGCCGCCAACCTGATCCAGGGGCGCAACTTTCGTGCGTTTGAAGCCTTCATCATCGTTACCGCGCTTTACCTGCTGCTCTTCATTGGCGTGCGCAAGCTGCTGAACTGGGCCGGCCCCCGGTTCGTGTACGGCCGCTGACTCCCTTTTTTACAAGGCGACCGCTTCATGATTGAGTTTTCCATCTGGGACATCTTCAGGAACCTGCTGCTGGCCGGCCGCTGGACGGTGGCGTTGTCGCTCACTGCCTTCATCGGCGGCGGCCTGGTCGGCGCGTTGCTGCTGATCGGCCGGCTTTGGGCCACGCGGGCAGCGCCCGGCGCGCAGACGGCGGCGCGCAACGTCAGCCGCCTGCTGGGCGGCTATGTGCTGCTGTTCCAGGGAACGCCGCTGCTGATGCAGCTGTTCCTGGCCTATTTTGGCTTGGCGCTGCTGGGCATCAATGTGCCCGCCTGGGTTGCGGCGGCTGTCGCCCTGACCCTGTACACCAGCGCCTACCTGGCTGAAATCTGGCGCGGTTGTGTCGATGCCATCCCCAAGGGCCAGTGGGAGGCGGCGCAAAGCCTGGCGATGAACTTCGGCGAGCAGCTGCGCCACATCGTGCTGCCGCAGGCGCTGCGCATCGCCGTGCCGCCCACCGTGGGTTTTATGGTGCAGGTCATCAAGGGCACGGCACTGGCCTCGGTGATCGGTTTCATCGAACTGACCAAAGCCGGAACCATGATCACCAACGCCACGTTCAAGCCATTCCTGGTGTACAGCTGCGTCGCGCTGATCTATTTCATGCTGTGCTTCCCAATATCGCTTTACGCCCGAACGCTGGAAAGGAAAGCAAGAAATGGACGATGAAATGACAACCGACACGCTCAAAACCCTGGTGGAGATCAAGCAGTTGCGCAAAAGTTTTGGCAGCAACGAAGTGCTCAAGGGCATCGACCTGAATGTCAAGGCTGGCGAGGTGATTGCTATCATCGGCAAGAGTGGTTCAGGCAAAAGCACGCTGCTGCGCTGCATCAACGGCTTGGAAGTGTTTCAAAGCGGCACGCTGCGGGTCGATGGAAAGCATCTGCTGCACGACAACGCCCAGGTAATGCGCGAGCTGCGCCAGCACGTCGGCATGATTTTCCAGAGCTTTAACCTGTTTCCGCACCTGACCGTGGGGAAAAACATCATGCTGGCGCCTACGCTGGTCAAGAAAACCGCTGGTGCACCGGCCGAGGAGCATGCGCGCCAGTTGCTGCAGCGCGTTGGGCTGGCTGAAAAATTCGACGCCTGGCCCGACCAGCTGTCGGGCGGTCAGCAGCAGCGGGTCGCCATTGCCCGGGCGCTGGCCATGCAGCCGTCGGTTCTGTTGTGCGACGAGATCACCTCGGCGCTCGACCCGGAGCTGGTCGGCGAGGTGCTGCAGGTGGTCGAAAGCCTGGCCATGGAAGGCATGACATTGTTGATGGTCACCCACGAGATGAGCTTTGCCCGCAAGGTCTGCGATCGGGTAGTGTTCATGCACCAGGGCCGCGTGCACGAGATCAGCGCGCCAGACGCAGTATTTTCCAGCCCGCAGACGCCTGAGTTGAAGCAGTTCCTGGGCATGATCCAGTAGGCAAATTGCCGGCTGCGGTGAATGTACGCACTGCATAACCTGTGTTCCGCATGTACGGCCAGGCGTTCACGGCCAGCCTGTCCCGAAAGTCGCACGTGTTGGCGTCCACAAAACCGCCCTGACAGTACCTTTTTATGCGCGAACGCCTGAAATAACCATGGCTTGCCGCTGCGGCCGTGATTAAAGCGCTTCTTGTGTGAAAAAGTGCCAGGACCATTTTTTTGCAGCCCGTATATTCCACCACGGCCGTATTCCGTCCGGGGCTGCACGACCCAGCCGGGCGGCTGCCTCATCAGCCGCCCCTTTTCAAATTCCACAAGTGAGATAAAAAGAATGAAACAATATGGCGCCGAATTTTTTGGTACGTTTTGGCTGGTCCTTGGCGGCTGCGGCAGCGCAGTGCTGGCGGCTGGCTTTCCCGGGCTGGGCATCGGCTTTGTCGGGGTCTCGCTGGCGTTTGGCCTGACCGTGCTGACCATGGCATTTGCCATTGGCCACATTTCCGGCTGCCACCTGAACCCAGCCGTTTCGGTCGGCCTGTGGGCCGGCGGGCGCTTTCCGGCCAGCAAACTGCTGCCCTACATTGCTGCGCAGGTGCTGGGCGCCATTGCCGCGGCCGGCGTTCTGTACGTCATCGCCAGCGGCGCTGCCGGGTTTGACGCGACCAAGGGCTTTGCATCGAACGGCTACGGCGCGCATTCGCCCGGCGGCTACAGCCTGCTGGCCGCGCTGGTGACCGAAGTGGTCATGACGGCATTTTTCCTGATCGTGATTCTCGGCTCGACCGACAAGCGTGCGCCTGCCGGACTGGCGCCCATCGCCATCGGCCTGTGCCTGACGCTGATTCACCTGATCAGCATTCCCGTGACCAACACCTCGGTCAATCCGGCGCGCAGCACCGGCGTGGCGCTTTTCGCCGGGGACTGGGCCATTGGCCAGCTCTGGCTGTTCTGGCTGGCACCGATTGTGGGCGCCTTGATCGGTGCCGCTGCCTACCGCCTCATCAGCAGCGAAGACTGACACGGCCGTCGGGCGGCAGACGGTGCGCCGCCACCGTTTGCGGCTTGGCATTCATTGCACAAAGGCCGGTTTCATCCACCGGCCTTTTTCACGCCTGTCGCTTGCGGCTACGGTCATGCCCAATAATGGAGCAGCTTTGCATCATGGCATCACCAAAGGCACCCGAAATGAACTTAATCGATTCCCTGCGGGATGGCTCGGCCGCCATCGCAGCCATGCGGCGCGACATTCATGCCCATCCCGAACTCAGCTTTGAGGAGGTTCGCACTGCAGACCTGGTTGCCCGCCAGCTGACGGCCTGGGGCATTCCGGTTCACCGCGGCATGGGCACCACCGGCGTCGTAGGCATCTTGCACGGGCGCGACGGCGGTGCCTGCGGTCGCGGGGTGGGTTTGCGCGCCGACATGGACGCCTTGCCGATGCAGGAATCAAACACCTTTGCGCACGCCAGCCAGCACCCGGGCAAGATGCACGCCTGCGGCCATGACGGCCACACCGCCATGCTGCTGGCCGCTGCGCAGTATTTGTCGACGCACCGCGACTTCGAAGGCACGGTGTACCTGATCTTCCAGCCCGCAGAGGAAGGCGGTGGCGGCGCACGGGAGATGATCCGAGACGGCTTGTTCGACAAATTCCCGATGGAAGCCGTGTTCGGCATGCACAACTGGCCGGGGGGCGAGGTTGGCACCTTTGCGGTCAGCGCCGGCCCGGTCATGGCGTCGAGCAATGAATTCAGGATTGTGGTTCGCGGCAAGGGTTGCCACGCGGCCATGCCGCACTTCGGCATCGACCCGGTGCCGGTGGCCTGCCAGATGGTGCTGGCGTTCCAGACCATCATCAGCCGGAATAAAAAACCGCTGGACGCCGGCGTCATTTCAGTCACCATGGTCCATGCCGGCGAAGCCACCAACGTGGTGCCCGACTTCTGCGAGCTTCAGGGCACGGTGCGCACTTTCAGCATCGAGGTACTGGACCTGATCGAGCAGCGCATGCGGACGGTGGCCGAGCACACCTGCGCCGCCTTCGGGACGCAATGCGATTTCGAATTCGCGCGCAACTACCCGCCCACCGTCAACTCCGCGCCCGAGGCCGACTTTGCACGACAGGTCATGGCGGACATTGTCGGCGCCAGCCAGGTGCTGGTCCAGGAACCAACCATGGGCGCGGAAGATTTTTCCTACATGCTGCAGGCCAGGCCGGGAGCTTACTGCTTCATTGCCAACGGGGAAGGTGACCACCGCGAGTTAGGCCACGGTGGCGGCCCCTGCATGTTGCACAACCCCAGTTACGATTTCAATGACGAACTGATTCCGCTGGGCGCCACTTATTGGGTGCAGCTGGCCAGCCGCTGGCTGAACACGCCCGCCAGGGCCTGAAGCCTAGGAAGTGTCTTTGCCCTTCACGCTGTTTTGCAGGGCCGTGCGGGCCACACCGTCAAGCGCGCCCTCGACCACGCCCTGCTGGCTGACCACCCTGATCAGGTTCAGCTTGAGCAGGTAGCGCATCACACGCGATGTCATGGAATGCTTGCGGCCGCCCTGGCTGGTGAACATGAACAGGGTGCCTTGGGGGCTGACCCAGGTCAGTTCAGCGCGCAGCCATTGCATTTCCACCAGCAGGTCGACCCAGTCGCCCAGGTGAAGCTCCATTTTGTCGGCGACTTCAGGCTGTGCGGACTTGTCCGGGAATTCACCCGCGCCGGGCTCAGGCAAACCGGTTTCCGACCAAAACTGCGTCGAATTGTCATCGTTGTGCATGAACCCTGAATTTTGAACTTCGGACTGGTCCAGCCACAGCGCTTGCGGCATGTTATTTTCAACAAACATCTTGCCCAGCGCATGAGCTGCGGTTTCTTTGAGCGGCGGCAAAGGCAGTTCGGGTTTGGCCCTGAGAAAATTCCGGTGGCTCGCCATGAGCTCATCAAAAAACGGCTGGGATTGGTCGACCGGGTAATCAATCGACTGCAACCCCTGCCTGAGTGTCTGGAGAAGGTCTGGAATCATCTTGAGAAGCCTTTTCCGGTTTCTTGTGGCTTGCGCGACATCCAGGGTCCAGAGAAGATCGCCCAGCGCCTGGCGAAAGACGGGCAGGCTGCTGCCGGCCGCTTCGACTTGCGTTGCCAGCTGTTCCCGGGCCATTACCTGCGCCCAGGGGCCGGTCAGAAACGCCCTGATGGCGGGCTTGTCGCCGTTGAAATCAGGGCGCGCCCTGATTTCAGCAGCCATTTTGGTGGCAAGCAGGTTGCGTTGCTCTGCCTGGAGCAAGGCTTGCACCGCAACGCGCTGCGCCTTTCGGTGTTCAGGTGAATTGCGATTTTGCCTGCGTTCGAAATCGTGGAGCAGCCTGGCAAAACGTTCGGAATCGTGTGCGTTCTCGTCGTCCAGCTGCACCGCCAGCGCCTGCAGGTACTGCATGAATTCCGCAAAGCCGGGTTCGTTTTCGCTGGCATAGCCCAGGCTTGCACGGGTGATGGCTTCCAGCAATTTGCGGGCCGGATGGCTTTTTTCGCTGAAGAAGCGGGGGTCCGTCACGGCAAGCCGCAAAAAGGCCGGTTCAGCATGCGCAATGATCTGCCTGACCGGAAGCAGAAGCCGCTCATCGTGGGCCATCTGCTCGATCATCAGCCCGACCACTTCGATCGCCAGCGACTGGCCGAGCGTTTTGGCATCTGACTTGAGTTGCGCCCGCAAATTGGCGATGGGCACCGGGGGAGGCTTGCGGGTCAGCTTCATCCTGGCAGAAACCAGGCCCTGCTTCTCCAGTTCGTTCAGGGCGTCCAATGCGATGGGCACCGTGTGCGAGAAGTTCTTGTTCAGGGGGTTGGCCTCCCCAAAGTCTGAAAACGAAGCCGGCTGGTGAGCGGCGTCTTCATAGTCGCCCATCAGCAAGTGGTGCAAATGGTCGAGCGTGAGCAAAGGCTTGGGGCTGGCGGGAACCGGGTTTTCTGCTGCTGCAGGCTCGCTGTTTTTGCCTATTCCCTTGAACACCAGGGCAGAAGCCAATTCGGAAACAATGGCTTTTTCTGGCGGCCATGCACTGGCAACCTTTGCCTTTGCCTGGGACACAACCGTGACGCCGTACGGCGCCGGGTCAACATCCTGGCTGGCCAGGAAATCGTTGAGCAGCGCATAGAACGACTGCAGTTCCTCACCCAGGATACGGCCACCATCGAGCAGCCAGCAGGCCCGCGTCTGGCTTTGGACCGGTAGGGTCTGGAGCAATTCGCTCAAGGCCGTGGCCATGATTTCCGGCCGCAAGGGGTTGCTGTCAGCCTTGACCACCAAAAATCCCTGGGCGGTGCTGAAGCGCGCAGAAAAACTGGCCAGCCCCGCTTCGCAGCCCAGCCTGACATGCTGATGGAGGCGCGTGCTTTCCACGGCCTGCTGAACCTGCCCTTCCCCCATCAATTCCAGGTCGTCAAAACTGAGCAAGGACTCCAACCGGTTCGAATAATCAGTCTTCTTGCTTGCGCCCATGGTGACGCTGCCGCGCGCCATGACTTTTTTCAATGACTCGACAAAGCCGCGCTCAATGTTGCTCCTGTGCTTTTTGAGAATGGAAATGGCATCCTGGAGCTGATGCCTTTCCCACGATTCTGAAATGCGGACAGAACGGTCCTGCATTTGCTGGGCAAGATTGGATGTCCAGCGGTCAATCACAAAAGGCAATTGCCTGTGAGCCTCGTCGATACAGGATTGAAAGGCCGCGCTCGTGGCTGGTGTTGAGGTTGTCATGGTGTTTGGTGACTCACTTCAGTGAAAACTCGCAAAATCAAAACAACATCCTGTAAACGAACGCCCGTCATTCATTGCGCAGTTCAGGAATGCACAGCCAGGGCCTGCCATCCGGCATGCCCCAGCTTTTCAAGCGTCCGAATGTTTTCTTCAAATATGGCCTCCGCCTCGGGGAAGGACTCAACGGCCCGCCCGATGCTTTCCTCGCGCAGCAAATGAAGCGTGGCAAAGGGCGCGCGGTTGGTGTAATTGCCAATGTCGTCGGGCTCGGTGCCCTCGAACTGGAATTTGGGATGAAAGCTGGCCAACTGGATCACGCCATCGAGTTCATGCTCATCGATCACGCCTTCGGCAATTTCCAGAAAATCGTTAAAATCCAGAAAATCACCAAACAAGGTCGGGTGTATCAGCAAGGTAGTGTCGATTGTCTCGGCTGGCGTGCCGGCCAGCAAGGCCAGTTCACTGTCCAGTTCTTCCAGCAGGTCATCGGCATGCCGGGCATGGCTGACCACCAGACGCACCTGGTTCTTAACATACACCGCCTTGGCAAACGGGCACAGGTTCAGCCCGATCACGGCTGATTCAAGCCAGTGCCGCGTTTGCTGCAGAACGTCGTCGTCAGTCATGAAAACTCTGCCATAAGAAGCGCGATGTTGGTCCTCCCCAGCAAGTCAGGGCCGCGGGACCGGCTTCGCCGGACCGCAGGCGCAGCAGCCCCCTCGGGGGGCAGCGCAGTACGCGAAGCGACAAGCGTGGGGGCCATACTCACTTCAGGTCTTTGAAACGCATGCGCTTGGGCTTGGCACCCTCTTCGCCCAGGCGCTTTTTCTTGTCGGCTTCATATTCCTGGTAGTTGCCGTCAAAGAAAGTCCACTGGCTGTCGCCCTCGGCGGCCAGGATGTGGGTGGCGATGCGGTCCAGGAACCAGCGGTCGTGGCTGATGACCATGATCGAGCCGGCGAATTCAAGCAGCGCGTCTTCGAGCGCGCGCAGGGTTTCCACGTCCAGGTCGTTGGACGGTTCGTCGAGCATCAGCACATTGCCGCCGGCAATCAGGGTCTTGGCCAGGTGCAGGCGTCCGCGCTCGCCGCCCGACAGCGTGCCGACGCGTTTTTGCTGGTCGCCGCCGTTGAAATTGAAGCGGCCGCAATAGGCGCGGCTGGGCA
>JAQGMZ010000187.1 GCA_028292045.1 Polaromonas sp. | reverse complement strand
GAATTGGCTTCGATCTGATCGACGGCGTGCGAGCCGTTGTCCAGAAAGGCCTGGCGCAACGCGGCTGGCGTGCGCTCGCCCACGGCGTTGTCGAGGTAGCGCTGAGCGTCCTGTAGCGTGTCGACCGGATTCACCGCTGCCCCGTGGCGCGTGCCCGGTATCCAGGTCGTTCCGCCAGACCAAGCGGTGGTGCCGCCGACGAATTCGCTGCGCTCCACCAGCAGCACGCTGGCGCCGTCGATAGCGGCATACAGGGCGGCGGCCATGCCCGCGCCACCCGCGCCTATCACCACCACGTCATAGCTGGCGGATTCGGAGAGAGCGGCCAGGCCGTTGTCAATCAACTCCATCTCATTTCTCCAGCAAAAAATCGACCATGAGGTCCCGAACCTTGGCAAACATGTCTGCGCCGGTCTGCGTGCTGCAGCCCTTGGCGCGCGCCAGAGCAATTAGCGGGGTGATAGCCGGCGCGGTGATGACGCAGCCCACATGCATGTGCGGCGCAAGCCGGGTGACATCGACCGGGAAGGGGTCGCCGTCCTTCATGCCGATGGGTGTGGCGTTGAGAACCAGGTCGAAGCCTTCAGGATTGAAGCTGCCGGCCTCGACGCGCACGCCGTTCAGCCCGTCCAACCTCTTGATCAGCGTGTCGCGTCGCGCCGTGCTTTCGTCATGGATGGCCAGCACGCCGACCCCCGCCATCACGACCGCATGCGCAATCGCCGAACCCGCACCGCCCGCGCCGACCAGCAGCGCCCGCTTGCCGGCTGACCGCACGCCACTGTGCTGCAGGGCGGCGACAAAGCCCTGGCCGTCGAACATGTCACCGTGCCAGCGGCCATCGGCGTTGCGGCGCATTACGTTGGCGATGTTCAAAAAGCGTGCCCGGTCCGAGGTGGTGGTGCACAGCTCAAAGACCGCAAACTTGTGCGGCACGGTGACGATGATGCCGTCCACATTGCGCGAGCGCGAGGTGCCGGCCAACCAGGCCAGCAAATCCTCGGGCGCCACGTGGGCGGGGACGACGATGGCATTGCGACCGAGGGCTTCGAAGGCTTTTGTCACGCCAGCCGGGGACTTGACTTGGGCAATCGGGTCGCCAACGATGAAATGCACCCGGGTGGCGCCGTTGAGTTGTTCTAGCATGGTGTGGAGGTAGATAAGTTGAAAAGTTTGACAATCCTACCTAAAACTGGAATAGTATTCAAGTATTGAATATAATTCTATTTATTTAACCTAATTTTTGGTGTCATTCCTATGAACGGCGTACTTGAACGAACCCTGGGTATCCTTGAGCTGCTTGCCCAGCATGGCGAGGGCATGGAAATGGCCACCATCGCCAACCAGCTCGACATTCCGCGCAGCGCGGTGCACCGCCTGCTGGCCGACCTAACGCGCTGCGGCTATGTGCGCCAGACGCGTGATCACGGCGACTACCTGCTGACCACCAAGATGGTCTCGATGGGACTGTCCTTCCTAAGCAAGTCCGGGATTGTCGATATTGCCCAGCCGCTGCTCGACCGGCTGGCTGAAATAACAGGCGAACTGGTGCGCCTGTCGGTGGTCGATGGCAACCGCCTGACCTGGGTGGCGCGCGCGCAGGGCGCCCGGCAAGGCCTGCGCTATGACCCGGACATGGGTAGCGATGCGCAGCTGTCATGTTCGTCGTCGGGCCACGCCTGGCTGTCGGCGCTGAACGACGACGACGCGTTGGCGCTAGTGGCGCAGCAGGGACTGGGCAATCCGCAGGAATTCGGCCCGAACGCGCCGACCAGCCTGCAGGCGGTGATGGACATGGTGCGCGAGACACGCGAACGTGGCTTCAGTCTCACCGAGGAAACCTACACCGCCGGGCTCAACGCCATGGCCGCGCCGGTCCAACTGGCTGGACAGCCGCCCATGGGCATCATCAGCATCGCCGGTCCGACGGTGCGCTTCACCAGGGAACGCATGCAGGCGCTGGGGCCGGATCTGCTATCGCTGGCCGCGCAAATGGCCGCTGCCAGCAGCGCATCGCCTTTCTTTGCCAAGTCTGCCGCGCATCTGTCCAATTTCGCGAATTCGAGTGGCACTGGCGGACTCAAGCGTATATACGCCGCCTGAGTGATGTTGATCCCCACGCTTGCCACTGTTCCTGCATCTGCTGCGCAAACCTGCGACTTGCTGGTCATCGGTTCGGGAGCCGGTGGCCTGTCGGCGGCGGTGGTGGCGGCGCATTTGGGGCTGAAGGTCATCGTCATTGACAAAGACCCGCAGTACGGCGGAACCACCGCATGGTCGGGTGGCTGGATGTGGATTCCGCGCAACCCGATGGCTGTTGAGGCGGGACTTGTTGAAACCATCGAGCAGCCGCTGTCCTACCTGCGGCACGAACTGGGCGCGCATTTTGACGAGGCCAGAGCCCGCGCCTTCCTGGACAACGGTCCGCGCATGGTCGAATTTTTCCGTTCCAAAACGGCCTTGCAGTTCATCGACGGCAACAGCGTTCCCGACTTTCATGGTCGCACGCCCGATGCTTCCACGGGCGGACGCTCGATCTGCGCAGCGCCCTTTGACGGCCGCCGGCTGGGCGAGAAGATCAACACCCTCAAGCCGCCGCTACCCGAGACCACGCTGTGGGGCATGGGCATCGCCTCCGGCACGGAACTCAAGCACTTTCTTAACGCCACACGCAAGCCCGCTTCGTTCTGGCACGTTACGAAACTGGTGCTGCGTCACTGGCGCGACCTACTACTCCACCGGCGCGGCATGAGGCTGGTCAACGGCAATGCGCTGGTGGCCGGGTTGGCGGCTTCGGCTTTCGAGGCTGGCGTGGAGATTCGCGTCAACAGCCCTGCCCGGCGCCTGCTGACCCAAAACGGCCAAGTGACCGGCGCAGTCATTGGCTTGCCCGAAGGCGACACCGAAATCCATGCCACGCGCGGCGTGGTGCTTGCCTGCGGTGGCTTTCCGCATGACGTGGCGCGCAAGAAAGAGTTGCTGCCCCACGCGCCCACCGGCCACGAACACTGGTCGGCCGCATCGCGCGGCAACACCGGCGACGGCCTGCGGCTGGGTGAGGGCGCGGGGGGCGTGGTGGCGAATGATTTAGTGCAGGCCGCCGCACTGGCGCCGGTGTCCCTGGTGCCGCGCGCCGATGGCAGCGCTGCCTACTTTCCGCACTTGATCGAGCGGGCCAAACCGGGACTGATCGCCGTGACGGCCAGCGGCCGGCGCTTCACCAACGAAGCCGATTCCTACTACGACTTCATGCATGATTTGATCGAGGCCACGCCCAAGGGCGAACCGGTCCAGGCTTGGCTGGTGTGCGACCACGGCTTCTTGCGCCACTATGGCTTGGGTGCCGTCAAGCCTGCGCCGATGCCGCTCGGCGGTATGGTGCGTAACGGGTATTTGAAGCGAGGCGGCACCTTGGCCGAACTGGCGCTGGCTTGCGGCATCGACGCAGCCGGCCTGCAAGCGACCGTGCGGCGCTACAACCAACAGGCCGGCGAGGGCACGGACACCGATTTTTCCAAGGGCGAAACCGCCTACAACCGCATCCAGGGCGACGCCGCCACGAGCCAGCCCAACCCCTGTATGGCACCGCTCGAACGCGGCCCCTTCTACGCCGTCAAGGTGCTGCCCGGTAGCCTGGGCACGTTTGCCGGCTTGCAGGTCAATTCCAGCGCGCAGGTGCTGGACAGCACCGGCCAGCCGATTGCGGGTCTGTACGCGGGCGGCAACGACATGAACAGCATGATGGGCGGTAACTACCCGAGCGGCGGCATCACGCTCGGCCCGGCCATGACGTTTGGATTCATTGCCGCGCAGCACGTGGCGGGTCTCGAAATTGAGTCCAGTTTTCAAAAAGAATCGGCCTCTTCCATATAGTAGAAGCGCACAAGCAGCTCTGTTTTTAATAGCATTTTCAACCAAGGACAGCCCATGTACTACGAACTCGCCACCATGACCCTGCCATTCGGCACCGCAGCCCAAGTTGCCACCAATGTGCAGGCTTACAGCGCCGCGCCTGAAGCGAAAGGCGAACTGCTGGGCTGCTGGTTCACCGACATCGGCCAGCTCAACCAGATGATCGTGCTGCGCGGCTTTGCCGATTTGGCTACCCTTCAGGCCGAGCGCGAGCGCACGCAGCAAAGCGCCGACCCGTTCGGCTGCGGCGCCACCTTCCAGAGTCTGGAGCAGCACAGCTACAAAGGGTTCCAGTGGATGAAGCCGGTGCGCCCGAGCGCTGAATCTGGCATCAGCGGCCCGGTCTATGAGATCCGTACTTACGGCATTAAGCCGGGCGGCGTGCAGGCCACGATTGATCTATGGGAGCAGTACGTGCCGCTGCGTGAAGAACTCTCGCCCTGCGTGGTGGCGATGGTGGCGCTCGACGGCCCGCTGCGTTTCACCAACATTTGGTCTTACGCCACGCTTGATGCGCGCAGCAAGGCCCGCGCCGACGCCGTGGCGCAAGGCATCTGGCCTCCCAAGGGCGGACCGGCGCACCTGAGCACCGCCATGATCTCAACAATTGCGCTGCCCACGACCGTCTCGCCGCTGAAATAAGCCGGGAGACCACCATGCCCCGCATCTACTCGTTGGCTTACCTCACGTCGAACACCTTCACGCCGCCGCAGGCTGTGCGCCTCGCGGCGGAACTGGGCTACGCCTATGTCGGGCTGCGCCTGCTGCCCAACATGGCGGGCGGGCCGCAGCAGTTTTTGATCGGCCAGCCCGAGGTGCTGCGCGAAACCGTGGCCGCGCAGAAAGACACGGGCGTTGGCATCTTCGACCTCGAAATCATCCGCATCGATGAAAACTTTGACGAACGGGCCTATCTGCCTTTGCTCGAAGCCGGCGCGGCGCTCCACGCCAGGGCCGTGTTGGTGGCCGGCGACGACACCGACGAAGCGCGCCTGAGCGACGGCTACGCCCGCCTGTGCAAGTTGATGCAATCCTACGGCTTGACCGCCGACTTGGAGTTCATGCCCTGGACAGCCGTGCCCGATGTAAAAGCCGCGCTGCGCATCATCAATGCTGCAGGCCGCCCGGCCAATGCCGGCATTTTGGTCGATGCGCTGCACGTTGACCGCTCTGGCACCACGCTAAACGACGTCCTCGCCATACCACGCGATCTGCTGCATTACGCGCAAATCTGCGATGCGCCCACTCGCGCTCAGGTCGGGCGCGACTTCACAGCTGAAGAAATGATCCGCGCCGCCCGCTGCGAGCGCCTTCTGCCCGGCGAGGGCGGCATTGACCTAAACGGCCTCTTTAATGCGCTGCCGCAGGACTTGCCCATCAGCGTCGAAGTCGTTCATCTCGAGCGCATGGCGCAGCTTGGCCAGGCCGAATGGGCGCGCCAGTGCCTGTCGGTCAGCCGTTCCTTTCTAGAGCCGCAAGCCTGACACCGGAATTTGCCGTGCCTTTTCGTTCAGACTCCGTGTCCCGGTTGCCGTTCTTCTTTGGTGCCCGCTGGTTCAGCAGCGCGTGATCCGGGCCTGCCCGCAATCCACGCATGGCGGGGCCGTTTGCCCTGCCGCTTTTGAACCACCTGCCCAAGGCACCCCATGGATTTTTCCCTGAACGACGAGCAAAAAATGATGATCGACACGGTGCGCCGTTTCATCGCCGAAGAGCTTCATCCGCTGGAGGACGGCATTGAGGCTCACGGTTTTCTGGACGACGCCAAAGCCCGGGCTGTTCACGAAAAGGCAAAAGGCCTCGGCCTGTACGCCATGAACATGCCGGCCGAACTGGGCGGCG
>JAQGMZ010000184.1 GCA_028292045.1 Polaromonas sp. | reverse complement strand
GACGGCTGGCCCAGCGTTAGATAACCCAGGCCCACGTCTTTGAGCAGTTGCAGCGGATGGCCGATGCTGGGCATGGCAGAAAAGAAATTGACGGCTTCATCAACCTCCATCTTCAGCACGTCGCCGATGCTCTTGCCGCGCCAGGTCACCGCCAGCGTCTCGGGATTGAAGCGGGCGCCGTGACAGGTTTCGCACAGCACCTTCACATCGGGCAGAAAACTCATGCCGATGGTGCGCACGCCCGCGCCCTCGCAGGTTGGGCAGCGCCCTTCGCCGGTGTTGAAGGAAAAGCGTCCGGCCGCATAGCCGCGCGCACGGGCCTCCAGCGTGTCGGCGAACAGTTTGCGGATCGTGTCCCAGAAGCCGATGTAGGTGGCCGGGCAGGAGCGCGGCGTCTTGCCGATGGGCGTCTGGTCGACTTCCAGCACCCGGTCCACCGCCGCGTAGCCTTCGACTGACTGGCAGCCGGTCCAGGTCGGGTGCTGGCCGGCATCGTCCAGTTCGCGGCCGGCCCGGGTGGAGCGAAGCGCAACGCCGGCATGCACATTGGCCAGCAGCACGTCCCGGGCCAGCGTGGATTTGCCCGAGCCCGAGACACCGGTGACGGCCACCAGGCGGAACAGGGGCACGTCGACGGTCACATTTTTCAGGTTGTGCAGGCTGGCATTAGTGACAGTGAGCCATGAGGTGTAGGGGCTGGCGACGCCGGGCGCGGCGTTGTGCAGGGCGCTGGCCTGAGCGGCCGAATCTTTAAGGGCCTGGGCTTTCAGGGCGGCTTGTTTGGCTTTGCTCAAGGGTTTGGCAGTGATTGGTAATCCGTTGCCCCCGCCCTCCCCCACAGGGGGGAAAATTGAAGAAAGTTCGGAGCCGGTGCCGCTCCGTTCCCCGCTGGGGGAAGGCGTGGGCGGGGTCAACTCCGTTACGCGCCGCGCATGCAGGGGATGCATCAATGGATTCGCCAGATAGCGACCGGTCAGCGACTCGGGCACGCTGGAGAGCTGCGCCGCCGTGCCCTGCGCCACCAGGGTGCCGCCGCGCTTGCCGGCGCCGGGCCCGATGTCGATGATGTTATCGGCGCGGCGGATCGTGTCCTCGTCATGCTCGACCACCACCAGCGTGTTGCCGCGCTCGCTGAGTTTGCCCAGGGCGGACAGCAGGATCTGGTTGTCGCGCGGATGCAGACCGATGGTCGGCTCGTCGAGCACGTAGCAGACGCCCTGCAGGTTGGAGCCCAGCTGCGCGGCCAGCCGGATGCGCTGCGCCTCGCCGCCCGACAGCGTGGGTGCGCCCCGGTCGAGCGTGAGGTAGCCCAGGCCCACGTCTTCCAGAAATTCGAGCCGGCTCCTGATCTCAGGAATCAGGTCGCGGGCAATGCCGGCTTCGCGGCCGGTCAGCGCAAGCGATTCAACCCAGGCGCGGATGTCGGTGATCGACAGGCGGGCGATGGCGGTGATGGGCCAGCCGGCGACTGCGCTGTCGGCCACAGCCGTAAGTTCACGTCCTAAAACGGCTATTGGCCTTGATGCGCAATCATCAACTGCTATCAATTTTGAAAATTTTACACCAAAGCGCACCGCCCGGGCCGTCCGGTTGAGCCGCGTGCCTTCGCAGGCCG
Organism: Polaromonas sp.; assembly: GCA_028292045.1. GTDB lineage: Bacteria > Pseudomonadota > Gammaproteobacteria > Burkholderiales > Burkholderiaceae_C > Polaromonas. The sequence continues at coordinate 1,789 of JAQGMZ010000184.1, read as the reverse complement.
GACAAACCGTGTTCAGCACGTCATCGGTCTCGGGCTCGCCGAAGGTCTGCTCGCGACCCGTGTTGTCGTCGGTGCCCAGCACCGAATCGTCATATGCCTGGCGCTGGTCCTTGGTCAGCTTGACGCCCGTGCCCACGCAGTCCGGGCACCAGCCGTGCTTGCTGTTGTAGCTGAACAGGCGCGGGTCGAGTTCGGGGTACGAGGTGGCGCAGACCGGGCAGGCGCGACGGGTGGAAAACGCCTCGATGCGGCCAATGGCCTTGGCACTAACGCCATCGGCCATCGCCTGGCGCAGGCCGTCGAGCGGCGCCAGCACATGCAGCACGCCCTTGCCATGCTCCAGCGCGGTCGCCAGCGCAGCGCGCAGTTCGGCTTCGTTGTCGGGCGTGACGTGGATATCGGCAATCGGCAGCTCGACGGTGTGCTCCTTAAAGCGGTCGATGCGCGGAAATTTGGTGGTTGGCAAAAATTCGTCATCGACCCGCAAATGCGTGTAGCCGCGCGGCCGCGCCCAGTCGGCCAGCTCGGTGTACACGCCCTTGCGGTTCATCACCAGGGGCGCCAGCAGGCCGATGTGCCGGCCCCGGTATTTTTTGAGCAGTTGGGCGGCAATGACGTCCACGCTTTGCGGCATGACCGCCGCCCCGTCCTTGGTGCAATGCTGGATGCCCAGCTTGACGTACAGCAGCCGCAAAAAGTGCCAGACCTCGGTGGTCGTGCCGACGGTCGATTTGCGGCCGCCGCGCGACAGCCGCTGCTCGATGGCGACGGTGGGCGGAATGCCGTATACCGCGTCCACCTCGGGCCGGCCGGCCGGCTGCACGATGCTGCGCGCATACGCGTTGAGCGATTCCAGGTAGCGGCGCTGGCCTTCGTTGAACAAGATATCAAAGGCCAGCGTCGATTTGCCGGAGCCACTGACGCCGGTGACCACATTGAACTTGCCGCGCGGAATGTCGACCGACAGGCTTTTGAGGTTGTTTTCCCGGGCGTTGACGATCTGGATCAGGTTGGAAAATGCTGGCCGCGCCTTCCACGCCCGGGGCCGCTGCTCTTCTACCTGGTAGGTCTGGCCCATGGCCGCTTCGTACTCGCGCAGTGCCAGCGCGGTGTGCGAGGTGGGATGCTCGCGCACGATTTCCGGCGGCCCCTGGGCGACCAGCAGGCCGCCGCCCTCGCCGCCTTCCGGGCCCAGGTCTATCAGCCAGTCGGCCGAGCGGATCACGTCGAGGTTGTGCTCGATGATGATGAGCGAATGGCCAGCCTCCAGCAGCCGCCGCAGAGCGCGCATCAGCTTGGCGATGTCGTCGAAATGCAGGCCGGTGGTGGGCTCGTCGAACATGAACATCGTGCCGCGGGTGGCGGTCGCTTGCCGGCTGCTGGTCGCACTTTTTGCGGCCGCGGCCAGGAAGCCCGCGAGCTTCAGGCGCTGCGACTCGCCGCCCGACAGCGTGGGTACCGGCTGGCCCAGCTTCACGTATTCGAGTCCCACATCCACGATCGGCTGCAGCGCACGAATCACGTCGCGGTCGTTGGCGAACAAGGACGCGGCTTCGCTCACGGTGAGATCGAGCACGTCGGCCACATTCATGGCGCGCGGCCTCACCGCGCCAATAGGTTGGCGCTCGATCGTGACTTCCAGAATCTCCGGCCGATACCGCTTGCCGTCGCAGTCCGGACAGCGCAGGTACACGTCCGACAAAAACTGCATCTCGACATGCTCGAAGCCCGAGCCGCCGCAGGTGGGGCAGCGTCCGTCGCCGGAGTTGAACGAGAAGATCGGAAGAGC
>JAQGMZ010000153.1 GCA_028292045.1 Polaromonas sp. | reverse complement strand
ACGGCGCCGGTTTCGACACGGTCAACACCGCCGATGCGGCGGCGCATGGCGTCTGGGTGGCCAATTCACCCGACTACGGCGTTGGCGAAGTGGCCACGCATGCGCTGGCCATGGCGCTGTCGCTGCTGCGGCACATTGTTTTCTACGACCGGGACATCAAGGCCGGAAAGTGGCATTTCAGCTCGGCCGGGAAGATACAGCGCGCAGGCGACATGACGCTTGGCATTCTCGGCCTTGGCCGCATCGGCAAGCGGATGGCGCATATCAGCCGCAACAGTTTCAAGCGCGTGATCGCCTGCGACCCGCACATCATCGACGGGGATTTCCCCGCCTATGTCGAACGCGTCAACATGGACCAGCTGTTTGCCCAGGCCGACGCCATTTCCCTGCATGTGCCGCTGACCGGCGAAACGCGCGGTTGCGTGAACGCATCGGTGCTCGGCCTGATGAAGCCGGGCAGCGTGCTGGTCAACACCGCGCGCGGCGCGGTCGTCAACATCGACGACCTGCTCGACGTGCTGGATGCCGGCAGGCTCGACGGTGCCGCGCTGGATGTGCTGCCGGTTGAGCCACCCGAGCTTGACGCGCGCATCATGCAGCATCCGCGCGTGGTGCTGTCGCCGCATGCGGCCTTCTATTCCGTCGTGGCGGAAATAGAGCTGAGGCGCAAGGCCGCGCAGAACCTGATCGACTGGTCGCTTCACGGCCGCCCTGCCTATGCGGTGGTGACCGGCAGGGAACGGTGAATTCCGGGGCTGCGGTGCATTGGAAATCCCACTGGCCGGCCCGAACATCCGTAGCCTGATCGGCTCCAGATGGCCCTGGCTTTCAACTTGTCTTGCCGGCTTCCGCACCTTCGGCTGGCGCATAACGCCGTGCTATGGCCTCGAGCTGCGGCACCAGCCGCTGCAGCGGAGCCTGCGAGACAGCCACCAGCCGCAGGCCCACCAGGATTTGTTCAAGCCGCTCGGTGATCCACACCGTCTCGGCCGACGCAACCAGGGGTTCGGTCGCGCGGGCCATGGTGAACGTCAGGCCGGCGTGCACGCCAGGCTGGTCAAGTCGGGCGGGCAGGCTGCACAGGTGCTGGCCAATCCCGCCGAGCACGCGCATCAGTTGCAGCGCTGCCTCCAGCGCAGCGGTGCAACGGGCTTGATGCGCCTGCCCGCCGTGTGCACCCCATGCCTGCCCCAGCAGCCGCAGCGTCAGCGCATACACCGCATTGCCCAGGTCCAGCACCGAAGCGGCCGCCGGCTCGGTGACATGCAGGCCGCTTGCCGGATCGGCCGGCTTGCGCATCAGCGGGTTGCGGGCGGCCGGCCAGGCAGGCTTGGCAAAGTGGCTTGAAGCCTGCAGTCCCGCCAGCTCATCGCGAATCCGCTGGAAGCGTAAAAAGTGCGAATCCTCGGTAGTTGCGCCGCCCTCCCCCTGGGCGACGATGGTGTCGAGCACCGCCAGCGCCTCCTGCACATTGCCGATGGTGGCCATGCCCGGCAGGCCAATCCTGTCAGGACCGATCTGCAGGGAGGGATCACCGCAAAAAAGCGCCTGGCCGACCTCATCGGCCAGTTCGGTGAGGCAGCTGCGCAGGTGCGCGTAAAACTCGCCGATGGTGGCGTAATCCATGGCGCTTGGCATCAGCGAGGCGCCCGGCCGCGCCCCCCGGTGATAGGCTTCCCGGCGGCTGGCAAAGCTTTCGCCATCGGGCAGGTCGCTGCCCTCGGGTCGCTCCAGGTAGATGAAATGGTCCAGCGTGTCCAGGCTGAAGGGCGCCAGTTCTACCACGATGTCGGCCGGATGGTAAAGCGGCGCCACCGGCAGGTTGGGCCGGTTGAAATGCGGCCGTACGCCGATCGCCACCGAAAGATTGGCGATCAGCGCCAGGTGCGTCATTTCCTCCATCGCCACCTGCATGATCGAGCTGCGCCAGGCGTCGACTTGCTTCGCTCCATCGGCCTGCAGCCCGCCTTGGCCTTCATGCTTCAAGCTGAAGGCCGCGTACAGGTAGCAGCACAGCAAGTTGTGCTCCAGCTCAGCCGCTTCGGCCAGCAGGTGCGCGAGCTGCTCTCGCGAGCTCAAGCGCAGTTGCAGGCTTGATGCGGCTGTTTCAAAGTTGTGTGCAGGCATGGGAACTAGGTCCAGATGGCAGTCCGGATAATCGAATGGATCTTTATTTTGCCTCTCGTGCCGGGGCAGGATCTACCCAAGGCCCCCAGTGCCTGCGCGTTCAGGCTACCCGGCGCCAGCCGTCAGTTCAGCTTTTGCTTGTCAAGCCGTGGGCTCGCCCAGCTCTCGGCATTGGGCCGGCGCTGCAGCAAAGTTACGCACGTTACGGGTCAGTTAAACCCTTTTGCTTTCAATGGCCAAGGCGCCTGGTGGGATGCAGCGAAGAACAGATCGCCTATGCGTTGCGGCTGGCCGAAGGCACGACCCGCCTGGGCGCCACTCAGCCTTGCACTACCTCTCGCCCAATAACGTAGAAAGGACACTTCACGACAACGTGATCAACCCCGAAACACCAATAATCCTCGAGCATCACTGAGCAATCTCAATGTGTCCGGATCAAACCTTTTCTGGAGCCAATAGACCGCCAGTGCATGGTTCGCTGCGATCAACTTCTCAAAGTGGCGCGTTGTCAAACCAGCGCCTCCAGTTCGAACTCACGCGTTGCCAGTTCGCGAAATCGCATAGCGGCCATACTTTCCATGTCCGCCATATAGGCCAATGCAAGCCCGATTGAAGACGTCGGCAACACATCCACTAAAGGCCTGTAGAGGATTCGGTTGCTGATATAGCGCTGCATGATTGATGGTACGAGCGCGACACCCAGTCCGCTTTCGACCAGAGCCAGTACAGTCTGAACCTGAATGGCCTGCTGGGACACTTTAGGAATAAATCCAGCTTGTTGGCAAGCGAGCAATGCAGCACTGTGCAGCCCCGCCGCATGGGTTGGCGCATACATGACGAAGGATTCATCTGCCATGTCCAACAGGCTTAACGGTTGACGGTTTGCAAGTCGGCTGTCGGGCGGCAAAGCGGCCATGAACACATCAGGTTCCAGTTGGATCAGCTTTGCCTCCGACGACTGCATGAGTGGGACGCGCACCAGGCCAATGTCCAACACGCGATCTTCCAGCTGCTGGATGATGCTGAGCGATGTGGCTTCACGCAGGACGAGTTCAACGCCAGGATAGCTGGCACGGTACAAAGGAAGCAGCTTTTGCAGTAACCCGTGTATTGCCGAGCCAACGAAACCAATTTTCAAAATGCCGCCGGTGCCGTCCTGGGCATGTGTAGCCATTTCACTCAATTGGCTTCCATAAAGCAGCAGCTTGCGTGCCCCCTTCAAGACAGCATGCCCGCTTGGAGTGAGCGTGACGCCGCTAGATTCGCGCGCGAATAGTTTCGCACCCAGCTCAGCTTCAAGCTTTTGAATCGATACCGACAGCGGTGGCTGGGCCATATGCAGGCGCTCGGCGGCACGGCGGAAATTCAGCGTTTCCGCAAGTACAACAAAATGGCGGATGCGTCTCAGGTCCATGGGATCGACGTGTGCTTCATGGCAGGCAGGACCTGCTTCAAAGAATTAATGCCTTGGTGGTTATTGATACCGAGTTGGTATCAGTATAGCCATCATTAAATATTGGACAGTATCAAAAAAGCTTCTTATTCTCGACTTTTCCTGAGTAAACACGGGTTTCATGCGTACCCCTAGATGGGGTGGCGCTAGCTTAGCCCCTGTTTCACTGGCCCATGGTGGCCACCCCCTGACGTCTGACAGACACCGGAGCATGTCTTGAGCAATCTTTTATCTGCTTTTCGCCTGGCCTCGCTTCCTGCCAAAACCGATGAGTTTCGGGCTGAAGTCAAAGCATTTCTTGACTCGAACTTTGAGCCTACCCCGCCAGACATCCGTGCCCGCTCCTGGATGGGTTTTAGCGCGTCATTCAGCAAAAAGCTGGCCGCCCGCGGCTGGGTTGGCGTCACCTTGCCCGCTCAGTACGGCGGCGCCAACCTGGACGCCTTTTCGCGCTTCGTACTGGTGGAGGAACTACTCGCTGCGGGCGCGCCCGTGTCCGCGCACTGGATCGCCGACCGCCAGAGCGGGCCCTTGATCCTCAAGTTCGGTACTGAAGCGCAACGCCAGTTTTACTTGCCGAGAATCTGCGCTGGGGAAGCCTTCTTCTGCATCGGGATGAGCGAGCCAAATGCGGGCTCCGATCTGGCCAGCGTCGGCACGCGGGCCACCCGCTGCGAAGGTGGGTGGCGTTTGAACGGCCGCAAGGTCTGGACGACCAATGCGCACCACTGCCAGTACATGATCGCTCTGGTGCGCACATCAGGCGAGCCGCAGGACCGGCAAAAAGGCTTGTCGCAGGTCATCATCGATCTGTCGCTTGCGGGCGTGACGGTCAGGCCCATTCATGACCTGGCGGGCGACGCACATTTTTCCGAAGTCTTTTTTGACGACGTGCTTCTGGCGGACGACGCGCTGGTGGGCAACGAAGGCGATGGCTGGGCGCAGGTGAATGCCGAACTGGCCATCGAGCGCAGCGGCCCGGAAAGCATCTATTCGAGCATCTTGCTGCTGGAGCACTGGATCAGCTGCTTGCGAAACAGTCCTGAGCCCCAAGTCCACGCCGCCGCCATCGGGCGCTTTGCCACCCATCTGGCGACGCTGCGCAACATGTCGATTGCCGTGACCAGCAAGCTGGTCAACGGCGAAAGTCCGATCGTTGAAGCTGCGCTGATCAAGGACATCGGGACGGAGTTCGAGCAAAGCATTCCATCCCTGATCGAAGCGGCCATTGCCATGGACCCGCAGGCACCGGTCGATGCCGACCTGTACCGGACCGTGGCGTATGTGAGCCAGATTGCCCCCACTTATTCCCTGCGCGGCGGTACGCGCGAGATCCTGCGCGGCATGATCGCGCGCGGTCTGGGCTTGCGCTAAGAAAGAGAAAACCCATGTTTGCAGAAGCCATCGAAGACATTCTCAAAGACCAATGCACTCCGGTTGCGGTGCGCTCCATTGAGGCGGGTAGCTCACCCACTGCCTTGTGGGAATCCCTGGCGGATGCCGGATTTCTGGAGCTTCTGGCCACAGAAGCTGACGGCGGAGCCGAACTTTCACTGGCCGAGCTGTTTCCGATCCTGAGCCATTTCGGACGCTACGCGGTGCCGGTACCGGTGGCGCAGACCATCGTCGCGCGGGCGCTCGTGGCATCGCAGTTCGCCATACCGCCGGGCATGATCACGCTGGCCCCAGGCGTTCGGCGCAACCCCGACGCGAGTCTGACCTGCGCATTGGTACCGTATGGAACGATGGCTGACTTCGTGCTGGCCAATGATGGCGATACCTTGCTGCTGCTGCCCTGTGCCGCAGCGCAGCGCCAAGCCACGGGGGTGCATCGCAGCCTGACCGCAAGTCTCACCTGGCTTGACGACGGCGGAGCGATCCGCGCTGCGCAAGGCGGCGCATTGCTGCCCCCTTTTGCTGCCGCACTGCATGCGGCCCTGCTCAGCGGCGCCATGAACCGTTTGTTTGAAATGACACTGCAGTATTGCAACGACCGCAATCAGTTCGGCAAGTCACTCGGCAAGTTCCAGGCCGTGCAGCATCAGCTGAGCGTGATGGCAGAGCACACGGCCGCCGCATCGATTGCTGCCGAAGCGGCCTTTCAAGGCACCGGAAAAACACCGTCGCTTTTAGCCGCCGCGATGGCCAAGTCGCGCACCAGCGAGGCGGCCGTGCTGGTTGCCGCGACTGCCCACGCGCTGCATGGCGCAATTGGGGTCACGGAAGAATATGACCTGCAACTGCTGACCCGCCGCCTGCATGAATGGCGCATGGCGCATGGCTCGGAAGACTTCTGGAACCGCGTAGTTGGCGAGCACGTCCTGAAAAGCGACATGTCACTTTCAGACTTCGTTCGCACCGTGTAGCTTCCTGAAGGCATCCATGGATGGTCGCGCGCGGACAGCAGCCGGGCCACCTGGTGTCAATTGCGGTCTATCTGCTTCAATCCTAGAGTGCAACCGTCCTGCCCTTCAATTGCGGCGCGCTCTAGACTTTTTGCAGTCTTTGCTATCGAATTTATAGCTTCTTTCGCAAACTGCGTCTGCGAAAGAAGCCTAAAAGCCTATTATATTAATCAACGTCAATGAACAATATTGGAGCCCCGTCATGAAAATCCTGGTCCCGGTCAAGCGCGTGGTCGACTACAACGTGAAGGTGCGCGTCAAGAGCGACGGCAGCGGCGTGGACATCGCCAATGTGAAGATGAGCATGAACCCGTTTGACGAGATCGCCATCGAGGAAG
>JAQGMZ010000106.1 GCA_028292045.1 Polaromonas sp. | reverse complement strand
CGAGGACGTGAAGGAGTTCTACCTCGGCGTCGGCGGCGGCGAGCGCAAGAGCTTCAAGGACGTGAAAAGCTACAAGCGCCGCAAGCGCTGGCTGGCCTAGATGGGCCCCACGCTCCCCGCTGCGCGTGGTTCGCTGCCCCCCCGAGGGGGCTGCTGCGCCTGCGGTCTGGCAAAGCCAGTCCCGCGGCCCTGGCTTGTGGGGAACTGGCGCCTCAACGCTTGGCGCTGTGCATATTGCGCGCTTTAACCTTTAACCCAACACCTTTTCATGACATCACTTTCCATGGATACGCTGGAAATCCGCCCTCCTGCCGAACGCGAGGCGGCCTTGCTCGCTGCACTGCCCGTGCAGATCGCCCACGCCCGCAGGGCGTCCCCGGCGTTTGCCGAAATTCTGGCCGGCATCGACCCGGCCGCCATCACCAGCCGCGCGGCATTGGCCACCCTGCCGGTGACCCGCAAGACCGACCTGCTGGCGCGCCAGCAGACGCAGCGGGCGACCGACGTGTTCGGCGGCTTCAGCACACTGGGCTTTGGCGCGGCCATGCCGCGCGTGTTTTCCAGCCCCGGCCCGATGTACGAGCCCGAAGGATTGAGGCGCGACTACTGGCGCATGGCGCGGGCGCTGCGTGCGGCGGGTTTTCGGCCGGGCGAGCTGATCCACAACTGCTTCAGCTACCACTTCGTGCCCGCCGGCGCGATGATGGAAAGCGGCGCGCATGCGCTGGGCTGCACCGTGTTCCCGGGCGGCACCGGGCAGACCGAGCAGCAGGTGCAGGCCATGGCCGACCTGCAGCCGGCCGGCTACATCGGCACGCCGAGCTTTCTGAAAATTATTGTCGAGAAGGCCGCCGAGCTGAAGGTCGCACTGCCCAGCGTGACCAAGGCACTGGTGTCGGGCGAAGCTTTTCCGCCTTCGCTGCGCGACTGGCTGGCCGAGCGCGGCCTTGCCGGCTATCCGTGCTACGCCACCGCCGACCTGGGCCTGATCGCCTACGAGACCGAGGCGCGTGAAGGACTGGTGCTGGACGAAGGCGTGATCGTGGAAATCGTGCGGCCCGGCACCGGCGACCCGGTGGCCGAGGGCGAAGTGGGCGAGCTGGTGGTGACCACCCTGAACCCCGACTACCCGCTGGTCCGGTTCGGCACCGGCGACCTGTCGGCCGTGCTGCCCGGCCCCTGCCCGAGCGGGCGCACCAACACCCGCATCAAGGGCTGGATGGGCCGGGCCGACCAGACCACCAAGGTGCGGGGCATGTTCGTGCACCCGGCGCAGGTGGCCGAGATTGCCAGGCGCTTTCCCGAAATCATCAAGGCCCGGCTCGTGGTCAGCGGCGAGATGGCCAACGACGCCATGGCGCTGCAGGTGGAAACCACCTCGTCGGCGGCAGGACTGGGCCAGCGCATCGGCGACATGGTCCGCAATGTCACCAAGCTGCGCGGGTCGGTGCAGCTGCTGGCACCGGGCAGCCTGCCGAATGACGGAAAAGTCATCGAAGATGCGCGCAGCTACAAATAGCCAATGAAGGGAATGCCCCTAAGTAGTTCCCGCGATGTCTGCCGCGGGATGATCTTTTAGACTAGACCCTTCATTGCAGGTCGAACTACCTGATCCACTTCTCCCATAGGAACCGTTCATGAAACGATTGTTAATCCTTGCAGCGGCTGCCGCAGCCCTGTTTTCCGCCAATGCGCAAACATTCCCAAGCTCCAAGCCCATCACCTTCGTGGTGCCGTTTGCAGCCGGCGGCCCGACCGACCGCGTGGCACGCGACCTGGCTGAAGCCATGCGCAAGTCCATGGGCGGAGGCGCCAACTTCGTGGTGGAAAACGTCAACGGCGCGGGCGGCACCATCGGCGCCAACAAGGTGGCCAAGGCCGCGCCCGACGGCCACACGCTGCTGCTGCACCACATCGGCATGGCAGCCGCGCCCGGCCTGTACCGCAAGCTGCAGTACAAGCCGCTGGAAGATTTTGAATACCTCGGCCTGATCAACGAGGTGCCGATGACCCTGATCGGCAAGCCGCAGCTGGAAGCCAACACCTACCGCGACCTGGAAAACTATATCCGCGCCAATGCCGGCAAGCTGAACATCGCCCACGCGGGTTTGGGATCGGCGTCTCACCTGTGCGGCCTGATGTGGCAGTCGGCTATCAATGCCAAGGAAGCCATGACCACCATTCCGTTCGGCGGCACCGCGCCGGCCATGAATGCGCTGGTGGGCGGCCAGGTGGACATGATGTGCGACCAGACCACCAACACCACCGGCCAGATCGAAGCCGGCCGCGTCAAGGCCTATGCGGTCACGACTGCCAAGCCCCTGACCAGCAGCAAGCTGCTGAAAGACCTGCCTACGCTGCAGCAGATGGGCCTGAAAGGCTTTGACCTGACTATCTGGCACGGCCTGTACGCGCCCAAGGGCACGCCGCCCGCCGTGCTGGCCCAGATCAACACCGCCCTGAAGCTGGCGCTGAAAGACCCCGACTTCGTCAAGAAGCAGGAAGGCCTGGGCGCGGTGGTGGTCACCGACAAACGCATGGAACCCGCTGCGCACAAGACCTTCGTCACGGCCGAGCTGAACAAGCTCAAGCCGGTGATCGAAGCCGGCGGCAAGTTCGCCGACTGATTCTGGCTGGCGTGTTTACTGTAAAAGCCGCCTGGGTGAATGCCAGGCGGCTTTTTTCATGCCCGGATTAACCCGCTTGAAATGGCAGCCCGGCCCGGCTATGGTTGCCCTGTACCCTCGACCCCAAGGAGACCCCGCCCATGCATTTTGTCAAACCTACACGTCGCCTTGCGCTTAGCTGCGCCGCACTGCTAACCACCGTTTTCATCGCCAGTCCGGTCTGGAGCCAGGCGGCATGGCCGACACGTCCGGTGAAAATCGTCGTGCCTTTTGCGCCCGGCGGAACCACCGACCTGCTGGCCCGCGCCATGGCGCCCGAATTGCAAAAAGCATTTGGCCAGCCCTTCGTGGTGGAAAACCGGGTCGGCGCGGGCGGCAACATCGGCGCCGACGTGGTGGCCAAGTCAACCCCCGACGGCTACACCCTGCTGATGGGCACCGTCGGCACGCACGGCATCAACAAAGCGCTGTACACCAGGCTCGCGTTTGACCCGCAAAAAGACTTTGCCCCCATCACGCTGGTGGCCGGCGTGCCCAACGTGATGGTGGTCAATGCCGACAAGGCCCGTGCGGCGGGCATCGGCAATGTGGCCGACTTCATTCGCGTGGCCAAGGCCAGTCCGGGCAAGTTCAACATGGCGTCCAGCGGCAACGGCACCTCGATCCACATGGCGGGCGAATTGTTCAAGACGCGCAGCGGCACCTACATGATCCATTTTCCGTTCGGCGGCTCAGGCCCGGCGCTGTTGTCGCTGGCCGGCGGCGACATGGACGTCATGTTCGACAACCTGCCCTCGTCGATGCAGCTGATCAAGTCAGGCAAGCTCAAGGCCCTGGCCGTGACCAGCGCGCAGCGTTCGGCGGCCCTGCCGGACGTGCCGACGGTCGAGGAAGCCGGCGGTCCGGCGCTCAAGGGTTTTGAGGCCAGTTCCTGGTTTGGCTTGCTGGCCCCGGCCGGCACGCCGCCCGATATCGTCAGCCGCATCCAGCAGGAAGCCGCCAAATCGCTGGGAACCCCGTCCATCAAGGAAAAACTGCTGGCGCAGGGCGCGGTTCCCGGCGGCAACACGCCGCAGCAGTTTGCCGCATTCATCGATGCCGAGCACATCAAATGGGCGCAAGTGGTCAAGACCTCAGGCGCCAAGGTCGATTGATAAGCCGCCCTGATGAACCCAGGAAAGCCCGGTTTACCGGGCTTTCCAATTCAGCGCGGCCGGGCTGATCAGGTCACACTCCCCAGACCACCTCTTGCCCCGCCTTGATGTTCCAGCGCAGCATGTCGATGAACGGCTTGGCGCGCTGGTGCAGGCCGACGCCTTCCGGCAGGCCATCCCCGTCCTTGTCCTTGCTCAGTTCTTCGCGCTTGATCGCGGCTTCAAGCGCCTGAATGGCAGCCGGCATCTGCTCGGGCAGGATGATGCCGCTTGGCCCCGGCGGCTTGCCGATGATTTCCAGCATGAGCCGGCCGTTGGGCTCCAGCATGATCACATCGCCCATATTTTTCGACTTGAATCTGTACAGCATGGCCAGCCCCTCCTCAGGTTAAAACACCTGGTTGATTATCCGCAGCTTTGCCGCGCCTGTATGTAGGTTGACTCCATGTTCCGGGTCCGGGTCTGCTCAAGGCAAGGCTTCGCCGGCACCTTGCGGCCGTCGCGCAAAATAGCGCCCATGTTCAATATCGCCACCGTTCAAAAACCTGCCGACCAGGCCTTGCGCCAGGACGGGCTGAGCCTGCTGCTGCCGGCTGACTTTGCCGCCAGCCTGAAGCTGGACGTGCCGCACTGGCAACAAGGCTGGAATGATCTGGCCGATTCATGGAACCGGCTGCCGCCCGATGCGCACCTGAAGGATGGCGGCCACTACCGCCGCCGGCGCCATGCCTGTTTTGTGCAGGGCGTCGACAGCGGCGCGCTGGAGCAGACGCCGCACCGGGCGCATTGGCAGCCGGTTGACTACAACGCGCTGCATGGCGGGTTCGAGCGCTGGTTCGAGGCGGTCGAGCCCGCAGTCGCCGGCGCCCGGGCCTGGCGCGAACTGCTGGGCAGCCTGGGCCGGCTGTTCGCGCAGGTCAGGCCGGTGGCGCGCTGGTTCATTGAGGCGCACCAGTTCCGCATCGACCCCACCGAGGGGGTGGGCCGGCCCACGCCCGAGGGCGCGCACCGGGACGGCGTCGATTTCGTGGTGGTGTTGCTGGTGACGCGGCGTGGCGTGAAAGGCGGCGAAACCCGGGTGTTCGATGCCCACGGCCCGCACGGCATGCGCTTTTTGATGCAGGAGCCGCTGACCGCACTGCTGCTGGACGATGCGCGGGTGATTCATGAAACCACACCGATTTTTCCCCTCGACGGCCAAAACCGGCAAGGCGGCGTGCGCGATACGCTGGTGCTGACCTACCGGGCAGACGGCTTTCAGGCGCCTCAACCGCTGGCGGCAGCGGCAGCGCTAGCGGCGTCCAAGAGTTTGTAGCCAATTCAGGAAGCACCGGAAAACCCGCTTGACGCAGTTACTTTAAACCTAAATAATTAAGGCAAGATCAATTTATAGAAATGCATTTCATGCGCATCCTTTGCTTGGGCGGCGGTCCCGCAGGTCTGTATTTCGGGGTGCTGATGAAAATCCAGGACCCGGCCATTGAAGTGACCGTGGTGGAGCGCAACCGCCCTTTTGACACGTTTGGCTGGGGCGTGGTGCTGTCGGACCAGACGCTGGGCAACCTGCAGCAGGCCGACCCGGTCAGCGCCCGGCTGATTGGCGACGCCTTCAACCACTGGGACGATGTGGAAATGTTTTTCAAGGGCCGCAGCGTGCGCTCGGGCGGCCACGGGTTTTGCGGCATCGGCCGCAAGCGCCTGCTCAATATCCTGCAGGATCGCTGCATTGAACTGGGCGTGCAGCTGGTGTTCGAGACCGATGTGCAGGACGACCAGGCGATAGCCTCCCAGTATGGCGCCGACCTGGTGATTGCCTGCGACGGCCTGAACAGCCGCATTCGCACGCGCTATGCCGGCACCTTCCAGCCCGATGTGGAGCAGCGCAACTGCCGCTTTGTCTGGCTGGGCACGAAAAAAACTTTCGACGCCTTCACCTTTGCCTTCGAGCAGACCGAACACGGCTGGTTTGCCGCACACGCCTACCAGTTCGACGCCAGCACCTCGACCTTCATCGTTGAAACGCCCGAGGCGGTGTGGAAAGCGCATGGCCTGGACCAGATGAGCCAGGAAGACGGCATTGCCTTTTGCGAGCGGCTGTTTGCCAGGTACCTGGACGGCCACCCGCTGCTGAACAACGCCACGCATGTACGCGGCTCGGCCATCTGGATCCGCTTTCCGCGCGTGGTCTGCGAGCGCTGGGTGCACCGCGAAGCGATTGCCGGAAAAACCGTGCCGATCGTGCTGATGGGCGACGCCGCGCACACGGCGCATTTTTCAATCGGCAGCGGCACCAAGCTGGCTTTGGAAGATGCGATCGAGATGGCCAACTGTTTCGGTCGGCACAAGGATGTGGAAGAAGCACTTGGCGCCTACCAGGCACTGCGTTCGGTGGAGGTGCTCAAGATACAGAATGCCGCGCGCAATTCCACCGAATGGTTCGAGAACGTCAACCGCTACAGCGGGCTGCAGGCGGAGCAGTTCTTCTATTCGATGATGACG
>JAQGMZ010000068.1 GCA_028292045.1 Polaromonas sp. | reverse complement strand
CACCATGTTGCAGGCGCTCGAGGTGCGCTGGTAAACGATCACGTTCTTGATCGACTCGCAGCCGCCCATGGCGATGCCTTCGTCGACGATGGCCTTGAGCGGCAGTTCCTTGCCGCCGCGCAGCTGGAAGTTGGCGGTGATGACGGCCACGGCGCCGGCGTCCTGGATGCGCTCCTGCAGGCTTTTGGCCGAAAAGCCGCCAAACACCACCGAATGGGTGGCGCCGATGCGGGCGCAGGCCTGCATGGCGACAATGCCTTCGACCGTCATGGGCATGTAGATGACGACGCGGTCGCCCTTGTTCACGCCCATCTCCTTGAGCGCACTGGCAAACTGGCTGACCTTGGCGTGCAGCTCCTTGTAGGTGACGTTGGTGGTCTTGCCGTCATCGCTCTCGAAAATGATCGCGTTTTTTGCCTCGGTGGGCGTGCCCAGGTGGCGGTCCAGGCAGTTGTAGGAGGCATTCAGCTCGCCGTCGGCAAACCACTGATAGAACGGGGCATTGGACTCATCCAGCACCTGGGTGAACGGCTTGTTCCAGCTCAGGTTCTCACGCGCCAGCCGGGCCCAGAAACCCTCGAAATCGTTTTCGGCTTCGGCGCACAGGGCGTTGTAGCCCTGCATGCCGGAAATGCGGGCCGACTGCATGGTGTCGGCGTTGGGTGGGAACACACGGTTTTCAACCAATGTGGACTGGATGGAATTATCAGGGGTGCTCATTGGCATTGTCTCCTTGGGGTCGATGAATGGTGGGACTTTGGCGCCTGGCACTTACAAGCCACTGACGCTGCGGCACCCTGGAACGCGTGGACTGGCCGCAGACCTGCGGCGGTCCGGCTGGACTCTACAATCCGCAGTTTTGAAAACTGATTCATCATGTCCGACCCCAACCCCGTTCAACCTGTCTCGATGCGCCCTTTGCCGCGACTGATCTTTGCGAGCCGCTGGCTGCAGTTGCCGCTCTACCTCGGGCTGATCGCCGCGCAGGCGGTATATGTGCTTCATTTCCTGGTGGAACTGCTGCACTTGATCGAAGCGGCATTCGGCAGCCAGACCGCCCTGCAGGCGCTGATCAGCAGCATTGGCTACAAGACCACCGCGCCTATCACGACCCTGAACGAGACGGTCATCATGCTGGTGGTGCTGGCGCTGATCGACGTGGTGATGATTTCCAACCTGTTGATCATGGTGATCGTGGGCGGCTATGAAACCTTTGTCAGCCGCATGAACCTGGAAGGCCACCGGGACCAGCCCGAATGGCTGAGCCATGTGAATGCGTCGGTGCTCAAGGTCAAGCTGGCAACGGCCATCATCGGCATCAGCTCGATCCACCTGCTGAAAACCTTCATCAACGCCGACAACTACAGCGACCGGGTCTTGATTGCCCAGACAGTCATCCACATTGCCTTTCTGCTGTCGGCGATGGCGATTGCCTACACCGACAAGATCATGTCGGGCATCGCCGCCCGCGAGCACTGAGTCCTGCACACGACGCGCCTAGCGCTTGGCCTAGGGCACCCTCAGGCTGGCGTAACAGGGCCTGTTGGGCGGTCCAAAGCAGAAAAGACCATGCACACCGGACTGCCGCAGGGCCATTGCCTGCAGGTAGGCGTCAAGCCTCCAGTGCGGGCCTCAACGGCAAATGAGGCGATGCTGTCGCTTTCCTCATTGAGTGCGAACAAAAACCGCCCATCGGGCGCCAGCGCAAAGAACCGGGGCGTGCGCCCCATTGAAGGCACGGCCTCCGCCAACCGCAGCATCCCGTTTCCGGCATCGATGCGAAACACGGCAATGCTGTCGTATCCCCGGTTGGAGGCATACAGCGTGCGTCCGTCCGGCGACACCGCGATTTCAGAGGCGCGGCTGCTGCCGGTGTAATGCCCGGGAAGGGCTGACAGGATCTGCAAAGGCGCCAGCCCACCAGTTTCAGCACTAAAGCGGTAGCTGGTCACGGTCGAGTCTAGCTCGTTGACGACGTAGGCAAAGGGCTGCGTGGGATGAAACGCGATGTGCCGCGGGCCGGCGGCCTCGCGGGTCGCGACCGAGGGCACGTCCGCTGGCGTCAGGCGCCCGTTGGCGAACCGGAACGTGAAGACGCGGTCCAGGCCCTTGTCGGGCACCACGACGAACTGCCCGCTGGGATCGAACGGGTTGAAGTGCGGCTTGGCAAACGGCTGCTCGATTCGGTGCGGCCCCGGCGTGCCCGTCAGCGCCACGGTCTGGCAGACGGCGCCCAGTTCGCCGCCCGCCAGCACCGGCAGAACGGCTAGATTGCTGCTCAGGTGATTGGACACCACCAAAAATTGTTCGGAGGGATCGAGCGCCAGGTGCACCGGATTCTTGCCGCCGCAGGGCTGGCGCTGCAGGAACTGCAAGGTGCCGTCATCGGAATGGACGCGAAAGGCGCTGACCTCGTGCTGGTCGCCGTGCACGGTGTACAGGACGTCGCCCTGGCGGTTGAGCGCCAGAAATGACGGGTTGATCAAATCACCGACCACCTGCACCAAGTCCAGGCTGCCGCTGGCAGGGTCCATCCTGAAGACACTGATGCCTTCCCCGCGGACATTGCGCTCGCGGGAGGTACGCGAACCGACATAGGCGTACATCGCGGTCAAGCTCCTGCGGCCGGGGCCACCGAGGCGCCCTCAATCCCATGGCGCGACAGCGCCTGGGCCACAAACCCGCCGGCCTTCATTTCCTCGACATACTCGCGAAGAAAAAGATTTGCGGCTTCGCCCCGGCTGCGGGGCGTACCCATCGCCTGCTGGATCACCATGAACCGGCCGGGCAGCAGGCGCAGGCCGGGAATGCGCGCGGCATCGGCTTGCAATTGCTGCTTCACGCCAGCGGCCACTTCCGCCCCAGATTCGACAAACGCATCGACGACTTTGGGCGACGTCGGCGAACGCAGGATTTGCGCTTGTTTCAGCTCGCGCGTGAGAAAGAGGTCATAGGCACTGCCCTTGCCCACCACCACGCGGCGGCCGGCCTGGTCCACCTCCTCGTTGGACTGCAGCAGCGAATCTGCGCGCACCAGGTAGGCGCCTTCGATCAGCACATAAGCGGCCGTGAACGCAATGCCTTCGCCGCGCAGCGGATCGATCGCAAAAAACCCGATGTCGGCCTGCTCGGCGGTGACCGCCTCGACCGATTTGCCGGCCGCGTCAAACACCACCAGCGCCAAGTTGACGCCCAAGCGCTCGGCCAGGCCGCGCGCCAGATCGACGGAAACGCCGACGGGCTCGCCCGTGGCCGGTTCCCGGCTGGCGAGAATGGGATTGCCCAGGTTGATGGACGCGCGCAGCGTGCCGGTCGGCGCAAAGGTGGCAACGAGGCTTGGATTGACGATCATGAAAGTGTCTTCCTGTTTCTAAGGTAGGTAGGGGTTGTGTAGTGGCGGCGCAGCAAGACCGTGAATCAAGCCTTGAGGATGCCGCTGATGGCCGACAGGTTGCGCAGCGTGCTGTCCAGGTGCTCGTGCATCGCCTGCGAGGCTTCCTCGTTGCGCCCCTGCTCCAAAAGCTCCAGCACATGAAGGTGCTGTGCGCAGTGCTCCTTGTAGCGCGATCGATCCTTCATGGAACGGTAGGACAGCAGGCGGCGCACCCGGTTGACGCGCCGGATGGCGTCGATGAAGAAAGAATTGCCAGACCCTTCCACCAGCGACTCGTGAAAGCGCACGCCGCGCTCGTGCAGCTGGTCCGCCGTGTCGCTGTAGATGCCGCCGCTCAGCAAATGGAGCTCGGCGGCGCGGCAGCGCGCCAGCACCTGGGGATCGAGCCGATAGCCAGGCTCCAACAGCGCGGCCGGCTCCAGCGCCAGCCGCAGGCGGTAGGACTGCAGCAAGGTGTCCGGCGTGGTCAGCATCGAGGAGAACACCCAGCCATAACCAGGCTTCTTTTCGGCCCA
>JAQGMZ010000062.1 GCA_028292045.1 Polaromonas sp. | reverse complement strand
CGGGCCGAATATGCCCATGCCGACGCGTTTGACGTTCCTCGGTTGCGCAGCGTGATCGGTGCAACGCTGGCGGACCCCAACAAGCGCTTCGTTGCCAATTACTTCCGGCAGTCCATTGGCCAGATCGGGGGTGGTCATATCTCGCCAGTGGCCGCCTACGACAGCAAGAGCGACAGGGTGCTGGTGCTTGACGTTGCTAAATACAAATACCCGCCGGTCTGGATGACCGTGGCGGACCTCTATGCGGCCATGCAGGCCGTCGACTCCGGGTCGGGTAAACCACGCGGCTTTGTGGTGGTGAGCAAATGACGCTGACACGCCGCACGCTCTTGTCCAGCGCTGCCCTCGTTCCCCTCGTGGCGCAGGCTGGCCTGCTGGATGCGGATCGCAGCGAGGCCATCTTTGCCGATACGGTAGGGCAGGTGGCCGGGGTATCCGGTCTGGCGCCGGTCGTGCTGAGCACGGTGCGCGAAGCCTTCGTCTCTGCATTTGGCGGGGCCGCGCTGACGGCATTGGCGCACGCCGTGCAAGGGCGCTCCGTCGAAGACCTGCTGTCCGGGAGCAATGCGGCGCTGGGCGAGCAGATACGTTTCATTGCCCTGATGCTTTTTACAGGGGAAGTTCAGAGCGGGGGGCAAACGAAAGTGACGCTTTATCCCTGGTCCCTGGCCTGGGCCACACTGGGGTTTTCCAAGGCGCCCGGTCTGTGCGGCGGTCCCGCGTTCGGTCACTGGGCGCACGCGCAATGACCGAGGCCGCTCTGAATGCCTCGGTTGTCGTTGTCGGCACCGGCATGGCCGGCGCGCACCTGGCCTACACCTTGGCCCGCAAGGGAGTCGATGTCCTGATGCTCGAAGCCGGGCCGCGTCGCTCACGCGCGCAAAGCCTCAAGACCTTCTTCGAGAACCCGATCAAGGGGCCGCAGGCACCTTATCCCAGCGTTGCCAGCGCGCCGCATCCGCAAGACACCAACTACGATGATTTCTATGTCCAGGGCGGCCCGGACAAGTTCATCGGGGCGTATCTGCGCCTGTATGGCGGCACCTCCTGGCACTGGACGGGCTTTGCCGACCGGCTCCGGCCGGCCGATTTGCGCATGCAGTCGCACTATGGCGTTGCCCCCGACTGGCCGATTGACTATGCGACCCTGGAGCCTTTCTACGAGGAAGTGGAGGCGCGCTGGGGTGTGGCGGGAGACCCGGCGCATGTCTGGGGCTCCCCGCGCCGCACGGCCTACCCGATGCCGCCCATCCCCATGACCTATCTCGACAGCCAGGTCGCCAAGGCGCTGCAGCCCCTGGGTCTTCACGCAGCGCCGTTTTCACATGCGCGCAACTCGGTGGTTTATGACGGTCGGCCGGTCTGCTGTGGCAACAACACCTGTGTGCCGATCTGCCCCATCGGCGCCAAATACGACGCATCGGTTCACGCCCGCAAGGCCGAAGAAGCCGGGGCCCGGCTGGTCACCGATGCGCTGGTGACTTTTGTCGAGGTTGGGCGCGATGGCAAGGTCAGCCGCTTGCGAATTCGCCGTCCCGATGGAAGCACCGAATGGGTCACTGGCCGGTTTTTTGCGCTGGCCTGCCACGCCATCGAAAACCCGCGCCTGCTGCTCAACTCCGCCCAGGAAACCGCCCCCAATGGCGTAGCCAATTCCTCAGATGCCGTCGGCCGCTACCTGCTGACCCAGGCCAACCAGGACATCTGGGGGCTGACACCCGA
This sequence comes from Polaromonas sp., assembly GCA_028292045.1. Classification (GTDB taxonomy): domain Bacteria; phylum Pseudomonadota; class Gammaproteobacteria; order Burkholderiales; family Burkholderiaceae_C; genus Polaromonas. Next base: position 2,919 of record JAQGMZ010000062.1, on the reverse strand, counting down.
GCCGGTGTATCCCTATCGCGGGCCGCAGCAGACGGCCGGCCTTGTCGAGCTGCGTGATGGCGCTTTCCGGTCGCAGCGCGCCGCCGTGGGAACCTCGTTCATGAACAGCGGCTGGTCAGGCAACAGTGACGCGACCAACACTGCCAAGACCCTGATTGGCAAAGGCCTGACGGGCGTAAACCTGATCAAGGGCATCCGAAACGAAGTGGCCCACCACCTTCGGCTCAATTCCTCCGCCGAGACACTCCCGAACCCCGCCAACCGGGTTGAGCTGGCAGACGTTGCAGACAGCGCGGGCGTGCCCAAACCGAAGGTCACGTTCCGGCTGGATGACTACACCAAGGAGGGGCTGAAGATGGCGATGACTGTCAATCGGCAGATTTTCTCCGCCATGGTCGCCTGCGACATTCAGGTCAACGATCCTTACCTGTCCAACGCGATCATCGCGGGGACCGCCCGCATGGGGATTGACCCGCGCACCAGCGTTGTCGATCACGAACTGCGCGCGCACGACCATTCCAACCTGTTCATCCTGGGCACCTCCGCGCATGTGACCGCGCCCGTGAATGCGCCGTCGCTGACGGTCGCGGCATTGGCGATTCGCGCTGCGGGCATTATCGAAATGGCGCTCAAAACGGGCGGGCCATGATCCGCGCCCTAGTTCCGGTTGGCTTGCTGGTGTTTCTGTTCGTGTTCCTCGGCAATGCCCTGAAGTCGGTGGTGGCCTCCACGGTCTTTGTCTCCGAAGCAGACCTGGCCAGCTTCTTGAACATTTCTGTCGAAAAGACGCAGCTTGTCGTGGAGTTGCTGATTGGCTCGGCGGTGATGGCGCTGGCCATCGCGCCCTTCATCCTGAATCCGCAGTCGGCCCGTCGCATTGCTGCAATCGCTGCCCTCTTTGCCGCAGTTGCATACGGCTGCCTGGGGATGGTCATGCTGACCGAGCCTTCACTCGCCTTTCGCGAAGCGACTGTATTTCTTGCGTTCTCGGTGGGCGGTTTTTCGATTGCCTTTTTTGCCCCCCTCGCGCAGATTGCCATCAATGCCGTGGACGATGAAAAACGCCGCGTCGTGCTGACGACGCTCTGGATTTCCGCTCAACCCATCGCGTTTCTATTGACACCTCAACTCGTCAAATACGTTGGGCACGACATCGGACTCGGAGCGTACTTTCTGGCTTTCGCCATGTTCCCCCTGGCTTACCTGGTTCTTTCCCAGGTCGTCCTGAAAACGGCCGCCACCCGCACCCTGTTGAGTCCTGAAGATCCCCCGGTGCGACTTCCTGCCGTCATGGTCGGCCTGCTGCTCGCCTCGATTTTTGCGTTCGAAGTGTGGACCGCAGCCAACTCGCTGCTGGGTCTGGTTCATGGCGTGAGCCTCGCGCTGATGGCCGTGTTCCTGGGGGTTGCCGGCTATTCGATCCTCTACGTCCGGGGTCAACCGAGAACGGGACCGCTACTCCCACGGCGCACCGCGCTGCTATTGACCAGTCTCTTCATTCTGGAAATTCCCACGACGGGGTTTTATGACACCACCTATCTGGTGCGCCACCTGTGTTCATCGGCGCTGATCGACGACCGCGCTTCGCTCGGGGCATTGGCCCAGATCCTGACGGTTTTCCTCGCGGGCGGCGCCTACGTTCGCTGGCCTAATTTGTTGCCCTACCTGATCGGCGGGGGGCTTCTCGCCACGCTTTTCGGTATCAGCGGCTACGCCTACTATCCGCACCTGACCACGGATGAAAGCTTTTTCTACGTCACTAAAATGGTGGCAGGCGCAGGGGTCGGAGTTGTCACCACCGTTGTCGTCGCCATCGTCATGGCGTCCGGCCGCAGCAATCCATTCGTGGCCTTGCTGCCGGCATTGGTCATCATGTTTGGGACGGAGTTCGGTCTGGAGATCATGGAAATCGTGTTCCAGATTGCCAAGCTGGCGGGGCGGGATGAGAACGGCGCCTACAGTGCCGTATTTGCCGCTCAGATCGTCGCGGCGGTGGTGGCGTTTGTGCCCTTCGTCAAGGCGATCGATTGGGGGAGTGTCGTGCCGGTGCAAGCCTGAGCAAAAAAGAGGGAATCGCTGTTGGTGTTTTTGACCTGGGCGCGGCGCATGGAGCAAAACCCAGCACTATGCAGCGGCTGCTGTCCATCCGTTCAAGTCCACTTGGTAGGTATTCACAGGGTTCGTGGGTATGCGCATGCTGATGGCCACAAGGTCAAGATGGAAAAAGCCTTCGCGCTCGACGTCCCGCTGTCGATAGCACTGAACCTGGCAGGACAAAATGCCTGTCTATCCGAAGATGTCAGCGGCGCGGTAGACAACACGATGACCACCGTGCATGACGTGCGCATCTACATGGACATAGCTGGCAACCGGACATGCACCTCCTGCACATCCGCCGTGTTCGTTGTTGCCATCGACCCGACGACTCTACAAGAAACCGCCCGCTTACCGGACACTCGGCCCGACGGCTTCGCGTCAGGACCTTCGCGAGCAGCTGTATGGCGCCCGTGGGCGGCAGTTCTACAGGGGCGGATGCCGCAGCAATACCGCAGTCACCAGCACGTGGTGAACCACTGGCGTTCGCATGGCCTGCCCGACCCGCCGCGTGGCCAGCAATGGGTTCAGGTGGGCAGCGCCTATGTGCTGATCGCTGTGGCGACCGGCATTATTGCTCAGCTGGTGCTTCGCTAATAAGTGAATCGAGCTTGGCGCTTTTGCGCGGCAGCGCCATGATTTCAATCACGGGATGCGTGCTTGCTATGCGCATGACGGCGCTCACCCATCACGCTGCTGCGGCTGCAACCGCAGCAGGACCTTGCGCTACGAGTTGCACCTGCATCGCTGCTAGGCGGTCGAGCAATCGGATGCGTGCGGCGATCGGCCACCAGTCATAGAGAAAAATCTCCATCGGCCTCCACA
>JAQGMZ010000051.1 GCA_028292045.1 Polaromonas sp. | reverse complement strand
GTGTTCGCGGCATTGAGTTTGACGTCCTGGCGGACGCGCTTGCGGCCGGAGGCGAGACGGGGGTTCTTTTTCTTGGGTTTGGCGGTTGCCATAATAAATTTCCTTTAATCCTGGGAGGAGTCTGTGGATGATGCAGCAAAGCCCGCGATTATACGATGAAGCGGTTTGCTCTTTGGCGTCACATCGTCCTGCTACTGTCGAATGCGCAAAGCGCGGCTTAAAACTGGCTGCGAACACCGACAAACAGCCGCCTGCCCGGTGCCGCTTCAAAGTAGCGCGCATTGGCGTCGTTGACGATCAGTGAGCCCGCATAGGTTTTGCCAAGCAGGTTGTCAATGCGTCCGTACAGCACCATCCTGGCCCCGTTGAAGCGAAATTCCTGGCTCAATCGGGCATTGAACACCGCGTAACCGGGGGCTGCGTCGCTGTTGAGGTCATTCACGTAAGTCTTGCTTTCCAGGCGCATTTCCAGCCCGGCCTTCATGGCTTCTGTCACGCTGCCTTCGACATCGGCAAACAGGCTGTGCCGGGGCGCGCCCGGCAGGCGGTTGCCCGCGGGCACCAGGCCCTGCGCGCCGACGTAGGGGGACTGGAAGCGCGCGTCCAGCAGCGTGTAGCCGACGCGCGTGGACAAGCCTGGCCAGGTGGCCGACCACGACGCTTCCAGGCCCCGCCGCCGGGTGCGGTCGGCGTTCTGAAAAATGGCGCGGCCGCCGCTTGATTGCGACGACACGATTTCGTCGGTGCTTCTGGCTTCGAACAGCGCGGCGTCAAAAACATGCGTCCCGCTGCGCAGCTTGACGCCGACTTCGCCCTGCGTGCTTTTAGACGGCTTCAGCGCAAAGTTGGGGCCGGGCGCGCCGCCGGGCCGGTAGGCGCTTTCAGCCAGCGTCGGGGTTTCGAACCCGGTGCCCAGGTTGGCATACACGTTCAATGTTTCAGCGGCATGCCAGACCAGGCCGACGACCGGGCTGGTGTTGCGGTACTGCACGCTGCCGCTGGTGCTGCTGGCCGCCGCGTTGAAGCGGTCATCGACACTGAAGCGCACCCGGCTTGCGCGAACGCCGGCAATGGCCCGCCACTCGGGCGCGAAAGTCCAGTCGAGCTGGCCGAACACGTCGGTGTTGCGGGCGGTGTCGTCTTCATTGCGTCGCAGCGCCCCGTTATTGCCGCCAAGGTTGTCAAACCCCTTGCGGGTTTCGCGCAGATGGTCGGCTTCCACACCGACCGTCCAGCGCACCGGCAACTGGTTGACCTGCAGGGCATGCGTCCAGCTGGCGCCGACGCCGCCATAGGTCCGGTCCAGGTTGACCACGCCGTTGGTCTGGAAAGCCAGTTTCTGGTCCACCTTGCGCGCGCCGGCATACATGCGGGCATTGAGTGTGTCGCTGGCAGACAACCGGTGCTCGACCACCAGGCCGGCCTGATGCTGCTCAATCGTCTTGCGCGTGTTGAAGGTGATCGCGCCGGGCACCACCTGGCGCGGATTTTGGTAGAACTGCGAACGCGTCAGGCCCAGCGGGTCCTCGGCCAGCGGCTGGTCGAACAGGTTCAACACGCCGGTGATCGTGGTGTCGGCAGAGGGCTTGGCCACCACCTTGGCGTTGAGCTGCTGGCGGCGCGCGGCGCTGTGGTCGCGGTAGCCGTCGGTCTCGTAACGCGACACATCGAGCAGCCCGCCCAGCGTAGCGCTGCCGCCCGCGATGCCTGCGGCAACGTGGCGCTGGCCGTTTGAGCCGGCGCCGGCCGACAGGCGGTAGTCCGGTTTTTCAGGCGTGACCGGCGGGTCTTGCGTAAACACCTGGAGCACGCCGCCCGCTGCATTGCCGTAGAGCTGGGCCAGCGGGCCGCGCAGCAACTCGATGCGTTTGGCCGAGGTCAGGCTGACGGTTGCCGCCTGGCCCTGGCCGTCGGGCATGGTGGCCGGAATCCCGTCGACCAGGATGCGCACGCCGCGCACGCCAAACGTGGAGCGCGTGCCGAAGCCGCGCACCGACACCTGCAGGTCCTGCGCAAAATTCTGCCGGTCCCGGATCTGCAGGCCAGGCACCGCCCCCATCAGCTCCGACAGGTTGACCAGCGGCGATGCAGTACGAAACGGATCGACCGCTACCCCATCAATGGCGCCCGGCGCATCGAAACGCAGTTGCTCGGCGCGGCTGGCGCTGATGACGACCTCCTTTAAAAGCGGCTTTTCATTGTCCTGCGCATGCGCGGCGGGCAGGATGATGAGAAGGGCCAGTGCCTTGACGTAAACCGATTTGCCACGACGGCCCGAGTCGCCATGCCGGTAAAGCCGAGGCGTTGCCGACAAAGGCTGGAAGGAAAAATATAGAAAGCTATTAGTCATGTTGCCTGCATTGTGAAGACGTTTAACCGCTGCGGTGATGGTAATGGGGCTTTCTCAAAAAAACGAATAGGGCCTGTTACGTTTTGAAGCAAATACAACATGGCAAGCATAGGCTTTCTATTGATGCTGGAAACATATTTTTTGGGAAGGCTTGTTGTGCATCGGCATTGGTAATGCAAAACGCCATTTGTCAGGCAGAAAAAATGAAGACACGTTTGAAATATTCGAGGCGTTCAATGCTTGCAAAATTTGCAACTGCCTATGGCATTGAAGATAGATGCAGGACGGCCGTAGTATTTTTTATACCCGTTACTACAAAGCAGGGTACTCAAAAAAAGTTGACTGAATGCATTTAATTACACACGATTTGGCATCAATAAAAATGTTGCAGAAGTTACAAATAATTCTGAACTTTGTCCTGTTTTTATGGGATTGCGATGACGGCACGATTGCCAAAAAATTGCCTTGTCAGCGCGTTACCAGCCTGCGTGCAGGAATAAACCTTGCAGCCACGTAAGTGGGCGCTCACAGCGACATGAGGCACTCATGGGGGGTGGCTGATGTTTAACTTCACGAAAGGTAAATCATGGACAAGTTTATTAATGCGGCCCGTCAGTTCATTCAGGATGAAGAGGCTGTGACAGCAATTGAATATGGGCTAATCGCCGCACTAATTGCAGTAGTGATTATTGTGGCTGTTAGGTCGGTTGGAGTTAATCTCGATCTTGTATTTGACAAGGTTGCTGCAGCACTCGCTTAAAATTTATTTAAGGCAGCGGTTAATTTATGTTAGTTAATCGTTGTTGTTAAATCTCGATATTTCGAAAGATTATGCATGAAAATAAATAATTATTTTAATCAGTCATTTAATCGAAAGCGTAGATTTTTTAAATGTAATGGTGTTGCTTCTATTGAGTACGCATTGATTGCGGCATTAATCGCAATAGCAATTTTTAGTGCATTGCAGGCTACAGGCTCTGCAAATGGTGGATTATGGAATAACTGGACCAGTAAATTCATCGCAGCAGTTAATTCCGCAATAAATCAATAAACCAAATTTTATTTGCCACCCAGGCAAAAAATTTTGGTTTATCGAAGTCACACCCGATTACCGTTGTTTCGGCCGTCGACGTGTTTTACAAAATAACAAAAAGGGAGTGGGCCCACCATGCAGCTGAACATGTCCCCCGGCACCTGGCAACTGGCAAGCCTATTGATGCTGGCGCTGGTGCTTTTGATGGCAGTGGTGTCCGACATCCGGGAACGGCGCATTCCTAACCAACTGGTCTTGCTGGCGCTGGGCGCCGGCGTGTTCTTCAACCTCACCGGCCCGCAATCGGCAGCGCCCGGCGCCGGGATGTTCACCACCATGCCGGGCGCCCTGGGCGCGTCAGGGGCATTGCTGGGGGCGCTGGCCGGGCTGGCCTTGTTCATGCCGCTTTACCTGGTCCGCGCCACCGGCGCCGGCGACGTCAAGCTGATGGCCGGGATTGGCAGTTTCACCGGCGCGGGCGCGGCGGTAAACATTGCCCTTTTCATTTTGCTGGCGGGCGGCGTGCTGTCGCTGGCGCGCATGGTCTGGGCCGGCAATTCGCGCCGCGTCATGGCCAATGTGGCAATGGCGCTGGGGCAGATGCGCCCCGGCTCGGCCGGCACCTTCGACATCGCCGCCCATTCGGCCGACCGCATGCCCTACGGCGTGGCCATGGCGGCGGGCGTACTGGCCTACGGCGTGTGGATTTTCAGCGGCCGCCAACCGATCGTCATGTTCTGAAAGCCCGCGCCATGCTCGATACCTTCCACCCCGCGCCGCCACCGCTGCGACAAGCCCCCCAGCCCGACGCGCCGGCCCTTGCGAACGCAGAGTCTGCGGGCCTGCCCCTGACTTTCGTGGCCGACCTGGCGCTGCGCCATTTCGCCCGGCTGGGCGAGCTCAAGCTGCGCGAAGTGGCGCAGCACCTGGGCATGGCGGCGCCAGCGGTGGACCTCTTGATGACCCACATGCGCGCCCTGGGGTGGCTGGAGGTGCCGCGCCGGGGAAACCTGGTGCTGGACGTGAGCTACCTGCTGACGGAAGCCGGCCAGCGCCAGGCGCGTTTGGCTTTCGACAAATGCCAGTATGTCGGCCCGGCGCCGGTCACCTTGGCTGAATACGTTGCCCAGGTGCGCCAGCAAAGCCAGCACCTGACGCCGGTGCGCCATGCGCGGCTGCAGCAAGCCTTGAGCGACCTGGTAATCGACCCCGCGCTGCTGCCCACCCTGGGCAGCGCACTCAACTCCGGCAAGGCCATCTACCTGTACGGTGACAGCGGCACCGGCAAGACTTACCTGGCCGAGCAGATGGTCAAGACGCTCGAAGGCCATATCTGGGTGCCGCATGCGCTGTATGTGGATGGCGAGGTGATCCAGGTGTACGACCCCATCGTTCACCGCCGGGTGGCGCTGGCGGCGGTGCCCGAGCGCAGCCTGGTGCGCGATTTGTCGGCCGACGGCCGCTGGGTGCGCAGCGAGCGTCCGGTGCTCATCACCGGCGGCGAGCTGACGCTGCCCATGCTGGAACTTGAATACGACCCGCACACCCGGCTGCATGTGGCGCCGCCGCAGATGAAGGCCAACAACGGCATTTTCGTGGTGGACGACCTGGGCCGCCAGCGGGTCAGCCCGCGCGACCTGATGAACCGCTGGATCGTGCCGCTGGACCGGCATGTCGACTACCTCACGCTGAGCAACGGCTCAAAGTTCACCGTGCCCTTCGATGTGCGCATCGTGTTCTCGTCCAACCTGGCGCCCGAGGCGCTGGTCGATCCGGCCTTCGCCCGGCGCCTGGGCTACAAGATTCACCTGGCGCCGCTGGGCGCCGAGGGCTACCGCACCGTGGTGGCGCAGGCCTGCGCCCGGACGGGCGTGCCGCACGATGACGCCGCCGTCGATTACCTGGTGGCCACGCTGCATCCGCGCGAAGGCCAGCCCTACATGCCGTGCGTCCCGTTCGACGTGATCAGCAAGATCGCCGACCGCGCCAGGTACCTGCACGAGCCCGCGCGGATGACCCCCGAATTACTGGAATGGGCCTGGCACAGCTACTTTGGACCCCCGGCGGCGCCACCGCCGACCGAACCTGGTGGACCTGCTGGAACTGGATTAAAGGAGTAGGACATGAAAAGCAGACGCGGATTGACCATGCTGGTGTTTTCCATCTTCCTGGGTGTCGCGGCAGTTTTGCTGGCGGCGCGCTGGATGGGCCAGCAGGCCAGCAACGACAGAACGATGGTGCTGGTGGCCGTGCGCGACCTGGACCTGGGCCAGGCCATCACGCCGGCGATGCTGCAGACCATTGCCTGGCCGGCTGGCGCCATGCCGGTCGGCGCCTTCAACGACGTCAAGAAGCTGGAAGGCCGGGTGGTGCGCAGCAGCATTTTCAAGGGCGAACCGGTGCTGGCGCCCAAACTGGCGCCTGAAGGCACCAAGGCCGGGCTGGACTCGATCATCAAGGAAGGCCAGCGCGCCATCACGGTGAAGGTGAATGAGGTGGTCGGGGTGGCCGGCTTCCTGGCGCCTGGCAGCTTCGTGGACCTGCTGGTGAACATCAAGGACGACCGCGACAACCCGATTTCGCGGGTGGTGCTGGAACGCATCATGGTGCTGGCGGTCGCCCAGGAAGCCCAGCGGCCCGATGAAAGCAAGCCCAAGGTGGTCAATGCCGTCACCCTGGAAGTGACTTCCGGGCAGGCGGAAAAAATTGATCTGGCCCGCAACATCGGGACCATCTCGCTGATGCTGCGCAACCAGGTGGACACCAGGAACGACCTGACTGCCGGCGTGGGCCGGAACAACTTGTTTGGCGCCGTGGCACTGGCGCCGGTCAAGCCTGCGGTGGAGCCAGTGACTACAGCGAAAGTGGCGCCGGTCCGCCGCGCGGCGCCCCGGCCCGCGCAAGAGGGCGGTGGCCGGGTGGAGGTCATACGCGGCGTCCAAAAAGCAAATGCCGATTTCTAACAAAAAGCAAGAAGCGACCATGAACAATAACCGACTCCCTTCGCTGCCCGTTCTCCTTCCCCTGGCGTTAGCCGGCCTGCTGGGCGCGGCGCCGTCCCATGCGCAGAGCGCGGCGCCCGCATCCACCGCGCCAGCGCCTATGCCGGCGGTCGGCAAGGGCAAGCCCGCAACCCAGGGCGGCTTGGCGGCCAAGGTCGTGACGCCGAGCTTCGGGCCGGCCGATTTCAGCGGCGAGCCGTCTTCAGTCGGCCCTTCGATGAACCTGACCATTGGCAAGTCCACACTGATGCGCATGCCGTCGGCCGTCAGCCGCATTTCGCTGGGCAACCCGAACGTGGCCGACGTGACCCTGATCAGCCCGACCGAGTTGTACCTGCTGGGCAAGACCTACGGCTCGACCAACCTGATCGTCTGGCGCAAGGGCGGCGGGCCGACCGCCATCGATGTGAATGTGAACATCGACCATGGCCGCATGGAAGACAAGATCCGCGAACTGCTGCCAGCCGAAACCGGCATCCGGGTGCGCCCGGCGGCCGACTCGGTCATCCTGACCGGCATGGTCACCAGCGCCGTCAAGGCCCGGGCGGCAGAAGACATTGCCAACGCCTTCGTGCGCGACGTGAACAAAAGCCTGGTGCTGCCGACGGCCGGCGGCGACGGCAAGGGCGGCGCGCCAGCGCAGGGCGGCGGTGCGGCGGCCGCCAATGCCGCCGGCTCCAAGGTGGTCAACCTGCTGCACATTGCCGAGGCGCAGCAGGTGATGCTGGAGGTCACGGTGGCCGAGGTGTCCAAGACGCTGCTGGACAAGCTCGGCTCGACCTTTCAGGGCACCCGGCGCAACGGCAGCTGGCTGTTCGGCATCGGCACCAATTTGCTCAGCGGCGGCGCCGGCCTGGTGCAGGCGCTCAAGAACAACGGCAACGGACTGGGCATTGACGCCGAGAAGAACGACGGCCTGGTCAAGATACTGGCCGAGCCCAACCTGGTGGCCATCAGCGGCCAGGAAGCCAGCTTTCTGGCCGGCGGCAAGATATTCATTCCGGTGGCGCGCAACAACAACGCCACGGGCGGAACCACCATCACGCTGGAGGAAAAAGAGTACGGCGTGGGTGTCAAGTTCACGCCCACGGTGCTCGAAGGCGGGCGCATCCACCTGAAGGTGGCGCCTGAAGTGTCCGAGCTGTCGCAGACCGGTTCGCCCTTCACCACCGTCGGCGGCGAGACCGCCATCTTGCCGAGCTTCACCACCCGCCGCGCGCAGACCTCGGTGCAGCTGATGGACGGGCAGAGCCTGGCGATTGCCGGCCTGATCAAGAACAACGTCAAGCAGGCGGTGGACCGGATTCCGGGCCTGGGGGAGGTGCCGGTGATGGGCGCGCTGTTCAAGAGCAGCGAATTCCAGGGCGACCGGACCGAGCTGATGTTCGTCATCACGCCGCGCCTGATCAAGCCGCTCGACGCCAGCTACATCCTGCCGACCGACGGCTTCATGCCGCCCAGCCGCAGCGAGTTCTATTTCGGCAACAAGCTGGAAGGCTCGGGCCATGAAGAAATTCCGGCCGACCAGCGCGCCGTGCCCGGCGGTTTCGCGCCAGCGTCCAACAGCACCGGCGGCATGGAAGTCAAATAAGGAGTTTCCCATCATGACCTATCGATTTTTCAACCTCCGGCTTGCCGCCGTGCTGACCGGCGCTGCGCTGGCGACGGCATGCGCCAGCTCCACCCCGGTGGCCGATGCCAGCTTTGGCGATGCCGTGCGCAGCGCGCGGATGGCCCAGACGCTGTACCCGAATGCCCCGGCCAACCGCAACACGGTGCTCGGCATTGACGGCAAGGCCGGCGCGGCTGCCCAGGAGCGCTACCAGGACTCGTTCAAGGCGCCGCCCAAGACTTTTGAAGTCATCAACATCGGCGGCAGCTTGAACGGCAATTGAGCTGCCATACGTTACAGGAGCCCGCACATGCCCAGGTCGATAACCCGGAAACGCAACAGTGGCCGGCGCCAGCGCGGCGCAGTGGCCGTTATTGTGGGGCTCACGCTCGCGGTCCTGATCGGCTTTGCCGGTCTGGCGCTGGACCTGGGCAAATTGTTCGTTGCCAAGACCGAGTTGCAAAACGGCGCCGACGCCTGCGCCCTGGCCGCATCGCGTGAGCTGACCGGCACCAACGCCAGCCAGCTTGCCATCGCCGAGGCGGCTGGTATCACAACGGGAGCGCGAAACCGTGTACTTTTTCAATCTGAGCCGGTGGCAGTCCAAATGGATGGCAGCGTTGAATTCAGCCCGACCCTGAACGGCGCATATGAACCCAAGAGTTCGCTGGCAGGCAGCGAACTGCTGATGAAATTCGCACGCTGCACGGTCAACCGCGTCGGCATCGTGAACTGGTTCATCCAGGTGCTCAATGTCGTTCCGGGCGTGAACATACTCCCTCAGACCGTCGGCGCCACGGCGGTGGCCACACTGGCGCCGGCGCAAACCAACTGCGCGCTGCCGGTCAGCATATGCGGGTCCGCTTTACCAGCCAAGCCGGTGGGCAGCTGGCTGGAAGGCGCCATCGGCCCCCCGGGCGGCGGCGGGCTGACCGGCAATTTCAAATGGATCGACTTCACGCCTCCTGCGGGCGGGGCGAGTGAACTGGGCGCTACCCTGACAGGCTCGGGCACCTGCACCATTCCCAGCGTGGGCGCCGAGGTGGGCCAGCCGGGCAACGTGGCTTCCGTCGCGGATGACTGGAACAGTCGGTTCGGCATGTACTTTGGCGCCACCAAACCGGGAGAGGCGATACCTGATTTCACCGGCCATGCCTACACCGAGATCAACTGGCCTTCAAAAGCGAATGCCTACAACGATTTCGTGGCCCAACGCACAGCCAATGCGCCATACCAAGGCGATGCGGGCACTGGGCTCAACACCAAGGGAAGCGTTGAAAGCAACACCTTTCTCAAGGCCAATGGCGCTGACCGCCGGCTCGCCATCGTGCCGGTTGTCGATTGCGCCGGTTTTGCCACTGGTTCGACGGCGCCTGTGCAATCCTGGGCCTGCATTTTGATGCTGCATCCCATCAACAACAGCTCAGGCGGAGGCGGCGGCGGTGGTGGCAAGGGGGCCGCACCAGCCGTGGGAACAGGTGCGAATCGCATGTTCCTTGAGTATCTGGGCGCAGCCAACAACCCGGCCAGTCCTTGCGCTACCCTCGGCCTGCCCGGTGCCGCTGGCAGCGCCGGGCCTTTGGTGCCGGTGCTGGTGCAGTGACAAGCGCTGAATGAAAAATGGAATTGACCATGCCGCAAAAAACCGCTGCCCAACCATCCGCCGTGCGTGGCGCGGTGGCTGTTGAATTCGCCCTGGTGCTGATTCCTCTGCTGGTCCTGATGATGGGCGTTGCTGAGTATGGCCGCGCCTTGTTCCAGTACAACACGCTGGCCAAGTCGGTGCGCGATTCGGCCCGCTTCCTGACTTCGCAAAACCCGGCGGATGCCGCTTACGCCCTGGACGAAGCCATATGCCTGACGGTTCATGGAAACACCGCCTGTACCGGGTCGCCCCTTGCGCCCGGCCTCAGTACTGCCATGGTCCGGGTTTGCAATTCCGCTTCCCCCGCCTCGGCAATTTGTCCGGCCGGCGCCTTCAGTGCCGTGGGGACCGGCCTGGGTTCGATCAACCTGGTGCAGGTCCGGATTGTGGGCTACCCCTTCCAGTCGTTCCTGCCATTTGTGCCGGGGCTCAATTCGATTGTGTTCAACGATATTCATACAACCATGCGCCAGGTGCTATGAAACTCCAAAAATACTCCGGCGCCTCCCGTCAACGCGGAGTCGCCGCCGTGGAATTTGCGCTGATTGCCTCGATTTTCTTCACACTGGTGTTCGGCGTCATGGAAATGGGGCGCATCTTGTTCTACATGAACACCGCGGCCGAAGCCACGCGCCTGGGCGCTCGGGTGGCGGTGGTGTGCGATGCGAATGCCGCCATCATCAAAACCAAGATGATCAACATGCTGGGCATCCTGACAACGGCCGACATCACCGTCAGCTACCTGCCTTCGGCCTGCAATGCCAGCACCTGCGAATCCGTGACCGTCAGCGTGAGCAAGGAAAACATCAAGACGTTCATTCCGTTTATACCGCTGACTTTCAGGCTCCCGTCGTTTTCCACGACGCTGCCCCGGGAAAGCATGACCAGCGCCAGCAATCCCGTCTGCTCCTGATAACCAAGAACCCAAAAAGCACCCATGACCCTCAAGGCCTCACTGCTCTGTTCGACCCCGCAGGAACGCGAAGCGCTGCTGGCCAACCTGGCGTCCCTGCCGGGGGTGCAGGTCAACGCGCATGTGGGCAGCGCCCGAACCCTGCTGTCGGTGATGCAGGACGACCAGCCGGACCTGGTGCTGCTGGACCTGCCGCTGGCCGACGAGGCGGCATTCGAGCAGATCGAGGCGGCCAGCTTGCGGCTTCCCGGGGTGCTGGTGATGCTGGTCAGCCCCGACCCGTCCATGGACCTTTTTCGCCGGGCCATGCGCGCCGGCGTGCGCAACATCCTGCCCGCCCCGCTGGGACCGGACACGGTGCGGCGGGCGGTCGAGGAATTGCAGGAAAGCCAGTCCATCGGTTCGCGTTTCGCCGAGCACAAGGCCCGGCTGCTGGCTTTTTTGCCGGCCATGGGCGGGGCGGGCAGCACTTTCCTGGCCGGCAACCTGGGCTACAACCTGGCCGCCGGCGGGAAAAAAGTACTGCTGATCGACCTGAACCTTCATTTTGGCAACCTGGCGGCTTATGTCAGCGACCAGAAACCGGCCTCCAGCATCCTGGAAATAGCCCGGCGCAGCCGCCGGCTGGACAGCGCGCTGCTGGCGTCGAGCGTGCTCAGGGCGCGGGACAACCTGCATGTGCTGGCCGCGCCAGAGCTGCCTCAGCAGGCAGAGCTGCTGACGCCGGAAGTTTTGCAGGACATCATTGGCCAGGTGCGCAGCGAATACGATTTCGTCATCCTGGATGTCGGCCGCACGCTGGACCCGATGGGCCTGGCGGCCCTGGAACTGGCCGATCTTGTCTACCTGGTGGTGCAGCTGACCCTGCCGGCGGTGCACAACACGCAGCGCATCGCGGCGACGCTGCAAGGCCATGATTTTGCGCAGGGCAAGTTCAAGCTGGTGGTGAACCGCTACCTCAAGCAAAGCCTCATCCGGCTCGACGAAGTCGAGCGCATCACCAAGACCAAGGTGGAGCGCACCGTGCCCGGCAATTTCGAAGCCGTCATGGCCTCGATCAACCAGGGCGTTCCGCTGCAGATGCTTTCACCCCGGGATGCGGTGGCCCGCGCCCTGCAGGAATGGAAGAACGACCTGTCGCCCGTGGTCGTCAAGCAAAGCCGGAACTGGTTCGCCGGACTGACCGGCCTGCTGTAGTCCGGCTGATTTTTAAACCTTTCATACCAAGGCAGGCGCACCATGAATTTCAGAGCACGGCCCCAGGAACTCAAAATGCCTTCCGGCTTGCCCGACGCAGGCAGGCGCCAGGACGATGCAGTCGATCTGAATACCGAATACCACCGCCTCAAGGACAGCCTGCACACCCAGTTGCTGGGCCGGATCGACCTGGACGTGATGGGCTCGATGCGGCCTGAACGGCTGCGGGAAGAACTCGGCGTGCTGGTCGAAAGGCTGCTCCAGGAGTCCCGGGCGGCGCTCAACGCCCAGGAGCGCATCAGGCTGGTGCAGGACGTGCTGGACGAGGTCATGGGCTTCGGGCCGCTGGAGCCGCTGCTCGCCGACCCGACGGTGTCGGACATTCTGGTGAACGGCGCGCGCCATGTGTATGTCGAGCGGCAGGGCAAGCTGGAAAAATCCGACATTGTGTTTTCGGACGACGAGCACCTGATGCGCATCATCGACAAGATCGTCTCGCGCGTTGGCCGGCGCGTCGATGAGTCAAGCCCGATGGTCGATGCGCGGCTGCCCGACGGTTCCCGGGTCAATGCGATCATCCCGCCGCTGGCCCTGGACGGGCCCTTGCTGTCGATACGCCGGTTCGCCGTGACGCCGCTGACCATGGACAACCTCATCGAGAACCGTTCGCTGACGCCGGTGCTGGGCCGGCTGCTGCTGGCGATGGTGCGCGCCAAGATGAACATCTTGATTTCCGGCGGCACCGGCACCGGCAAGACCACATTGCTCAATGTGCTGTCGGCCGCCATTCCGCCCAATGAGCGCATCCTGACGATCGAGGACGCGGCCGAGCTGCAGCTGCAGCAGCCGCATGTGGTGCGGCTTGAAACCCGGCCCCCCAACATCGAGGGCAAGGGGGAAGTAAGCCAGCGGGCACTGGTGCGCAACACCCTGCGCATGCGGCCCGACCGCATCGTGCTGGGCGAGGTGCGCGGCGCCGAGGTGCTGGACATGCTGCAGGCGATGAACACCGGTCACGAGGGCTCGATGGCCACGGTGCATGCCAACACCCCGCGCGACGCTTTCACCCGGCTGGAAAACATGGCTGGCTACGGCGGCGCGACGATTTCGCAGGCAGCCATGCGCCAGCAGATCAGCTCGGCCATCATGGCCGTGATCCAGATTGCCCGGCTCAACGACGGGCGCCGCAAGATCGTCAGCCTGCAGGAAGTCACCGGCATGGAGGGCGACATCATCACCATGCAGGAAATCTACCGCTACACCCAGACCGGACTGGCGCCGGACGGCACGGTCAAGGGCCACTTCAAGGCCACCGGGGTACGACCCAAGTTCATGGACCGGTTGAATTCCTACGGCCTGGACCTGCCTGAAGAAACCTTCGACCCCACCCGCATCTACGAGTAGCGCCATGAGCATGAGCTTTGCACTTTTCATCATCCTGGGCTTCGTGGCCGTGGTTTTGCTGCTCGAAGGCGTGTATGTCTACTGGAACGACACCAAAAGCCCGGAGGTCCGCCGGGTCGAGCAACGCCTGCGCGCCATGTCCGCTGGCGGTCATGTCGAAGGCGACGGAAAGCTGTTCAAGCAACGGATGCTCAGCCATACGCCGGCTCTGCAGCAACTGCTTTTGCGCATGCCGCGCGCCGGGCAGCTGGACCGCCTGCTGCAGCAGGCTGGCAAGTCGACCACGGTCTCGCACCTGCTCATGGTCTGCCTGCTGCTGACGCTTGGCGGCCTGATCGCCGGGCTTTTGCTGCGCTGGTCCTGGCCGGTGACGCTCCTGGTGAGCACGGGCCTGGCGGCGTTGCCGTTCATGCAGCTGCTGCGAAGCCGTACCCGGCGGCTGCATCAGATAGAGGCGCAGCTGCCCGAAGCCATGGACCTGATTTCCCGCGCCTTGCGCGCCGGCCATGCGTTTGCGCCGGCGCTGGCCATGGTCGGCACCGAAGCCCAGGAGCCGATCGCCGGCGAATTCAAGATCACTTCCGACGAGATCGGCTTCGGCATCTCGATTGACAATGCGCTGAACAACCTGGCCACCCGCATCCCCAGCCCCGACATGCGCTACTTCGTGATGGCGGTCATCATCCAGCGCGAAACCGGCGGCAACCTGGCCGAACTGCTGGGAAAACTGTCCGAACTGGTGCGCGAACGCTTCAAGCTGTTCGCCAAGGTGCGGGTGCTGGCGGCCGAGGGCAAGCTGTCGGCCTGGATACTGACCGGGCTGCCGTTTTGCGTGGCCGGCGCCATCCAGGTCATGAACCCTGAATATTTGTCGGTGCTGTTCACCGATGCGGTCGGCCTGAAGATGGTGATGGGCGCCCTGGGCCTGATGGCCATGGGCATCTTCGTCATGTGGCGGATCATCGACATCAAGGTGTGAGGAGCCAGCCATGAACATGCAGGTTTTGATTTTGGGGCTGGTTTTCCTGGCGGTCAGCGGCCTGGCCTGGGCGGGCATGGCCTGGGCCAACCGGCGCGAGTCGGTCAGCCAGCGCCTTGACCAGCTGGCCGGCGTCAATGAAGCCGAAGAGAAAAGCCTGACGGCTGGCCGTGAATGGCATGCCCGTATCGTCAAGGTTGCCAGCCCGATCGCACGGCTTTCCACACCCGCCGCAGGCTGGGACGAGTCGGCCCTTCGCGTGCGTTTCATGCAGGCCGGCCTGCGCGAGGCGTCATGGCCGGCGGTCTACTTTGCCTGCAAGACGGTGCTGGCGCTGCTGCTGCCCGGCCTGTTCGCGCTGTACCAGGGCCTGAGTGCGGCCCAGATCACGGTCACGACGAATGTGCTGATCCTGCTGGTCCTCGCCGCCATTGGCTACTACCTGCCCAATGTGCTGCTGGTCAACGCCATCGGCCGGCGCCAGGGGGAACTGCAAGACACCATGCCCGACGCGCTCGACCTGATGATGGTGTGCGTCGAGGCCGGACTGGGTCTGGATGCGGCGATGAACCGGGCCGCCAGCGAAATCGGGCTGCGCAGCGAAACCCTGGCGGACGAGCTCAACCTGGTCTCGCTGGAACTGCGCATGGGGGTGCGGCGGGAAAATGCGCTGCGCAACCTGGCCCTGCGCACCGGGGTCGAAGAAATCTCGTCCTTCGTCGCCATGCTGGTGCAGGCCGACCGCTTCGGCACCAACGTGGCCGACGCACTGCGCATCCAGGCCGAAACCATGCGCACCCACCGCCGCCTGCGGGCCGAGGAACGGGCGGCCAAGATCCCGCTGAAGCTGCTGTTTCCGCTGATCTTCTTTATCTTTCCGTCGCTGATGCTGGTGCTCATGGGGCCCGCCATGATCAGCATCTACCGGGTGTTGCTGCCTACCATGGGCGGCAACCCGTGAAATCCGCCAAGGAGCTTTCCATGAGCCGAAAGATCAAGACCGCATCGTCTTTGACCCTGCTGGGCATGCTCCTGGGTTGCGCCCAGATGGCAGTGCCGGTCAGCCCGGTGGCCGGTACGGCCCCGGCGGCAAGGCAGGCACCGCTTCGCGCGCCGCCGCATGAGGCGGTGTACGCCAGCGGCCGTTTGGCGCATGGCGCAGGTCAACTGGCGCTGGCTTCCCGGCACTATGAAAAGGTGCTGGCGCTGAACCCCAACCATGTGGGCGCCCTCAATGCGCTGGCGGTCATCCATGCGCAGCTCGACCGCAGCGACGAGGCCTTCAGGCTGTTCGACCGCGCCCGGCAGCTGGCTCCCGGCGCGGCGCATATCCACAACAATGCCGGCTACGCACTGATGCGCGCCGGCCGGCTTGAAGAGGCCGAGCCGGCACTGAAGCTGGCGGTGGCGCTCGACCCGCAAAGCGCCCGCACGCGCCAGAACCTGGCGCTGCTGGCCAGTGCGCAGGCCGAGCGCGCGCCTGTTGCCGTCGGGCAGGCGCCTGAAGCAGCCCCGCCAGGTTTGCCAGGCTTGGTCGTGCCGCGGCTGGTCAAGGTCAGCCCCCAGGTTTACTCGCTGGAACTGCCCGCCACCGCAGTTGCGGCACAGGCAGGGGCAGAGCCGGCCATTGCCCGGAACAGCGACAGGGCGGGCCCGCAGGGGGCATGGCCTGCGCTAAAGGGCATTCGCCTGGAAGTTGCCAATGGCGCGGGCATTGCGCGGCTGGCCCGGCGCACTGCCGACCGCCTGGAGCAGGCGGGGGTGGCCACGGCCCGGCTGACAAACGCCATGCCCTATCTTCAGACCCGCACCGAAATCCAGTTTGCCCGAGGCCATGAAGCGGCCGCGCAAGCCTTGCAGTCGCGCCTGCCGCTGGCTACGGTGGCTATGGCCGGCGGCCAGTTGCCGGCGGGCATGCAGTTGCGGCTGGTGCTCGGCCATGATGCGTCAAGCCAGGCCATTGCCGCCTGGCTCGAAGCGGCACCCGTGCAGGAGGCTGCAATCGCAGGACAGGCTGGCTGGCGCTGGAGCTAGCTGCAGCCGCGAGCTTGTTGTTGGGGAAACGGTAACCAGCCTGGCACTGGGCCGCTTGTGCAAGCCTGGGCGCATCGCCTGCAAAAGCAGCTTTTGCTGCAGATGCGAATTTTTCAAGCCATGGGTTCACCCTGGACCGGAAGTGGAATAGCCCGAACGGGCTAGCACCTCATGTTGTCAAAACACGGTCGAGCTTAAATAATTCAAGACATCCTTAACAAAAAGCGTTGAGCATGCAAACCGAATCAGCCTCGAAATCCATGAAACTCAGCGTCATTCTTCCGTGCTTCAACGGAGAGGCCACGCTGGCTGTGCAACTGGAGGCGTTGACGGTTCAGGACTGGCCCGGGGGGTGGGAGCTGATCGTCGTCAACAACGGCTCGACCGACGGCTCGATGGCCATGGTCGAGTTATGGCGGGACCGGCTGCCCGGCCTGAAAATCGTTCAAGCCCATCTGCCGGGCACACCGCGCCTGGGCGTGCCGCATTCGTACAACACTGGCATCCAGGCGGCCACGGGCGAGGCGTTTGTCTTTTGCGAGGCGGACGATGAAGTGGCACCGGGCTGGCTGCGTGCGATGGGGCGCGCCCTGAGCGTGCATGACTTTGTGCTGGCCCGCCTGGACCACCGCAAGCTCAATGCCGAATGGCTGCACCCGCCGCAGGGCGAGGGCTACCAGTCCGCAGGGTTGTACCGCATGCCTTTTGCGCCGTATTTTTACTCGGCCAGCGCTTGCGGCTTTGGCCTGCGGCGTTCGCTCTATGAGAAGCTGGGGCCGCTGAATACGGACTTTCCCATCGTGCACGACGGTGAATATTGCTGGCGGGCTCAACTGGCAGGCCATGCGCTGCACTTCGAACCCGAAGCGCTGGTGCATTACCGGGAAAAATCGACACTACGGGACCGCTACCGCCAGGGACGGAACTGGGGGCGCGACACCACTCGCCTGCACCAGCACTATGCAACGCCGATGGGGCGGCTTGGCCTGGCAAGGCACCTGGTGACCATGGCCCGGTTGCTGCCCCACGGCGCCGGGGTTTTGCTGCTCCGGGCTGTGCGCTGGCCTGGCGCGCAGGCCATGGTGGCCGAATGGGTCTGGAACTTTGGCTGGGAGGCCGGCAAACTGCAGCTGGTCTTGAACAAACCCACGCTGTCCACCAAAAAAGCGCTGGCCACGGCCACGGCGGTGGCTGCCACGGCAGCGGCGGCCGACCAAGTGGCTTCGGGCTGAACCGGGGGCTCATTTTTTCTGCTATCTGACCAATAGCGCGGTAGGCATGGGCAAGCTAGCCAAACGCCTGGTTGGTCTTGAAAAATTGGTCAAACAGGCTGGTCAGTGCTGCAAAGTCTTGGGTAAATCGTTCACGGTTCACGAAATAGGCTTCGCAGGCAACTGCAAAAAATTCAGCCGGGGCCGTGGCGCCATAGGCGTCCAGCCAGGGCGGCTCGGCGCCAAAACGTTCGGCCATGGCCACGCGTTCGCAAAATTCGTCGTAGGCCGGCTGCATCACTGCCCGCCAGCGGGCCTGGGCGGCGCGCGACGGCAGCGGCGGGCAGCCATCGGCGGCGCCATCCCGCATGTCGATCTTGTGCACAAACTCGTGGATCACCACGTTGTGGCCTTGCTCGGCGGAGGCGCCCGAGGCGGCCACGTCCTGCCAGCTCAGGGTAACGGGGCCGCCCTGCATGGCTTCGCCCAGCAACGCCTCCTGATAATGGTGCACCACGCCGGCAGGGTCGATGGACTGGCGCCGCGCCAGCATGGCGCCGGGGTGCACGACGATGCCGGTGAAGTCGTCATACCAGCCCAGGCCCAGGCGCAGCACCGGCAGACAAGCCTGCGCGGCTATGTCCACGGCCATGGCGTCAGTCACCTGCAGCCCGTTCGCGCCTGAAAATTCCTTGCTCCGCAGAAAGTAGCCCACCAGCAAGCGCAGCGCCTGCCGGTCAGGGGCGGGAAGGCGCGCCAGGAAAGGGGTGCGCTGCAGGGTGGACTGCCACAGCGCCTCGGGAATCGCCCGGGGGCGGGCGCCCGGCAAGCCGAGGGCGCCTGCCAGCTGGCGCAGCCAGTTCAGCATGCCGCCGGGCTCATGCGGGCAGCAGGGAAATGCGCCGCAGTCCGCCGTCCTTGTCCAGCCGAAGCACTTCGGCGCGCGGTACGGGGGCGGCTGCGTCCCAGTCGCTCAATACGATGCGCGACATGCCGCCGCCCAGGTCATGCTGCGCAGGCTGGTGGGTGTGGCCGTGTATCAGGGCGGGAGCATGGGCGGCCTGCAGCCAGTGGCGGGCGGCGGCGTTGTCCACGTCGCCATAGTTTGCGCCGGTGCGCTTGCGGGCCTCGCTTTGCTGGCGCATGCCCCGGGCCAGTTCCTGGCGTTCTGCCAGCGGCCGGGCCAGAAAGGCGGCCTGCCAGCCGGCGCTGCGCACCAGCCGTCGAAATTCCATGTAGTCCAGGTCGTCCAGGCACAGCGCGTCGCCGTGCGACAGCAGCCAGCGCTGGCCGGCAAAGCTCAGCGCCGTCGGGTCCTGCAGCAGGGCGGTGCGGCAGTTGTCGGTGAAGCTGTTCCCCACCAGGAAATCGCGGTTGCCGTGCATGAAGAACAATGCCCGCTGGCCGGCGGCCTGGCGAAGCACCTGGGCGCAGGCGGATTCAAAACTGGGCTCGGCGGCTGTGCCATCCGGGCGGGCGCAGTCGTCGCCTACCCAGACTTCGAACAGGTCGCCCAGCATGAACACCGCATCGGCCGGGGTCTGGGCCAGGTACGCCTGCCAGACGGCCAGGGTGGCGGCATCGCCGGCATGAAGGTGCAGGTCAGAAATGAAATCGACCGTGCACCACGACGGCGGAGCCACAAGCTCGGCCACCGGGGGCAGGGTCGATGGCGGGCGCATCAGGCCAGCGCGACGGCTTTTTCAATCACGACGTCTTCCATGGGCACATCGTCATGAAAGCCTTTGCGGCCGGTCTTGACGGCCTTGATCTTGTCGACTACCTCGGTGCCCGAAACCACCTTGCCGAACACGGCGTATCCCCAACCCGAAGCGTTTTGCCCGGTGTGGTTCAGGAAGCCGTTGTTGCCGACGTTGATGAAAAACTGCGAACTGGCCGAATGCGGCGCATTGGTGCGGGCCATGGCCACGGTGTACATGTCGTTTTTCAGGCCGTTGGTGGCTTCGTTCTCGATCTCTCCGTCGGTCGGCTTTTGCGTCATGCCGACGGCAAAGCCGCCGCCCTGCACCATGAAGCCGGGTATCACGCGGTGGAACACGGTGCCGTCGTAGTGGCCCTTGTTCACATAGCTCAAAAAGTTGGCGACCGACTTGGGCGCCTTGGCGGCGTCGAGCTCGAGCGTGATGACGCCGTGCTGGGCGATGTGCAGTTCTACTTTCGGGTTGCTCATGGTGTCTTTCCTTAGGGGATCAGTTGACGAGGGTTGCGGATTTGATGACGACGGGCGTTTTGGGGACGTCCGAGGGAAACGGGCCGCCGCTGCCGGTGGGCACGGCCTTGATCTTGTTGACCACGTCCAGGCCGCTGACGACCTTGCCGAACACGGTGTAGCCAGGAGCCTGTGCGCTGGGGTTCAAAAAATCGTTGCTGTTGACGTTGATGAAAAACTGCGACGAAGCGGAATCGGGGTCGTTCGTGCGGGCCATGGCCAGCGTGCCCACGGTGTTTTTCGGGCCGCCCTTGGCCAGCGCCTCGCGGCCCTCATGCGCCACGGGCGCGCGGGTTTTTTTCTCGGCATAGGCGCCGTCGTAGCCGCCGCCCTGCACCATGAAGTTGCTGATCACACGGTGGAAAATCGTGCCGTCGTAGTGCTTGTCCCTGACGTACTGCAGGAAATTGGCAACGGTTTTTGGCGCCTTGTCGGGGTAGACCTCGACCGTGAAGTCGCCTTCGCTCGTGGCGAACTTGACTTTAGGCGAGGCGGGATCGGCGGCCAGGGCCAGGCTGGCGCCCAGGCTTAGCGTGAGCGAGGCGAGCAGTGCGCCCAGGGTGCGGCGCTTGAAAGAAAAATTGGGCAGATTCATGTGGGGGGTCTTGGTAAGGGTGGACAGTGAATTCAAGGCAGCCTGGCGGGCGCTGCTGGCTGGGCGGCGGGCAGCAGCAACTGGTTGACCAGTGCCAGCTTGGGGGGCAGGGCGGCATTGCCGGCATTGAGCTGCAGCGCCCGGCTGTAGGACTGGCTGGCCAGGCGGGCGTACACGTCGCCCAGGTTTTCATGCGCCGTGGCGTAGCGCGGGTTCAGCCGCAGCGCCATGGTCAGCGATTCCCGGGCCTTGTCGAATTGGCCCAGCCCGGCATACAGGACCGCTAGGTTGTTGTAGGGCTCGGGCAGTTCGGGGTAATCGCGGTTGAGCTGGGCAAAACTTTCCATGGCTTCAGCGGTTTTAGCGGTTTCCCCCTGGATGACGCCTTTCAGAAAGCGCATTTGCGGGTCGCGCGGCGAAGTGGCGAGGTATTTGTCGGCGCTGGCCAGGGCTTCGGGGAACTGCCTGGCGCTGATGAGGCGGTTGACTTCCGTGTACTCGTCGGCACGGGCAGGCGCCGCGCCGAATAGCGCCAGCAGCGTCAGGCCAGCCAGTAACCAGGACAGGGGCTTGCAAAAAATGAAAGTTCGCAGGGGCATGACGCTCTCGTTGTTTTTGTGAAATTTAGGGCCGTGCCAGAGTTGAACAAGGGTGTTGAGCCAGTTTGCGCCCCGCCGGGTTTCAACGCTGCTGCACGGGCGGGACGCGGCTCGATCGACTGATTAATTCTAGCCGAGGGGGTATAGTCACCCTCCTTGTCCTGTTGTTTTCTACTGGCTTTGAACCAAGAATTCGACATCCATTGAAGTGCCATCGCCGCCGGTGGCGCATGGATATGCAGGGTTTTTCCTTTTTCCTTTTCTGGCATTTCGACGTCAGACCACGCATCCAGACAATTTCCATGAGCCTTCGCATTTACAACACGCTGTCGCGTGCCGTAGAAGATTTTTCCCCGCTTGTTCCCGGCCAGGTCCGCATGTATGTTTGCGGCATGACCATTTACGACCTGTGCCATATCGGCCATGCCCGCATGATGATGGCTTTTGACGTCGCGCAGCGCTGGCTCAAGGTCAGCGGCTACCAGGTCACCTATGTGCGCAACATCACCGACATCGACGACAAGATCATCAAGCGGTCAGTGGAGCGCGGCATTACCATCCGCGCGCTCACCGACGAGATGATTTTGGCCATGCACCAGGACATTGGCGCCCTGGGCATCGAGCCGCCCACGCTGGAGCCGCGCGCGACCGACTACGTGCCGCACATGCTGGCCATGATCGGCACGCTGCAAAGCAAGGGGCTGGCCTACCGGGGCAGCAACGGCGACATGAATTACTCGGTGCGCAAATTCCCGGGCTATGGCAAGCTGTCGGGCAAGTCGCTTGACGAATTGCGTGCCGGCGAGCGCGTGGCCGTGCTGGAGGGCAAGGACGACCCGCTGGATTTCGTGTTGTGGAAATCAGCCAAGGACACCGAGCCCGAAGACGCCAAATGGGACAGCGCGGTGCTGGGCCACGACTACGGCATGGGCCGGCCCGGCTGGCACATCGAATGCTCGGCCATGAGCTGCGCGGCGCTGGGTGAAACGTTCGACATCCACGGCGGCGGCGCCGATCTGCAGTTTCCGCACCATGAAAACGAGATTGCCCAGAGCGAAGGCGCGCATGGCAAGCCTCTGGCGCGGTTCTGGATGCACAACGGCTTTGTGCGGGTGGACAACGAGAAAATGTCCAAGTCGCTGGGCAACTTTTTCACCATTCGCGAAGTGCTGGAAAAGTACGACACCGAAACCGTGCGCTTTTTCATCTTGCGCGCGCATTACCGCAGCGCGCTGAACTACAGCGATGCGCATCTGGACGATGCGCGCAATTCGCTCAAGCGCCTGTACACCACGCTTGATCTGGTGGCGCCCGCAGCGGTGCCGCTGGACTGGTCCGACCCGTACGCGACTCGTTTCAAGGCGGCCATGGACGAAGACTTTGGCACGCCGGAAGCGCTGGCCGTGCTGTTTGAGCTGGCGGGTGAGGTGAACAAGACCAGGTCGGCCGAACGGGCAGGGCTGCTCAAGGCGCTGGGCGGCTGCCTGGGCGTGCTGCAGGGCGTTCCTTCGGCTTATTTGCAGGCGGGCGCTGGGCTGGACGAGACCAGCATCCAGGCGCTGATTGCCCAACGGGCCGATGCCAAGTCCGCCAAGGATTTTGCAGCGGCTGACCGCATCCGCACCGGGCTGCTGGCCCGGGGCATTGTGCTCAAGGATTCGCCCCAAGGAACCAGCTGGGAAGTGAAAGCATGAAAAATACAATTGTTTTGGCTCTTTTGCGCAAACCAGTCGTGTTCATAGAGCTATGAAAAGCACATTAGCGACCGATGCGATGAACCCGGCGCCCATCGAGCTCACCGACAAGGCGGGCGTGCCGGAGCCGGCCGTCATCCTGCCGCCTTACTGGCTGGACGCCTGCAAGCACCTGGTCAAAAAAGACCGGGTGATGAAGCGGCTGATTCCGCAGTACGGCAACACCTGCCTGCAGTCGCGCGGCGATGCCTTCAGCACGCTGGCGCGCAGCATCGTCGGTCAGCAGATTTCGGTGAAAGCCGCGCAAACCGTCTGGCACCGCTTTGCCGCCCTGCCGCAGGAAATGACGCCGGCGCATGTGCTGCGCCTGAAGGTGGACGACATGCGGGCCGCTGGCCTGAGCGCGCGCAAGGTCGAATACCTGGTGGACCTGTCGATCCATTTCGACGCC
>JAQGMZ010000037.1 GCA_028292045.1 Polaromonas sp. | reverse complement strand
CCTACAAGACCTCGTTCTAACCATACCTGACTGGAAACCGAACCATGAATCTCAAGCACACACTCCTGGCCGCGGCCATCGCCCTCCTGGCCGCCCCCGGCTTTGCCGCCGTCAGCGCGGAAGAGGCAAAAAAGCTGGGCACCACCCTGACCGAATTTGGCGGCATCAAGGCCGGCAATGCTGAAGGAACCATTCCGGCCTACACCGGCGGCATTGCCACCCCTCCGGCCGACTTCAAGGCGGGCAGCGGCGCCTGGGCCGATCCGTTCAAGGCTGACAAGCCTGTGCTGCGCATCGATTCCAAGAACATGCAGGAGCATGCCGCCAAGCTCAGCGAAGGCCAGATGCACCTGATGAAGCTCAACCCGAGCTACTACATGGACATCTACCCGTCGCGCCGTTCAGCAAGCTACCCGGACAAGGTGCTCAAGGCCAACGTGCGCAACGCCACCACCTGCAAGCTGACCAAGGACGGCCTGGCCGTCGAGACGCTGTGCCGTGGCGGCCTGCCGTTCCCGATCCCCAAAACGGGCCAGGAAGTGATGTGGAACCAGTCCCTTCGCTACCAGGGCGACACCGCCATCACCACTTCGTCGTCGCGCTCATGGGTCGTTGACTCGGCCGGTACGCCGACCATGACGGCGCAGCAGCAGACGCTGACCGACGGCGTCTGGTACCAGACCGACCTGGACGACCGCGACCCGACCATGGCCTGGCGCGTGTACTCGGTCACCACCGCGCCCGCGCGCCGTGCTGGCGAAGCCACCGGCCTGGTCGACTACATCGACCCGGTGGACAAGCCGCGCCGCGCCTGGAGCTACACGCCGGGGCAGCGCCGCGTCAAGCAGTCGCCCGAGTTTGCCTATGACACGCCGGTGGCCAGCATGGGCGGCGTGACCTTGTTCGACGAGCTGTTCGTTTTCTCCGGAAAAATGGACCGCTTCGACTTCAAGCTCAACGGCATGAAGGAGATGTACCTGCCTTACAACTCGTACAAAAACGTGTTCGAATGCCCGGCGCCCGCCATGGCGCTGCTTCCGAAGTTTGCCAACCCGGCCTGCGAGCGCTGGGAACTCCACCGCGTGTGGGTGGTCGAGGCTACGCTCAAGGCCGGCATGCGCCACGCCTATTCCAAGCGCATCTATTACTTTGACGAAGACATGACCGGCGCGGCGAACTACGATGCCTTCGACCAGAATGGGCAGCTCTACCGTTCGATGTTCAACGGCATGATCAACCTCTATCACCAGAAATTGCCATGGGCCGTTCGCCAGGTCATCTATGACTTCAACAAGGGCCAGTATGCCTACACCAACGACGTCACGGTCGGCGGCTACCAGCTCCCAGCCAAAGCCAAATCAGAGCGCGAACTGAATCCCGAGGCCATCGTGGCCCGTGAGACGGTCAGGTGATCGTGTCGGTGGCCAGGAAAGGAAAAATGATCATGCGTTACCGACCTTTGCTGGCCAGCCTGCTTGTGGCTGGCACTGCGTTGACCATCGGCGCAGTGCCAGCAGGCCAGCGGGCAAGCCTGCCTGATCCGATAGACGTTCCCACGAAGGCATCGGCCTTTGCCAGCAAGGGACTGACCACGGGCGTTGCCCGGCAGGGCAAACAGCTGATCGCCGTCGGGCCGCGCGGCCTGATCCTGGTGTCCAATGATTCGGCAGACACCTGGAAGCAGATGCCCAGCCCGGTCAGCACGGACCTGGTGTCTGTGAAGTTCACCGGCGAGGGCCAGGCTTGGGCCGTCGGCCACGATGCCGTGGCGCTGCGCACGGCCGACAACGGCGCCACCTGGCAAAAAGTGCTGGACGGCAAGTCGGTGCTGACGCTGCTGCGCAGCAGCTACACGGCGCGAGCCAAGGCCGGCCAGAAAGAAGCCGATGTCATGCTGCAGGAAGTCGAGCGTTCGGTCGGGCAGTCCGCCACGCCGGATGTGCTGCCTTCGCCGTTCCTGGACGTCTGGTTTGCCGACGCCAATGAAGGGTACCTGGTCGGCGCATTCGGCTTGATCCTGCGCACCGTCGACGGCGGAAAGCAGTGGGAGCCGGTGATCGAGCAGCTCGACAATCCACGCAGTTTTCACCTGTATTCCGTGACCGGCGAGGGCGCACAGCGCTACATCGCCGGCGAGCAAGGCCTGCTGCTGCGCCTGGACACCGCCAGCCAGCGTTTCGTCAAGGTGGAAACGCCGTATGCGGGAACCTTTTTCGGCCTGAACCTCAGCGGCACCCGGCTGCTGGCTTTCGGCCTGCGCGGCAATGCCTATGCGCAAGCCAGCCCGGATGCGGCCTGGACCAAGATCGAAACCGGCGTCGATGCCCACATCGTTGCCGCCGTCAGCCTGGCCGAAAACCAGCTGATGTTGATTTCCCAGGCCGGCCAGGTACTGGCCGTGTCCCCGGATCTGCGCAGTACCACCATGCTGAAAGCACCCGTCATGGGAGAGGTCCTGGGCGCAGTCGCCAGCAGCGGCAAGCGCATCGCGCTGGCCAGGCTCAATGGCATTGGCAGCATCGAGATTGACGGCAGCGTCGTTTCCGAGCCGCCCGTTCGCTGACAAGTCACCATGAAAGAGACACTACTATGAGCGGTCACGCCGGAAATCCCGCCATGCCTGTAATCCGGGACTTGCGCGATTTCGATCCGCGTTCCGGCAACCTGCTGGAACGTTTCATTTTCAACAACCGCGCGCCGGTTTTGCTGGTCTGCCTGATAGCGACCCTGATCCTCGGTTTCTTCGCGACGCGGCTGGACGTGAATGCGAGTTTCGAGCGGATGATGCCTTCGTCCAGCCCGTACATCAAGAACTACCTGGCCAACAAGGTCGAGTTGCCGGGACTGGGCAACACCATCCGCATCGTTGTCGAAAACAAGACCGGCGACATCTACGACGCCGAGTACCTGGAAACCCTGCGCAAGCTCAACGACAAGCTGTATCTGGTTCCCGGAGTCGACCGCTCATGGATGAAGTCGCTCTGGATGCCAATCGTGCGCTGGCGCCAGGTCACGGAAGAGGGCATCACCGGGGGCGCCGTCATGCCGGCCGACTACAGCGGAACGCCCGCGTCCATCGACAAGCTGCGCACCAATATTTCAAAGGCCGGCATTGTCGGCAGCCTGGTGGCCAACGACCTGAAGTCCACCATGATTGTCACGCCGCTGCTGGACGTCAATCCGCAAACCGGCAAGCCGCTCAACTACGGCGAATTTTCAAAGACGCTGGAGCGCGACATCCGCTCGTTCGAGAGCGACAAGGTCGGCGTCTACATTGTCGGCTTCGGCAAGATCGTCGGCGACCTGATCGACGGCCTGTACAAGGTGATGCTGTTCTTTGGCGTGTCCGTCGCAGTGGCCGCCGTGTTCGTCTTTTTCTACACGCGCTGCGTGCGCAGCACGCTGCTGCTGGTCACGGTGGCGGTTGCCGGCGTGGTCTGGCTGCTCGGCCTGATGTACCTGCTGGGCTACCAGCTGGACCCGTATTCCATCCTGGTGCCTTTCCTGATCTTTGCCATCGGCCTGTCGCACGGCGCGCAGAAGATGAACGGCATTTTGCAGGACGTGGGCCGCGGCACGCACAAGTATGTGGCGGCGCGCTACACCTTTCGCCGCCTGTTCATGGCCGGTCTGACCGCGCTGTTGACCAACATCGTCGGCTTTGCCGTGCTGATCATCATCGACATCCCGGTCATCCGCGACCTGGCCATCACCACCAGCATCGGCGTCACGGTGCTGATCTTCACCAAGCTGGTCTTGATTCCGGTCACGCTTTCCTATATCGGCGTGAGTCCTGCCGCCGCACGGCGCGCGCTGGTGGAAGACCGCGACGTGGAGCAGGGCCGCGGCCTGCTGGCCAAGCTGTGGCAGGGGCTGGACCTGCTGACCGAGCGCAAGGGCGCCATTGCCGCCATTGCCGTGGCCTGCCTGCTGACGGGTTTCAGCGCCTGGGTGATGCGCGACCTGCGCATTGGCGACCTGGACCCGGGCGCGCCCGAGCTGCGCGCCGATTCGCGCTACAACAAGGACAACGCCTTCATCACCCAGCACTATGGCCTGTCGAGCGACCAGTTCGTCGTGATCATGAAGACCGACGAGGACGGCTGCCGCTACTACGAGTCGCTGCGGCTGATGGACCAGCTGGCGCTGGAGCTGCGCCAGACGCCCGGCGTGCAGGCGACCAACTCGGTGGCCGACATGACGCGCTTCATCACGGCCGGCCTGTCCGAGGGCAGCGGCAAGTGGCTGACGATCAGCCGCGACCAGGCGATCACCAATGCGGCCGTGTCGGCGGCCATGATTTCATCGCCCGACATCACCAACCAGAAATGCTCGGTGTCACCGCTGATCGCCTACCTGAGCGACCACAAGGCCGACACGCTGGCCCGGGTGCTCAAGGTGAGCGAAGACTTCGCCGCGCGCTACAACACGCCTGAAGGCGGAGAGCGGCCCACGCGCTTCCTGCTGGCGGCGGGCAGCGCCGGCATTGAAGCGGCCACCAACATCGAGGTCGAGCGCGGCGTGATCAAGATGTACCTGGCGGTCTATGGCGCCACGGCCCTGCTGTGCCTGCTGACCTTTCGCAGCCTGCGCGCCACCATCGTCGCCATGATTCCGCTGATCATCACCACCATCCTGTGCAAGGCGCTGATGGTGTGGCTCGGCATCGGACTGAAGGTCGCGACGCTGCCGGTGATTGCGGTGGGCGTGGGCGTCGGCGTGGACTATGCGCTGTACCTGCTGAGCGTGCAACTGGCCATGCAGCGCCAGGGCGCCACGCTGAAGGAAGCCTATCGGCGTTCGCTGGATTTCACCGGCCGCGTGGTGGCGCTGGTCGGCCTGACGATGGCGGCCGGCGTGATCACCTGGGCCTGGTCGCCCATCAAGTTCCAGGCTGACATGGGCATCCTGCTCAGCTTCATGTTCCTGTGGAACATGGTGGGCGCCCTCGTGCTGATTCCCGCGCTGTCGCACTTCCTGCTCAATCCCAAGCCTAAACAGCTTGCCGCCAGCCTGAAGCCGGCAGTGGCAGCCTGAACGCAATTTTTCCAAAAATACAACGGAGTGGACCATGTTTGATTTACTGATGAGCGCCGACATGATGGTGGCCGACCCCGACGGCATGGCCGAGCTGCTGGTGTCCAAGCTGGGCATCTACGGCCACCCGCGCTGGCGCCAGGCGTTCGAGGACCATCCCTACATTGCGCACTTTTTGCGGGTGCACAAGTCGCTGGCGATTTCCCCCACGCGTGTCGAGCCGCAGTGGCACCTGGACAAGCCCAACCTGGGCGACCCGATGTTCCACGATTTTCTGGATAGCCTGATGGCCTACCAGGGCGAGCACCGCCCGATGCTGACGCATTCGATCGTTCTGACCTTGCCGAAAGACCGTTTTTCCGCGCTGGTGGACAAGCTGATGCGCAGGAAGCTGCGTTTTCGCCTGGCGCAGCGCACCCCCGACATGCCGTTCGACCGGCTGTGGCTGGGCGTGACGCCGGAAGATCCGCACTATGAGCCTTCCGTGGACGGCGGGCTGTGCATCGAGGTGATGTGCAACGAGCCCCTGCAGCTGCCGCCTGAAACGTTTGCGGTTCCAGCGCCCCAGCTGCCCAACCCGGAGCCCGGCCAGATGGTGCGGGTTTCGGCGCGCGGCTATCTGGTGCGCGACCTGGACGAAACCCTGCGACGTGTTTCCGCCAACCTGGACTGGGAGCCCAGCGGCCCGGTGCAGGCGCTGGAAAGCGAAGGCTACCGCAAGGCGACGATGAAGTTCGGCCTGGCCAACAGCGCCTCGCTCGAAGTGATCGAAGCGACCCGCTGGGACAGCGACGCCGGCGTCTACCTCAATTCATGGGGCCCGGGCCCTTACTACATCCGCATCGCCGTCAACGGCCTGGCGGCCAAGGCCGAGGACCTGAAAGCGCGCGGCACGCGTTTCACCTGGATCGACGAGTCCGAGGCCGTGGGCGGAAAGTCACTGATCCGGGTTGACCCGACAGAGCTGCGCGGCCAGCTTTTCGAATTTCACGAACTTTGACCACCCCGGGATCAGCGACCATGCATGCTGCAACTTCAATAACGCCCCTGGCCCAACCGCTCGAAGCGGCTGTCCGCGTCGAGCGCGACGGACGGATCGGCTGGATCGTCCTGAACCGGCCCGGCCAGATCAATGCCATCAATGACGACATCCGCCGGGGCGTTCCCCAGGCGCTGGCCGAACTGGAGGCCGACCCCGGCATTGGCGTCATCGTCATCCGCGGCCAGGGCGCGCGCGGGTTTTGCGCCGGTGCCGACATCAAGGAAAGCCGGGGCAAGGAAACCTCTTTGCAAGTGCGGCGCCGGATGGAAAAGGCGCGCTGGATCGAAGCGCTGGACCGTACTGAAAAACCGGTCATTGCGGCCATTCACGGCTTTTGCATGGGTGGCGGCCTTGAACTGGCGCTGGCCTGCGACATCCGTTTCGCCGCGCCCGATGCCGTGCTGGCCCTGCCGGAAACCGGCCTGGGCCTGATTCCCGGCGGCGGCGGAACCCAGCGCCTGTCGCGCCTGGTGGGCGCCGGGCGGGCCATGGACATCTTGCTCACCGGCGAACGCATGAACGCTGAAGAGGCGCGCACGATCGGGCTGGTCAGCCGTGTCGCCAGCTCGTGCGAGACTTTTCTTCAGGAAGTGTCGGAGCTGGCTTGCCGCATTGCCGCCAAGCCGCCTATGGCGACCGCCTTTGCCAAGCAGGCGGCCCGCGCGGCAACCCGCATCGATCTCAAAAGCGGGCTTGATCTGGAGCTTGAACTGTTTTCGCTGCTGGCGCCGATGCAGGACGTGAGGGAAGCGGCGCTCGCCTTTCGCGAGAAGCGCGCCCCCCAGTTTTCCGGCGAATAAAAACAACAGGAAATCAGGAAAGAAGAAAACATGCTCGACAAAAAACTGGCCGGCCGCGTGGCCATCGTGACCGGTGCCGGCAATGGCCTGGGCGCCGAATGCGCCCGGGTGCTGGCCCTGCATGGCGCCCGCGTTGCGGTGACCGACATCAACCTGGCGGCGGCGCAGGAAGTCGTGGCCGCCATAGAAGCCCAAGGCGGCCAGGCCCTGGCCCTGAAAACCGACGTCAGTTCCGAGAGCGACATCAAGACGATGGTGTCTGCGGTGTCCGCGCACTGGGGCCGCATCGACGTGCTGCTCAACAATGCCGCCGCGCTGGACACCCCCACCCGCCATGCCGACCGGGATGTCTGCAATGTCGAGATCGAGGCATGGGACCGCACCCTGGACGTCAATGCGCGCGGTGCCATGCTGTGCTGCAAGCATGTGATTCCTGAAATGCTCAAGAACGGCGGCGGCTCCATCATCCACAATTCCTCGGGTTTCGGGGTCATGGGCGACGCTTCGCTGACGGCCTATGCCTGCTCGAAAGCCGCCCTCCTGGCCTTGAGCCGCATGGTTGCCGCCCAGTACGGCAAGCAGGGCATTCGCTCCAACGCCATCGTGATCGGCTTCGTGCTCAACGAGCACGCGCAAAAATCGGTGCCTGAAGAGATCAAGCAAATCCTGCTCGACCAGCACCTGACCCCTTCGCTGGGCAGCCCGCGCCAGATTGCCGATGTGGTGGCTTTCCTGGCCAGCGACGAAGCTTCTTTCGTGACCGGGCACACCATGATGGCGGACGGCGGCTTCACCAGCCACGCGCCGTCGCTGGTGCCCATGCGCCAATTTTTTGAACGTCAAGGAAACAACAAGTTATGAGCCTCTCCCTGCATTCCGTACTCGTGACCAGCCATGCGCAGATGCTGCGCAACATCCTGGCCTGGCTGGACAAGGCCCAGGCCCACGCCAGCGCCAAAGGCACCGACAGTGCCGCTTACCTGGCGCTGCGGCTGGCGCCCGACATGCTGGCCTTTGACAAGCAGGTCATGATCGCCTGCGAAGTGGCCAAACTCGGCGCGGCGCGCCTGAGCGGCGTGGAAATGGCAGCCGTGGCGCATGAAGACACCACCCTTGCGCACCTGAGCCAGCGGATTCAACACACCTTGGTGTATCTGGAAGCTTTAAGTCCGGAACAGGTCGATGGCAGTGCCATCCAGGAAATCGTGGTGCCGCAGCGCGGCAAGGAAGCCCTGACATTCAGCCGCAATGATTTTGTCCAGCGCTGGGTGCAGCCCAACTTCTTCTTCCACGCCACGACCATTTACGCGCTGCTGCGCCATGCCGGCGTGGAACTGGGCAAAGCCGACTACCTGGGAATCCATTGAACCAGCGAGTTTGACGCAGGAAACAAAAATGGCCCGGAAGGGCCATTTTTGTTTCAGGAAAGGGCATCCACGATCAGATGCTTATTTGAAGTTGCGGCAGCTTTCAGACCGGATCCCGGGTTGCAAGCTCGTAGGCCTTGAGGTCGAAATCCGGTGCGGCCACTTCCTCGGCGGTGAGGCGCGGCGCACGGGAGAGCACCTTGCGGGCCGCCATGTGGTCGGCTGGCCGGTTGCACGATTCCACCGCCACCAGTTGGCCTAGGCGAAAGCACAGCACGCTCAATTTCCGGCTTTCGGCGGACCCCAGCAATTCGGTATGGTCATGGCCGTCCGACAAGCCGGCAATTTGCAGCTTCAGGTCGCCCTGGTCGGTCCAGAACCAGGGCAGGGCGCCGTAGGGCACGGACTTGCCCATCAGGCGGCCGGCCACATTGCGTGCCTGGTCCACCGCGTTTTGAACCGATTCAAGCCGAATCGGCACCGCGCTGAGCGGGCTGTGAAAACTCACCACGTCGCCAATGGCGGAAATGGCCGGGTCGCTGGTCAGCAGGTGCGCGTCCACGCAAATGCCGTTGGCCACTTTCAAGCCCGCTTGTGTCGCCAGTTCGGCATTGGGCACCACGCCAATGCCGTAGACCACCAGGTCGGCAGGCAGCCCGACGCCGTCGCCCATCTGCACCCCGGTGACCTTGCCGGCTACGCCGAGAATGCCCGTGACCGTCTGGTTGTAGTTCATCGTCACGCCCCAGCCGGTGTGGGCCGTGCTGAACATCTCGGACATCGGCCGCGACAAGGCGCGGGCCATGGGGCGCGTTCCCAGTTCCACCACCTGCACCGACACGCCTTTGGCGGCTGCCACGGCCGCGAACTCAAGGCCGATGAAGCCGGCGCCAATCACCACCACCTGGCTGGCTTCAGCCAGGCGCGGGGCCAGTGCTTCGGCATCGGCCAGTGTGCGAATGCCCATGACCCCGTCGAGTTCGATGCCCGGGATCGAGGGCACGCGGTTGCGGGCGCCGGTTGCCAGCACCAGGTGGTCGTAAGGCACTGATTCGCCATTGGCCAGCACCACGCAGCCGGCGTCCCGGTCAATGCGGCGCACGCTGGCCTGCACCAGCTCCACCCGCTGCTGCTCGAACCACTCCGGTGGCCGAAAGCGCAGCGCTGCGGTCCCGATCTTGCCCAGCAGGTAGGCTTTGGACAAAGGCGGGCGCTGGTAAGGCACGCCGGGTTCGTCGCCCAGCAGCGTGATCTGGCCTTCAAAACCTTCCTGGCGCAGCGAAGCCGCCACCTGGTAGCCGGCTTGCCCGGCACCGACGATCACGACCTTGTTGATGACAGTCATGCAAATCCTTTCAAAGTGTTTTCAGCGTGAAATACCGGGTAGCGCCCCAGGGGCAGCAGCAGCAGCGGCGCCACCAGGAAGATCGCGCCGCAAATTGTCAGCATGGCCGTGTAGGAGCCGGTCGAGTTGTAGAGCAGGCCGAACAACCAGGGCGCCAGGGCCGACGCCACCGTGATCAGGCTCACATGCACCCCAAAGAGCCGGCCGTAGGCGCGCATGCCGAAGTAGCGCGAAACCAGGAAAGCCGCAATGTCGAATTCGGCCCCGGTGCCTATGCCGATCAGCACCGTGGCCAGGATCAGGTAGCCGGTCTGGTCGATGCTGGTCGTGGCCAGCAACAGGCAGCCGATGGCGGGCATGACCAGCGCCACGGCGGCCACCCCGGGCGCCCAGAGGCGGTCGATCAGGTAGCCCACCAGCACGCGCCCGACGATCAGCGAGATGCCAAACCCGGCAAAAATCTGGCTGGCTTCTGCGGCCGACAAGCCTTTGTCGCGCAGCAGCGGCACGGTGTTGCTGACCATCGAGACCATTGCACCGACAAAGACGGCCAATGCGAGATTGAGCATCCAGAATTTGCCGGATCGAAGGGCCTGGCCAAAGGGCATGCCCAGCACTTCCGGTGCAGCGCCGCTCTGGGCCGCCAGCACCGCGCGACGCCGGGCGGGG
The DNA here is from genome assembly GCA_028292045.1 of Polaromonas sp. Classification (GTDB taxonomy): domain Bacteria; phylum Pseudomonadota; class Gammaproteobacteria; order Burkholderiales; family Burkholderiaceae_C; genus Polaromonas. The sequence continues at coordinate 4,278 of JAQGMZ010000037.1, read as the reverse complement.
GTTTCCATCCAGCGCAACGCCAGCGGCAGCACCAGCACCACGGGCAGCAGGGCCAGCAGCACAAACGCCGCCTGCCAGTTCCAGCGCCCGATCACCCAGGTGACGGCCGAAGGAATAAAAACGGCTGAGAGGCCGGTGCCCGACAGCATCACCGCCAGCGCCAGGCCCCGGTTGCGTTCATACCAGAGGTTGACCAGGTGGCTCCAGGTGATGTGGATGGTGCCCATGCCGGCAATCGGCAGCAGCGTGAACATCAGGTAGAGCCACCAGATCGACGCACCCATCTGCGTCATCAACGCAAAAACCAGCGACAGGGCCACCAGCGACACCACCGTGACCCGGCGCATGCCGTACCGGTGGTTGAGCCAGCCCACCAGCTGCGCGGCAATCACCGCGCCGGCAAACAGGAAGCTGACCGCCGTCTGCAGGTCGCCCCGGCTCCAGCCAAACGCGTTTTGCAGCGGAATGACCAAGGGCCCGAAAGCGTAGAGCATAGACGCATTGGCGGCCACGCCCAAACCCAGCATGGCCAGGAACACCACGCGCCAGTGGAGCCGAAATTCAGTCAGGTCGATCGCCGCAGCGGATCGCTCGGTGCCAGGAGTGGACATCAACGGCTTTCTTGGAAAAGAGGAGTCAAGCTGGCGGGAACGCAAAGGGCGGTCTATGAATAGCCAGCATAAAAATCTAAATATAGAAATTGATTCTATATTCAGATGAATGAAATGTAGTGAGTAGATGCCCTAGCTTGTTTACTCTTTGACCAACAACACGCTGCCGCCCAGGGGGCCGCCGCCGGCCGCCGCCACCGCCACCTGGTGCGGCGCCACCTGGCGCTCGCCGGCGCGTTCCCATAGCTGCGTGCAGGCTTCGTGCACATAGCCCAGGCCGTGCGTGCGCCCGCCCGACAGCTGGCCGCCGTTGGTGTTGATGGGGAGCTGCCCATTGAGCGCAATGCGCTGGCCGCCTTCAATGAACTGGCCGCTCTCGCCGCGCGGGCACAGGCCCAGCCCTTCGAGCCACATCATGGTCAGGATGGAGAATCCGTCGTAAAGCTGGGCGCTGCCCACATCCTTGGGTTTCAGGTCGGTGCGCGACCACATCATGCGGCCCACGTCGAAGCAGGCCATGTCGGTCAGCGAGATCTGATCCCACGACCACGGCTGGTGCAGTGCCGAGCCGATGGCTTCAAGCCGGATGGGCGCGTTCGGGCCGTCCCTGGCCGCATCCGCCCGCGACAAAATGATGGCCGTGGAGGCGTCGCAATGTACATCGCAGTCGAACATGCGCAGCGGGGTCGAGATCATGCGCGACGCCAGGTAGTCGTCCATCGACATCGGCGTGCGGAACACGGCCTTCGGGTTGCGCACCGCATTGGCCCGGCAGGTCATGGCGATCTGCGCCATTTGCTCGTGCGTGGTGCCGTAGTCGTGAAAGTGGCGCTGCGCGTACTGGGCCATCAGGTTCACGCCCGACATGACGTTGAACGGCGTGTACCACTGCCAGAAATAACTGCCGTCGCGCCCGATGGTCTTGTTGGTCAGCGCGCTGGCGCCCTTGTTCTTCAGGCGCCCGCTGGCCTCGGTGATGGTGCGAAACACCAGCACATGCTTGCACAGCCCGGCGGCAATCGCCATGGCGCCGTTGATCAGGCCGGTCAGCGGGCCTGGGCCTTCGTAGCCCGCGCCGTACCAGTTGACCTTCAGGCCCAGCACGCTCATGAGCGCGTTGGGCCCGACCGGCGAAAAGGGATTGCCGTTGTCGTTGTCGCCCGGCCAGCAGGCAATGCCGTCAATGTCGCTGCGCTGCAGGCCGGCGTCGGCGATGGCTTCGAGCGCGGCATCAATGCTCAGGCGCATGGCCGACTTGGTGGATGGCCGGCCGACTTCGGACTGGCCGATGCCGGTGATGGCGACATTTTTCTCGAACTGTTGCGCGTTCATGCCTGCTCTCCTGCGGTGTCCGGCTCAAAGAGCGGCAGCCAGACGTCCTCAACCTGTTCAAAAACGACCCGTACCGGCATGTCGATCCGGACTTCATCGGGCGCAATGCCCACGATATTGCTCAAAAAGCGCAAGCCCGCCTGGTCAGCAAGCTCGACAATCGCGACCACGTAGGGCACGGGCAGGTCAGGCACCCAGGCCTGGTGGTTGATGGTGAAACTGGCGACCTTGCCCCGGCCGGACACGGCGCGCGGACCCACCTCGAACGACTGGCAGCCTGGGCAGATCAGGGCCGGCGGGTGAAAAAACCGCTGGCAGGCGCTGCAATGGCAAATATTGAGTTGCCCTGTGGCGCCGCCTTGCCAGAATGGCGTGGTCTCGGCGGTCAGGAGGGGAAGCTTTCTCTGCATCGGATTGAATCCTTCGGACGGTTGGGCGGCTCAAGTCATGGCGAATGCCAGGCAAGCCATTTTATATATGAACAGAATCACCGAAACTGTATAGAATAAATGAATATATTCATAGGGTGCCTTCCCTGCCGACCTTTTAACAGGTCACCGGCGCCTTTCCACGACAAGACCAGCGAGACAGTTTTATGTTCATGAAGATGCCGATTTCCCCACGTGTCCTGGTCACCGGCGGCCTGGGCGTGCTGGGGCGCAGCGTGGGGGCTGAACTGGCTGCCCGGGGCGCCCGCGTTGCCCTGGTGGACCGCGCCCCGCAGACCGAGGTTGCCGGCATGCAGGCCGTGGTCGGCGCCGTCGATCTGGGAGACGCCGCCAGCGCGGCGGCGGCGTTTGCAGCGGTAGCCGAACGGCTTGGCGGCATTGACGCGATTGTCAATGTGGCCGGCGGTTTCCAGTGGGAAACCCTGGAGACCGGTTCCGTCGACACCTGGGACCGGCTCTACACCATGAACCTGCGAACGGCCGTGATCGCGTGCCGCGAAGCGCTGCCCTACCTGCTGCGCCAACCGGCCGGCAGGATTGTCAATGTCGGCGCGCTGGCCGCCCTGAAGGCCGGTGCCGGCATGGGCGCCTACGCGGCCTCCAAGGCGGGCGTCGCACGGCTGACCGAAGCGTTGGCAGAAGAAGTGAAGGACCGCCACATCACCGTCAATGCGGTCCTGCCCAGCATGCTGGACACACCGGCCAACCGCGCCGACATGCCGGACGCCGACGTGTCGCGCTGGGTGTCCACCCAGGCCCTGAGCGGCGTGATTGCCTTCCTGCTGTCCGACGATGCGCGCTCCATCACGGGCGCCAGCATCCCGGTTGCCGGGAAAATGTAATGGCTGCGGCAATGGCCTGGAACGACAGCTTCCTGCTGGGCTTGCCCGCCATGGACGGCACGCACCGCGAGTTTGTCGAATGCGTCGCGGCCCTGCAGCAAGCCCTTGACACCGAACTGCCCGGGCGCCTGGAAGATTTTGAACGGCATGCGGTGGCGCATTTCGGGCAGGAGCAACAGTGGATGGACGGCAGCGCCTTTCCGGCCGCGCAATGCCACGCCGACGAGCATGCCGCCGTGCTGGCGTCGGTGCGCGAAGTGCAGGGGCTGCTGGCGCAGGGCGCCAACCCCCAGGTCGCGCGCGATCTGGCCCAGGCGCTGGTGGACTGGTTTCCCGGCCATGCCGACTACATGGACGCCTCCTTGTCCCAATGGATGAGCAAGCGCGCCCATGGCGGCGCCCCCGTCGTGCTGCGCCGCAACGTGGCCAAGAGCGCTTCCGACCTGTCAACCCAACAAGAGTAAGAGAAACACCATGCGACTAGTCACTTTCCAGGGCGCAGACGGCCTGCCGCGTTCCGGCGCATTTTTCAACAGCGACCAGCAGGTGCTCGACCTGCGCCAGGCCAGCCAGCTGGTGCGCGGCGGCGACGGCCTGGGCCTGCTCAACGTGCAGACGCTGCTTGAAGGCGGCGACGAGGCGCTGGCCGAAGCCCGCGCCCTGCTGGCCCGCTCCCCCGCGCAGGCGGTGCGCGAGCGCAGCGACATCAAGCTGCTGGCGCCCATCCAGCCGCCAATCCAGATGCGCGACTGCTCTTGCTTCGAGCTGCACCTGCGCCAGGCGTTTGCCGCCTCGCGCAAGGGGCGCGCCCTGCGCACGCCCGACCCCGAAGCCACGCTGGCGGCCATGAACACCCGCGCCGACGACCGGGTGATCGACACCTTCAACCGCCAGCCGATCTACTACAAGTGCAACCGTTTCGCGACCATCGGCATGGACGACGACGTGATCTGGCCGAGCTACAGCAAGCTGCTGGATTTTGAACTGGAGTTCGGCTGCTACATCGGCAAGCGCGCCAAGGATGTGCCGCGCGACAAGGCCCGC